>CAILCO010000124.1 GCA_903832735.1 uncultured Sterolibacterium sp.
TGCGACTTCTTGATGTAGTCCTGATACTGCGGCAGGGCGATGGCGGCGAGAATGCCGATGATCGCCACGACGATCATCAGTTCGATCAGGGTGAAACCTTTCTGTAGCTTTTTCATATCATGCTCCTCGATGTTTGCGGCGGATCCGGAAGGTGAGGCTGTTCAAGAGCCTCCCGACGACTATCTAGCAAGCCATATGCCAGAAATCATGGTCCGCTGCCCGCGCGGCCTGGCGGCGGGCGGCAGATGACCTAGGCGAACAAGGTGCAGGGGAAAACGTCAGAATGTGACGATTTTCGTCACCCGGCCCCGGTGGGAGTCGCCACGGACCATAGTCCCCCCCATGGGGATAAACAAGGGGAAATCTCCCCTTGTTCGTACTCTTCGGGTTTCCAGCCTAACGGAGCGCACCTGTCAGCCACAACCTCCGACAGGCTCAGCGCTAATACCGGCCCTACTTAATGCACACCGTCCGGACCTGCTTCATGTCGGTCTCGCCCTGCAGGACTTTTTCCATGCCGTCCATCTTCAGCGTGCGCATGCCGTCCTCGAGCGCGGCGGCGAGCAGGTCGGCGACGCGGGCGTGCTCCTGGATCAGTTTCTTCACGTGATCGGAGCCGATCATCAGTTCGTGCAAACCCAGCCGACCCTTGTAGCCAGTATCGCTGCAAACGGCACAGCCCTTGGGGCGGTACAGGGTGAATTGCCCGCCCGGCGCGTAGTTCTTCAGCCATTCGCTGCGGATCGCGGCCCGGGCAACCTCAGCATCCTTCCTGAAGGTCACCGTGCTCATCATTTCCTCGCAGTACTCGGTGAGCAGATGCTCGATCTCGGCGGCGTCAGGAAGGTAGGCTTCCTTGCATTTGCACAGGCGCTTGGCCAGGCGCTGGGCGAGTATGCCGAGCAGCGCATCGGCGAAGTTGAACGGGTCCATGCCCATGTCGAGCAGGCGGGTGATCGACTCGGGGGCGCTGTTGGTATGCAGCGTGGCGAAGACCAGATGGCCGGTGAGCGAGGCCTCGATGCCCAGCGCCGTGGTCTCCCGGTCGCGCATTTCGCCGACCATGATGATGTCCGGATCTGCGCGCAGGAAGGACTTCATGATCGTGGGGAAATCGAGGCCGGCCTTCTTGTTGATCTGCACCTGGCGCAGACCCTTCTGGGTAATCTCGACCGGATCCTCGGCGGTCCAGATTTTGGTGTCCGGCTTGTTGAGGTAGCCCAGCACCGAGTGCAGCGTGGTGGTCTTGCCGGAACCGGTCGGACCGCAGACGAAGAACAGGCCGTAGGGCTTGGACACCGCGGTCTTGAGCCGTTCGAGGTTGACCGGCAGCAGGCCCAGCCGGTCGAGCGGAATCGGTTCGCCGGCGGCGAGGATGCGCATCACGATGTCCTCGACGCCGCCGGCAGAGGGAATCGTCGCGACGCGCAGTTCGATATCGAGCGGGCCGTATTTCTTGAACTTGATCTTGCCGTCCTGCGGCCGCCGCCGCTCCGAGATATCCAACTCGCACATGATCTTGATGCGCACCGCCAGTGCCGCGCGATAGCTCGACGGGATCTCGATATAGGGCACCAGCGAGCCGTCCTTGCGAAAGCGCACCAGCGTCTTCGCCTTGCCCGGCCCGGGCTCGATGTGGATGTCGGAAGCGCCCTGGTTGTAGGCGTCGACGATGATCTTGTTGACCAGGCGAACCAGTTCGTTGTCGGAGGCGGCGGAGAGATCGTCGGCCGTCGTGTCGGCAGTCTCGTCGTCATCGGTGAGACCGGAAAGCAGTTCGCCGACACTCGATGAATCGGCGTCGCGCGTCGCGCCGAAATAGAGATCCAGGGTTTCCCTGAATTCGCTGTTGGTGGTGACGCGATAGATCAAACGGCTTTTGGGGAAGACGTTGCTGACCACATGCGAACTCTTGATCTGCTCCGGGTCCAGGGTCAGGATCACGGTGCCGTCATCGGATGTCGCGATGGGCAGCCACTGATTCTGTTCGACGTAATCGCGCTTCAGGTTCTTCAGCAGATCAGTCGGTCTGCTGCGATCGGCCTGATAGGGCTCGTAAGGAACGGAAAAATATTTGGCCAATCCCGCCCCGAGCACCGGCAGCGGCACCTGGAATTCGTCGAGCAGCACCTCCTCCAGCGAGAGATTCTTGCGCCGCGCCGAACGCATGGCGAGTTCAAGTTCCTCCGCCGAGAGCACCGCATCGGTCACCAGGAAGTCGTATTTCGACCTGGCCATCGTGGCCGGCTTCTTGCGCTGGGAAAAGGCGACCGCCAGGGTTTCGCAAAGATCCTGGATACCCTCCTCGGCCTCCGCCGAAAATGGCTTGTCGGCCTTGTTGTTGATGATCTGCGTCACGCCCAGGAGAGCGCCATCGTTCTTGCTGATGATAGGAGCAGCGAGCATCTGCTTGGTGTGATAGCCGGTGCGCCGATCGACCTCCTGCTGAAAGCGCAGGGACGCGCTATACAAGGCCAACTCCTTGGCGTCGTTGACATCGCGGATGTTGAGGATCTTGCGCGACTGCGCGATATACCCGGCGATGCTTTTGTTATTGATCGGCAGCCTGAGGCTCTGGAAGGAATTGTAGCCGGTCTTGATTTTGGAGACGATGGCGGCGCGATCCTCGGCCATGGCATAGATCGTCAAGCGATCGGCGTTAAACAACTGGCAGACGTCTTGCGACAGTTCGAGCATGATCTCGTCGACGTTGCTGGTCGCATGGATCTTGTTGGTGACCGACTGCAGATTCTTGAAGAACTTCAGCCGACTGCCATCCACGTCCGGCCGGCTTTTTTCCCGCGGCGGAGCCGGCTCGGTGCTCATGACGGGTACACCATCGTGGTTTCAGAAGTCGAAGACATAATTGCTTTCCAGTCTGCGCGGCCGATATTTCCCAAGGCAGGCCTCGATCTCCTGCATGATCAGTTCGCCCTGGCCCGCCTTCAGATGGGTGATGAACAATTCAGCCGGACGCCGCAATCTGGTCAACTCGGCGGCCAGCGCGACGGCGTGGAAGTGCATCGACAGGTGGGCCAATTCCGCTTCATGGTCGGCGAAGGCGGTCTCCACGATCAGGTAGCGCAGGTTGGAAATATCATTCACTTCCTGCCAGAACTCCTCGCAGGCACAGGTGTCGCCCGTGAAAACCAGGGATGCCTGGCCCGAGTCGAGATGATAGCCCACTGCCGGCACGGTGTGGTTGGCGGGCAGCGCAGTGATCTTACGACTAGCGCTTCCGGCATCGAGTGTCACCACCTGGCCAGGCCGAATCTCCTGGAAACGCAGGAAGGGCCGCTCGGCATTGGGAATGCGGGTGAAGTCCGGCCATACCGAGCCATTGAAAATATGCTGCCGCAGGATAGCAATGGTCGGCTGCGTCGCATACACGGTCAGCGGTTTCTCGCGCAAATCGCCGACGCTATCGCCGATCAGGGGCAGACAGGCAATGTGGTCGAGATGGGAATGGGTGATGAAGACATGATCGATCTGCACCAGTTCGGCGATGGAAAGATCACCGACGCCGGTGCCGGCATCGATCAGGATATCGTGGTCGACCAGCATGGCGGTGGTGCGCAACGATGGCCCCCCGATGCCGCCGCTGCAGCCGAGTATCCTAACGCGCATGGCAACGTATTTTCACGCTAAGCGTCATGGCGCCGCCTCCCTTCCCGGCCAGTCACCGGGCTTGAACCAGGGCACGCCATCAGCCTTTCAGAAAGAATTCCATCTTCACGCCGGCCAGTTCGATCACGTCGTGGTCGGCAAGCGGATGGGATTGAGCTTCCAGCGTCTTGCCATTGATCACCGGATATGTATCGCCTTCGACGTGGGTCAGGAAGTAGCCGTGCGGCCGGCGAGTGATCACCGCCACCTGCGCGTCAGGCCTGCCGAGCCGGGTCAGGTTCTTGGTCAGTTCCAGCTCCTTGCCGGCATTGGCGCCGGTGAGGATCTGGATCCCGCCTAGCGGCAATGGCGCCGCGACATCGAAACCCGCCCGCGCGGCCTGCTTGACCGTCTCGTTGAAATACTTGAGACGATATTTGCCCAGTTCGATCACGTCGCCATCCTGCAAGATGCGTTTCCTGACCGGTTGGCCGTTGACGAAGGTACCGTTGGTGCTGTTCAGGTCCTCGAGGAAGGAATCATCGAGGATGGTCACTATCACCGCATGCTCGCCGCTGATGGCGAGGTTGTCGATCTGGATGTCATTGTATGGCTTGCGCCCGACGGTAATCCGCTCCTTGTCGAGCGCGATCTCCTTCAACACCAGACCGTCCATGCTGAGTATCAGCTTCGCCATCTTGATATTCCCGTAGGGGTCGATTACTTGAAGCCTGCCAACAGCCGGGTAAGCCATCTGCGTAACGTGGAAGGATAGCATTTTCCGACGCGCACCAGAATCAGCGACACATTATCGTGCCCGCCGCTGTCATTGGCCCGCTGCACCAACTGCACGGCGGCCTTTTCGAGATCTGCGGCCTGCTTGCGCAAGAGCTCGGCGATAGCTTCATCCTCGACCAGGTCGTTCAAACCATCCGAGCAAAGCAGATAGATATCGCCGGGCAGCGTGCCATAGTCGTTGATCTCCGGCGTGACGTCGGGATCGATGCCCAACGCCCGAGTCACCAGATTCTTGTGCTGCGAGCGCCGCGCCTGTTCGCGGCTCAGCACACCGCGGTCGATCTGTTCCTGCAACACCGAGTGGTCACGCGTGAGCAATTGCAACTCGTCCCCGCGCAAGCGGTACAGGCGCGAGTCGCCGATATGCGCCACGGTCATAGCATTGCCGTGGAACATCGCCATCACCAGCGTCGTACCCATGCCGGCATACTGCGGCTGGTCCTGCGCCGCGGCATATATCGCGCTATTGACGCGGGCAATCTCCGCCTCCAGCAAGCCCTTCGCCACCTGGGTCGTCAATTGGCCGACGCTTGCTGCGAACGACTGCTCCAGCCCTGCACCGAGCAGTGTCGTCACCATCGTGCTGGCCACTTCGCCGGCGTTATAGCCGCCCATGCCGTCGGCCAGTATCGCCAGGCCGAGCGCCGGATTGGCATACACCGCATCCTCGTTATGCGTTCGTACGCGCCCAACATCGCTGCGGATGACGACCTCCAAGGTCGAAGCCAAAACCATTCAGATAATCCTTCGCTCCTCGGGCTGCGCCCGCCATGCCAGCCACTTCCCGGTCCCGACGACCGAGAACGCAGCAAATATCCCCGCCGAGGGCTCCAGCCAGGCGGCCTTCGCCGCGACCCAGGCGCTGATCGCGCCGTCATTGACCGCCATGTCGCCGGCGATATAGCCTAGCAGGGCGCCGCCGAGCGTGATGATAACGGGGAAGCGCTCCATCAGTTTCAGCACCACAGAACTGCCGAAAACGATCAGGGGGATGCTGATCCCCAGGCCGAGAATCAGCAACGTCAGGTCACCCTTGGCGGCAGCCGCGACACCGATGACATTATCGAGACTCATCACCAGATCGGCTATGAGGATGGTCTTGATCGCGGCATACAGCGTGTCGCGACTCTCGAAGGACGCCTCGCCATCGCCTTCGGGCAGCAACAACTGGACCGCGATCCAGAACAGCAGGACGCTGCCGACCAGCTTGAGGTAAGGCAACTTGAGCAGTTCGACGGCGAAGATGGTCAGGATCACCCGCATCACGATCGCCCCCATGCTGCCAAGCGCGATAGCGCGGCCCTGCTGATGCGCCGGCACCGAGCGCGCCGCCATGGCGATTACGATGGCATTGTCGCCGCTCAGGACGATATTGACGCCGATGATCTGCAGCAGGGAAATCCAAAACTGCGCTTCCAGAAAACCGTTCATGAAACCACCGCCCGTTTGGCAACCGCACGATTCTATCCAACTTCCAGGCCATCGGGCGCGGCAATCGAGCCGCCGGGCCGCCCCAAGGCGAGGCAGCGTAATTACTGTGAGCACAGCGATCGATCATCACCCCTTTCCTTGGGAAGGGGGCTGGGGGGAAGGTAGTTGGAAAAAAACGCGCCGACTGGCGGCGCGTCTTCTTTCACCAACGGTGGGCTTACAGCACGGTTTTCAATAGCCGCCCCATTTCCGAAGGGTTCCTGGTCACCTTGATGCCGCAGGCTTCCATGACGGCGAGCTTTTCCTGGGCCGTTCCCTTACCGCCGGAAATGATTGCGCCGGCATGGCCCATGCGCTTACCCTCTGGCGCGGTGACACCTGCGATGAAACCGACCACGGGCTTCTTCATGTTGGCCTTGACCCATTCGGCGGCGGTCTCCTCGTCCGTGCCGCCGATTTCGCCGACCATGATCACGGCATCGGTTTCGGGATCGTCGTTGAACATGCGCAGGACGTCGATATGCTTCAAGCCATTGACCGGATCGCCGCCGATACCGACGCAGCTCGATTGACCCAGGCCGAGGTCCATCAACTGGCCGACGGCCTCGTAGGTCAGCGTGCCGGAACGAGAGACCACGCCGATGCGGCCCTTCTTGTGGATATGGCCGGGCATGATGCCGATCTTGATCTCGTCCGGGGTTATGACGCCGGGACAGTTCGGGCCGACCAGCACGGTCTTCTTGTTCAGCTTCCGCATCCGCTCCTTGACTTCGATCATGTCACGCACCGGGATGCCCTCGGTGATGCAGATGACCAGATCCAGATCGGCATCGACCGCTTCCCAGATCGCGGCGGCGGCGAAAGGTGGCGGCACATAGATCACCGAGACATTGACGCCGGCCTGACGTTTCGCGTCCTTGACGCTGCCGTAGATCGGGATGCCATCGAAATCCTCGCCGGCCTTCTTCGGATTCACTCCGGCGACGAAACAGTTCTTGCCGTTGGCGTATTCGCGGCACATCCGCGTATGGAACTGCCCGGTCTTGCCGGTGATGCCCTGAGTGACGACGCGGGTGTCCTTGTTGATCAGAATAGACATGAATTCTCCTTAGTGGCGCTTGGTTGCGCTTAGTGGCCGGCGATGGCGGCGACCATGCGCTCGGCGGCTTGCGCCATGGTATCGGCGGAAATGATGGGCAGTCCGGAGTGCTTTAGGATCTCTTTGCCCAGATCCTCGTTGGTACCCCTCATGCGGACCACTAGGGGAACGGTCAGATGGACATCCTTGGCGGCGGTAACGACGCCCGCAGCGATGGTGTCGCACTTCATGATGCCGCCGAAGATGTTGACCAGGATGCCCTTGACCTTGGGATTCTTGAGCATGATCTTGAAGGCTTCGGTGACCTTCTCGGCGCTGGCGCCGCCGCCGACGTCTAGGAAGTTGGCCGGTTCGGCGCCGAACAGCTTGATCGTGTCCATGGTCGCCATCGCCAGACCGGCGCCATTGACCAGACAGCCGATATTGCCGTCCAGGGAAATGTAGGAAAGATCGAACTTCGAGGCTTCGATCTCGGCCGGGTCTTCCTCGTCAAAATCGCGCATGGCGACGATGTCCGGATGACGGAACAGGGCGTTGGAATCGAAATTGAGCTTGCAGTCGAGGGCAATGACGGCGCCCGACCCGGTGACGATCAACGGATTGATTTCGGCCAGGCTGGCATCGGTCTCCCAGAATGCCTTGTACAAACCCTGGAGGATGACCCGCGCTTGCGCCACCGAAGCCTCGGGCACGCCGATTTTCCTGGCAACGTCGTCGGCTTCCGCGTCTTTCAGGCCCGATTCCGGATCGATGAACACCTTGTGAATTTTCTCCGGCGTATGCGCGGCGACTTCCTCGATGTCCATGCCGCCCTCGGAAGATGCCATCAGGCAGACCCGCTGACTGACCCGATCGACGACCATGCCGAGATAGAGTTCCTGCTTGATGTCGGCGCCCTCCTCGACCAGCAGGCGGCGGACCTTCTGGCCCTCCGGGCCGGTCTGATGGGTCTTCAACTGCATGCCGAGTATCGCCTCGGCGTACTGCCTGACTTCGTCGGCGGACTTCGCCACCTTGACGCCACCGCCCTTGCCGCGCCCGCCTGCATGGATCTGTGCCTTGACCACCCAAACCTTGCCGCCGAGCGAAGCTGCGGCAGCGACCGCCTCATCTACCGAGAAGCAGGGAAGGCCACGCGGGGTGGTCACGCCATACTTCCTCAGGATTTCCTTGCCCTGGTACTCATGGATTTTCATGCTTCTTCCTTACTTTTTGAGAAATCAAATGGTGAAGTTGCCGAATCCGCAGTGTCAAACTCGGTATCGGCGGCCCTGTACCAGCGCGGGTAATAGCGCCTGACGACCTGCCCTCGGGTATCCAGGGCATGGCAGCGGTCGAGTTGAAATGGCTTCTCGCCGCCGCTGGGTTCCGTGTCGCGCTGCTCGCTGGCGAAGGTCTGGATCGCGGCGGTAGGCAGCGAGGAGAGCAGTTCGGTCAGGTGCGAGCAGCCGGCCACGGTACCGAACATTTCGCCGACGCTGCGCCGGAAGCCACGTACCAGATTCATCCCGACGATGGTCTGATAGGCCGGCGCGATTCGCTCGCAGCCCGGATAAGGCACGGCTTCCAGCGAGGCCTGGGCGTCGACGATATTGAAGTCCGCGTCTATGGTCACCCGCACCCACATCTGATGCACCGCATCGCCCTTGGCGCGCAGGCCCGAGGCCAGCGGGTAGTCGTGATCCTTGCGGTCGGTCAGGCGCGCTTCAATGTCCCAGAGCCCGTCGTCGCGCTTCCAGCCTTCGAGGACGATGCTGCGGAGATGGGTTCTGGTGCGCGAGGCGCGCGAGTCGATAAGCGGCTGCGACATGAACGGATGAGATGTATTCCCGGCGATTCGATTCTGATCAAGCTCTAAATTTTAGCATAGTGCGGCCGCCGCCTCTTGCGCTCGCTCAGCACTCCTGGCCGGATTCTGTGATACGGTTAAAGTTTTCCGTCCCAGATGATGCGAGCCTGCCAGTGACGCCCCAGCAGACGCCCCAGCAAATCGCCGAACGCTGCGCCGCCCTGATGTGGGCGGATGACCAGGCCGCGCGCGGCCTGGGGCTGGAACTGCTCGAGGTCGGTCCGGGCATGGCCAGAGCGCGCATGACTGTGCGTCCCGACATGGTCAATGGCCACGGCATCTGCCACGGCGGCTTTATTTTCACCCTCGCCGACTGCGCCTTCTCCTATGCCTGCAACGGCTATAACCAGCGCGCGGTTGCTTCCGGCGCCGACATCACTTTCCTCGCCCCGGCCCAACTCGGCGACACGCTCGTGAGCGTCGGCCAGGTCCGCCAGCAGGGCGGACGCAACGGCCTCTACGACATCGAGGTGAGCAATCAGGAAGGCCGTATGATTGCCCTGTTTCGCGGCCGCTCCTCGCGCATCAAGGGCACATTTTTCGACAACCTCAACTCAGCCAACGGAACCCCACCATGACCGAAGCCTATCTCTGCGATGCCCTGCGCACACCCGTCGGCCGCTACGGCGGCAGCCTCGCCCATATCCGCACCGACGATCTCGCCGCCCTGCCGATCAAGGCACTGATGCTGCGCCATGCCAGTCTCGACTGGGCGGTCGTCGATGACGTCCTGTACGGCTGCGCCAACCAGGCCGGCGAGGACAACCGCAACGTCGCGCGCATGGCCGCACTCCTGGCCGGCCTGCCGGTCGCCGTGCCCGGCGCCACGATCAACCGCCTGTGCGGCTCCAGCCTGGATGCGATCGGCACGGCGGCACGCGCCATCAAGTCGGGCGAAGCTGAATTGCTGATCGCCGGCGGCGTCGAGTCGATGAGCCGCTCCCCGTTCGTCATGGCCAAGGCGGACTCCGCCTTCTCGCGCCACGCAGAGATATTCGACAGCACCATCGGCTGGCGCTTCGTGAACAAACTGATGACCAAGAGCTACGGCACCCACTCGATGCCGGAGACCGCCGACAACGTCGCCGCCGACTTCAAGATCGGCCGCGAGGATCAGGACCGTTTCGCCTGGCGCAGCCAGCAGCGCTGGGCGGCGGCCCAGGCCGCCGGGCTGTTCCGGGACGAGATCGTGCCGGTGGCGATCGCGCAGAAGAAGGGTGAAGCGAGGATTTTCGACACCGACGAGCACCCCCGTCCTGATACCACGCTGGAACAACTGGCGAAACTCAGGGGCATCAACGGCCCGGAACTCACCGTGACCGCCGGCAATGCTTCCGGGGTCAATGACGGCGCCTGCGCAGTGCTCATCGCCTCGGGGGACGCCGCGAAGACTCATGGCCTGTCTCCGAAGGCGCGCATCGTCGCCACGGCGACGGCCGGCGTGGCGCCACGGATCATGGGCTTCGGTCCCTCGCCGGCGGTGCGCAAGCTCCTGGCCAGGACCGGTCTGACCATGGCCCAGATGGATGTCATCGAACTCAATGAGGCCTTCGCCGCCCAGGCGCTGGCGGTGACTCGCGACCTGGGCCTGGCCGACGACGACCCGCGCGTAAATCCGCTGGGCGGCGCCATCGCGATCGGCCACCCGCTCGGCATGAGCGGCGCCCGCCTGGTCGCCACCGCGACGCATCAACTGACCCGCAGCGGCGGCCGCTACGCCTTGTGCACCATGTGCATCGGCGTCGGCCAGGGCATTGCGTTAATCATCGAGAGAGTCTGACGAGGATAGCCTTATGTACATTAGCCGGCCGCAGAAACTCGATCCGATCGAAATCGCCAGCCGCGACGAGATCGCGGCATTGCAGCTGGCGCGCATGCGCACTTCGCTGGCCCATGCCTACGAGCATGTCCAGCACTACAGGGCCAAGTTCGACGCCGCCGGCGTGCATCCCGAGGACCTCAAGGAACTCTCCGATGTCACCAAGTTTCCCTTCACCACCAAGGCGGACCTGCGCGAGACCTATCCCTTCGGCATGTTCGCGGTGCCGCGCGAACAGGTGGTGCGCATCCATGCCTCTTCCGGCACGACGGGCAAGCCGACGGTGGTCGGCTACACCCAGCGCGACATCGACACCTGGGCGGATCTGGTGGCCCGCTCGATCCGCGCCGCCGGCGGCCGCCCCGGCGACAAGGTGCATGTCTCCTATGGCTATGGACTGTTCACCGGCGGGCTTGGCGCCCACTACGGCGCCGAGCGTCTGGGCTGCACGGTGATACCTTTTGGCGGCGGCCAAACCGAGCGGCAGGTGCAACTGATCGTCGACTTCAAACCCGACATCATCATGGTGACGCCTTCCTACATGCTGGCGATCGCCGACGAGTTCGATCGCCAGGGGCTGGATCCGGCCCAGACCTCGCTGAAGATCGGCATCCACGGCGCCGAACCCTGGACCGACGCGATGCGCGGCGAGATCGAGCGGCGCATCAACATCGAGGCCGTGGACATCTACGGACTGTCCGAGGTGATGGGTCCCGGCGTGGCTTCGGAATGCGTCGAGAGCAAGGACGGTCCGGTGATCTGGGAAGACCACTTCTACCCTGAGATCATCGATCCCGCCACCGGGCAGGTTTTGCCCGACGGCGAACTGGGCGAACTGGTGTTCACCTCGCTGACCAAGGAGGCGCTGCCGATCATTCGCTACCGCACCCGCGACCTGACCCGGCTCCTGCCGCCGACCTCGCGCTCGATGCGGCGCATGGGCAAGATCACTGGCCGCTCCGACGATATGCTGATCATCCGCGGCGTCAATGTCTTCCCCTCGCAGATCGAGGAGATGGTCCTGAAGCAGCCTTGCCTCTCGCCCCACTACATGCTCGAAGTCTCCCGCCGGGGGCATCTCGACGAACTGGCCGTGGCGGTGGAGCTGAAGTCCGGCTTCGCCGCCGCCTCGGAAGCCGAGCGTGAGCAATGCGCCCACGATCTGCAGCACCATATCAAGTCCTATATCGGCGTGTCCACCCACGTCACCATCGCCGCTCCTGGCGCCATCGAACGCTCGGTCGGCAAGGCCAGGCGCGTGATCGACAAGCGGCCGAAGTAACCAAGTAAGCAAAAACCATCCGATGAAACAACTCGAACTCGCCACCCTGGGCGGCGGCTGCTTCTGGTGCACCGAGGCAGTCTTCGACAGCCTCGCCGGCGTCCACGAGGTGGTCTCGGGCTATTGCGGCGGCCACGTCAAGGAACCTAGCTACGAGCAAATTTGCACCGGCGATACCGGCCACGCCGAGGTGGTGCAGATTCTTTTCGATCCGGAGCTTATCGGCTACCGCGAATTGCTCGCGGTGTTTTTCGCCATCCACGACCCGACCACGCTAAATCGCCAGGGCCATGATGTCGGCAGCCAGTACCGCTCGGCGATCTTCACCCATAGCGCGGAGCAGGATGCCGACGCCCGGGAGACGATTGCCGCGCTGACCGCTGCCGGCGCCTTTGCTCATGCGATCGTCACCGAGATCGTTCCGGCCGCGACTTTCTGGCCGGCTGAGGATTACCATCAGGAATACTTCGCCCAGCACCAGCGGCAAGCTTACTGTCAGTCGGTGGTGGCGCCGAAGCTGGCGAAATTCCGCGCAACCTTCCGCCAGAAGTTGAAGCAGGACTAGGAACAGAAAATGACTACGGAAACGAAAAAGGACATCTTCTACAGCGACATGCTGGTACGCTTTTCGCACTGCGACCCGGCCGGGATCATCTTCTATCCGCACTATTTCGTGATGTTCAACGGGCTGGTGGAAGACTGGTTCAATCACGCCCTGGAAATCAACTACGCGGACTTCATCACGACCAGGCGGATGGGGCTGCCGATGGTCAATATCCAGTGCGACTTCGTCGCCCCCTCGAAGATCGGCGAAGTCATCACCCTGACGCTCAAGCTCGAACGCATCGGCAACAGTTCGCTCAAACTGGTGGTGCAAGCACTCCTCGACAATCAAACAAGGATCACGGCGCAACTGACGCTATGCGTCTTTTCCTTTGAAACCAAGCGCGCCGTACCCATCCCCGACGATCTGCGCCAGCGCCTCAGCGATTTCCAGCAGGGTAAACTCGACCACCCCTGGCGCCAGGCGTAAAGCCGCGAGCACTCGCGGGCGAAAGTCCGCGGGAGGAAATCTTGCAATCCGGCCGGGCTCATGATACTTTTAACTGAATGAATGATCATTCAGCTAAAACATGGCCCGATGCGCGTGACTCGATGCGCACAACCCGCTGCGACTTTGCATCATCGGGCGGCGAAGCTTAGAATTTGAAACCTCAAGGATCATGCGGAGAAACACAGTGCGCGTTCAGGTTGCCATCATCGGTTCAGGCCCGGCCGGGCTGTTGCTAGGTCAGTTGCTGTATCGCGCAGGCATCGACACCGTGGTGCTGGAGCAGAGAAGCAAGGACTATGTGCTGGGCCGGATTCGTGCCGGCGTGCTCGAACAGGTCGCGGTCGATCTGCTCGACGAGGCCGGCGTGGGCCGCCGCATGCATGCGGAGGGCCTGGTCCATGGCGGCATCGAACTGTGCTTCGGCGGGGCGCGTCACCGCATCGATTTCGAGCAACTCACCGGCGGCAAGCGGGTCACGGTGTATGGCCAGACCGAGGTCACCCGCGACCTGATGGATGCCCGCGCGGCGGCCGGACTGAAGACCGTTTATGAAGCCGAGAACGTCAGCGTCCATGACTTCGACGGCGCGCACCCAAGGGTGCGCTATCTCAAGGACGGCGTGGCCCACGAAGTGACATGCGACTTCATCGCCGGCTGCGACGGTTTCCATGGCGTCTGCCGGGCGAGCGTGCCGCCGGACGCGCTGTCCACCTATGAGCGGGTATACCCCTTCGGTTGGCTCGGCGTGCTTTCGGAAACGCCGCCGGTCTCTCACGAACTGATCTATTCCAACCATCCCCGCGGCTTTGCCCTGTGCAGCATGCGTTCATTGACGCGGAGCCGCTACTACGTGCAATGCTCGCTCGATGAACAGGTCGAGAACTGGTCCGACCAGCGCTTCTGGGACGAACTCCGCTTACGCCTGGATCCGCAAGCGGCGGCGGCACTGGTCACCGGTCCATCGATCGAGAAGAGCATCGCGCCGCTGCGCAGCTTCGTCGCCGAACCGATGCGTTTCGGCCGCCTGTTCCTGGCCGGCGACGCCGCCCACATCGTGCCGCCGACCGGGGCCAAGGGCCTGAACCTCGCGGCAACCGACGTGCGCACCCTGGCCCATGCGCTGGTCGACTTCTACGCCGGGAGCAGTCTCGGCATCGACCACTATTCTGCCAGATGCCTCTCCCGGATCTGGCGGGCCGAGCGCTTTTCCTGGTGGTTCACGAGCATTACGCACCGCTTTCCCGATAGCGGCGAATTCGGCCGGAAAATGCAGGAGTCCGAACTCGACTACCTGGTTCACTCGCCGGCAGCCTCCACGGTGCTGGCCGAAAATTATGTCGGCCTGCCTCTCGATGAGTGAACTGTTTATTATCGAGACGCTTTCTGTCATCATGCGCTGCCTGCCGCCCAGGCAGGCCGTCAAGCAGAAATATATCTGCCGCCTTCAGACTATAGAGGAGAGACCCATGAACAAGTTTTTGAACCGACTATCCGCCTTGCTGGCCGCCTTCACGCTGGCCTGGACGGCTCAGCCCGCCCTCGCGCAGGAGGTGATCAAGATCGGCGTGATCCTGCCGCTGACCGGCCCCTATGCCGACTACGGCGAGGAGATCGGCAACGGCCTCAAACTCTACATGAAGCAAAACGGCGACACGGTCGCCGGCAAGAAGATTTCCATCATCATCCGCGACGACACGGGTATCGCCCCCGAGGTGTCGAAGCGGCTGGCGCAGGAATTCCTGGTGCAAGACAAGGTGGATATTCTGGCCGGCTTCGGCCTCACCCCCAGCGCCTTGGCGGTGGCGCCCCTGGCGACCCAGGCCAAGAAGGCGATGGTGATCATGAACGCGGCGACTTCAGTGATCACCACCAAGTCTCCCTATATCGTCCGCCTCTCCCACACCCTGCCGCAGATCTCCGCACCGATGGCGACCTACGCGGCGAAGCAGGGCATCAAGAAGGTCTATACCCTGGTCGCCGACTTCGGTCCCGGCATCGATGCCGAAACAGCCTTCAAGAAAGCCTTCGAAGCCACGGGCAACAAACTCATCGGCGGGGTTCGGGTGCCGGTGACCAATGTCGACTTCGCGTCGTATATTCAGCGGATCAAGGATGCCGCCCCCGAGGCCGTCTTCCTGTTCCTGCCGCCGGGCAGCGCCACCATCTCCTTCCTCAAGGCCTACAAGGAACGCGGTCTGGACAAGGCCGGCATCATCCTGCTCGCCACTGTCGATTTCGCCGACGACAACCTGATGGATGCCCTGGGCACATCGGTACTCGGCCTGGTCAGTTCGGGCCACTATTCCGCGGCGCACGACTCACCGATGAACAAGGCCTACGTCCAGGCTTATGTCGCCGCCTACGGCACCAAGATGCGGCCGAACTTCATGTCGGTGGCCGGCTACGACGGCATGGCGGCGATCTATGCGGCACTGAAGAAGACCAACGGCGATGCCGACGGGGACAAGCTGGTCGCGGCGATGAAGGGGCTGCAATTCGAGAGTCCGAGAGGCCCGGTGATGATCGATCCGGAAACCCGCGACATCATCCAGACCGTCTACTACCGTCGTGCCGAGGAAAAGAACGGCAAGCTCTACAACATCGAATTCGACCAGATCAAGAATGTCAAGGATCCGGGCAAATAACACAGACTACGGCGAAAACTTATGCTCAACTTTCTCGGCTTGCTGTTCGACGGTCTGGCCTACGGCACCCTGCTCTTCCTGATCTCCGTCGGTCTGTCGGTGACGCTCGGCCTGATGGGCTTCGTCAATCTGGCCCACGGTGTTTTCGCCATGCTCGGCGGTTATCTGCTGGTCACCTTGATGGGCCGCCTGGGCTTCGGCTTCCTGACCGCCCTGCCGCTGATCTTTGTTGCCGTCGCCTTGATCAGCCTGGTACTGGAGCGCAGCCTTTACCGCCCCTTTTACAAGAAGACCCACCTCGAACAGGTGCTGCTCACGGTCGGAATCATCTTTGTCGCGACGGCCGGCGCGACCTATTTCTGGGGGCCAGGGCAGCAGCCGATCGAGATACCGGTATGGATGAAAGGACAGCTCAATCTGGCCGGCGTCGATCTCTCGCGCTATCGTCTGTTCCTGATGGCGGTAGGCACGGCGATTACCCTGCTGCTGGTCTTTGGCCTGGAGCGCACGCGCTTCGGCGCGCGGGTCCGCGCCTCGGTCGAGCGCCAGCGCACCGCCGAGTCCATGGGCATCCATGTCGAGCGTGTCTTCCAGATCACTTTCGCCCTGGGCAGCGGCCTGGCCGGCCTGGGCGGCGCGCTCGGAGTGGACGTGCTCGGACTCGATCCCTACTTCCCGCTCAAATATCTCGTCTATTTCCTGCTGATCGTCGTCGTCGGCGGCCCCGGCTCGGTGATCGGCACACTGAGCGCAGCGCTGCTCCTGGGCGTTGCCGACACCGCCGGCAAGTATTACATCCCTTCGACCGGCGCCTTCGTGATCTACGTGGCCATGATCGTCCTGCTGCTACTGTTCCCGCAAGGCCTGCTCGGGCGGAGGAAGGAAATATGAACATCCGCACCGAATCCGTTCGCGCGCCAGGCTATCTGGCGACGCTCGCAGCCCGAGAGCGCTGGGGCCGTAGCGAAATCGCCTTCTGGCTAGTCCTGGTCGCGGTGTATTTCCTGCTGCCCAACAATCTGATGTTTGCCTCGCAGATCTTGATCACCGGCCTGTTTGCCCTATCGCTCGATCTGATACTCGGTTACGCCGGCATCGTCACCCTGGGTCATGCGGCGTTTTTCGGCCTGGGCGCCTACACCGCCGGCCTGTTGACCAAGACCGGCTACACCGAACCGGCCTCGGGCCTCATGGTCGCTGGCCTGGTGGCGGGCGCGTTCGGCTACCTGTCCAGCTATCTGGTGTTGCGCGGCCGGGATCTGTCGCGCCTGATGATCACCCTGGGGATAGGCCTCCTGCTCTACGAAGTCGCCAACCGAGCGACCGACATCACTGGCGGCGTCGATGGCTTGCAGGGCATAGCGGTGGGCAAGGTGTTCGGCCTGTTCGCTTTCGACCTGTATGGCAAGACCGCCTACCTTTATGTCCTGGTGGTCTCCTTCCTGCTGTTCGTCATGGTCCGCTCGCTGATGACCGCTCCTTATGGCCTGTCCCTGCGCAGTATCCGTGAAAACCAGCAGCGCGCCGTGGCCATCGGCATTCCGATCCGCGCACGCCTGACCAACATCTACACGCTCTCGGCGGTGATCGCCGGCATTGCCGGGGCGCTGCTCACCCAGACCACGCAATTCGTCGCGATCGACGTCTTCGCCTTTCAGCGATCGGCGGACCTGCTCATCGTCCTCTTGATCGGCGGCACCGCCACCTTGTACGGCGGCTTCGTCGGCGCGGCCGTCTTCCTGCTTGCGCAGGACTGGCTGTCGAGCATCAATGCCGAGTACTGGCTGTTCTGGCTGGGCCTGCTGCTGATCATCACCACGCGTTATCTGCGCACCGGCGTGATGGGCGGCCTGAAGAGCCTGCAGCGTCTTGCGGCACGCGCCAAACCGGGGGAAGAATCATGAGCGCGGTGCTGAGAACCCAGGACTTGTGCAAATCCTTCGGCGGCCTCAAGGTCACGCAGAACGTCAACCTGTCCCTGGAAGTAGGCGCCCGGCACGCCCTGATCGGCCCGAACGGCGCCGGCAAGACGACGCTGATCAACCAGTTGACCGGCGTGCTGCGGCCATCCTCCGGTTCGATCTGGCTGGACGGCGAGGACATCTCCAAGATGCCGCCCTATGAGCGGGTCAGGCGGGGCCTGGCGCGAACCTTCCAGATCAATTCGCTGTTCCCCAACCTCTCTCCGCTGGAAGCCGTGACGGGCGCAATCTGCGAGCGTCAGCGCGACCACCTGAGTGTCTTCGAGCGCCGCTTCTTCCGCCTCACGCACCGCCGCGCCGAGATCGACGAGGCCTATGAACTGCTCGAACGCCTCAACCTCGCCAAGGACTGCATGCGCGAAACGCGGGAGCTCGCCTACGGCAAGCAACGCCTGCTCGAAATGGCCCTGGCGCTCGCGGTCAAGCCGAAAGTGCTGCTCCTCGACGAGCCTGCGGCCGGCGTGCCCGAGGGCGAAAGCGACGAGCTCCTGGCGGTGCTCGCCGAACTACCCAAGGACATCAGCATCCTGCTGATCGAACACGACATGTCGCTGGTGTTCCGCTTCGCCGACCGGATCACGGTGCTGGTCAGCGGCACACAACTGGTATCGGGCACGCCGGCCGAGATTGCCGAAGACCCACGCGTCCAAGAAGTCTATCTGGGCAAACACCATGGCTGAAATGCTCACAGTCGAAAATGTCTTCGCCGGTTATGGCGATGCCACCGTGCTCGACGATTGCTCGTTCTCGATGCAGGAGGGCGAGAGCCTCGCGCTCCTGGGGCGCAACGGCGTCGGCAAGAGCACCCTGCTGATGACCCTGATGGGTCACACCCGGGTGCATCGCGGCGCGATCCGCTGCTTCGGCGAGAATCTGGTGGACATCCCGACCCATCTGCGCACCGGCAAAGGCCTGGGCTGGGTGCCGCAGGAACGGGAAATATTCGCCTCGCTCTCCGTCGAGGAAAACCTCTCGGTCACCGCTCGCCCGGGCAAGTGGGATCTCGCGCGCATCTACACGCTGTTCCCCGGCCTGAAGGAACGCCGCAAAAACTGGGGCAATGAACTTTCCGGCGGCGAGCAGCAGATGCTGGCGATAGGCCGCGCGCTGATGCTCAATCCCAAGCTATTGCTACTCGACGAACCCTTGGAGGGACTGGCGCCGGTGATTGTCGATGAACTCTGCAGCGCCATCGGGCACATGGTCGCAGAGGAGGGCCAGGCGCTGATCCTGGTCGAGCAGCATGTCGAGCAGGCACTACGTCTGACCAACCGCTGCCTGGTGCTGGAGCGCGGCAGCGTGGTGCACACCGCCGATAGCAAGCAACAACTGCAGAACCTTTCCCAGCTCGACAAGTGGGTCGGCGTCCGCCTGCACTGACGGGCCAATGAACGGCACGTCACCATCGAAGCTCTGGCTGTCGGGCGCCCCCGCGCTGTTCGTTCTGCTCTGGAGCAGCGGCTTCATCGGCGCAAAACTCGGCCTGCCTTACGCCGAGCCGCTGACCTTCCTGCTGCTGCGCTTCAGTTGCGCCATCACCCTGCTGCTTGCCGCCGCGCTGATCCTGCGCCGTCCCTGGCCGCATCGCCCGATACTCTGGTTTCATATCGCCGTGGCCGGCAGCCTGCTCCACGGCGGCTACCTCTCGGGCGTCTTTGTCGCCATCCACATGGGCATGCCTGCGGGTATCGTCGCGGTCATCGTCGGCATCCAGCCGCTCCTGACCGCCTTCGTCAGCGCCAGCATGCTCGGCGAGCGGGTCAGCCCGCGGCAATGGTCCGGACTGGTGCTGGGCTTCGCCGGCGTCGTGCTGGTGGTCTACGACAAGATCGGGCTATCCGGCGCGAGCGGCGCCGGGCTGGCGTTCTCGACGCTGGCCCTGATCAGCATCACCATGGGTACGGTGTACCAGAAACGCTACTGTGCCGAACTGGATCTGTGGAGCGGTTCGGTAATCCAGTTCGTCGCCGCGGGCCTGATCCTGCTGCCCTTTGCCCTGGTCTTCGAAACCATGAAGATACACTGGAGCGGCGAGTTTCTCTTCGCCCTGGCCTGGCTCATCCTGGTGCTCTCGCTGGGCGCGATCTCGCTGCTCCATCTTCTCATCAGGCGGGGTGCCGCGACGCGCCTCTCGGCCCTGTTCTATCTCACGCCGCCAACCACGGCGTTGTTGGCGTTTCTGGTTTTCGGCGAGGCCCTGAGCATCATCGCCATCGCCGGCATGGCGGTTGCTGCCGCCGGCGTGGCGCTTGCCGTGCGTCCCGCCGCGCGCTAGTGCCCGTAGTTGTCCGAAGGACAACCCAGGGCATTTGTGCCACGGAGTAGGTGCTAGCTCAAACGGGCGGCGACTGCCCGGCGACGCGATTCTGCCGCTCGATCAACCTGAGCATGGTGGCGATGGTGATCGACTTGAACACTGCTTTTGCGGTCTCGTCTATTTCGCCAAGCACTTGCGCGATGGCGCGCTCGACATCGGTCGAGGCAGCTTTTTCTCGCTGCCCAGCCGCTTCAACGATCATCTCCTCGAACAGGCCGATGACGTCCATCAGGGTCACGCGCTTGGCGTTTCCGGAAAACCGATAGCCGCCGCCGACACCGCGGGCAGACTCGAGCAATCCCGCCCGGCCCAGCCGGCGCAATACTTTGGCAAGGTGATGCGGCGACACGCCGTACTTTTCCGCTATCCCGGCCGAAGAGATCTGCCTGCCCGGTTCGTGCGCCGCTTCCAGAACGCTGCATAGCGCGATCACAGTACTCTTTTGCAGCTTCATGCCGCGACGGAGCGCTTGGCCATAAGCAGGACTCCTACTCCAGATTGCGCTCCAGGGTGATGATAGGCGCCGCCATCATGCCCTGGCTACGATAAAAAGTCATGACCAGCATATCGTCGAATACCAGCAGGGTGCGGACTTTGCTCACACCGGCATTTTTAAAGCAGTTGCAGAGGGCGTCGAGCAGGCGCGTGCCGATGCCGGAGAGTCGCGCCTCGGGTCGCACACTGATGCCGAACACCCAGCCGCAGGCTGGAGTGCCGAACTCCCAGTCGCGGACCTCGCCGATGATGAAGCCGTCGATGCCGCCATCGCACTCTGCGACCAGGAAGAAGCACGGCTGTCGCTTGCGTTCGCCATAGCGGTGAAAACGCTCCTGCCAGTATTCTGCTTTCTCGATGCCGGTGATTTGCGCGTCAATGGCGATGATGCTGTCCAGGTCGCGCGCCCGGACCGGGCGAACGAGCAGATCCGCGCTCTGTGCCTGCATGGCCGGCGTTCAGGATTGCAGCGCCTGATGTTTCATCAGCAGCTGGTCGTGGCTGTCGCGATAGGCAGAGCGGTCGCCGATGCAATCCAGGGGGCGGGCCAGCCGGCACTGTGGCGCATCCGCGACGCCGATCTCCCGCTTTAAGCACGCCTCGGCAGAGACATCGAAGCCACTGCAGTCACCGTTGATTCTCAATGCCATGACGAATTCCTTTGCGATGACTACAGCCCGGTTGACCCAAGTCAAAGTCTTGCGAATCACAATAACGGTATTATCGTACCAAATTACCTGATATTTCGTCAACTCGAATGCATATACCGGTTATGGGTCATCTTCCAGGAGCGCTGAAATGAAATTATTCGAACCGCTAGACATCAATGGCATGGTGATTCCGAATCGCGTGATGGTTCCCGCCATGGTGACCCACCTATGCGAAGAGGGCGGCATGGTCAACGACGCCGTGATCGAGCGCTATGCCGCCTATGCCGCAGGCGGTGCGGGACTGATCGTGGTCGAGGCGATGGCCGTGCACCAGAATAAGTCGGGCGCCCTGCTGCGCGCCAGCGAGGACAGATTCATTCCAGGGCTGCGCGAACTGACGCGGCGGGTGCATGAAACGTCCGACTCCAAGATCGTGCCGCAGATCATCCATTTCATGAAGGTGGCGCGCACCGGCTGGCGCCAGACGATAGACACGCTGTCGACGGAGGAAATCGCCACCATCGTCGAACAGTTCGGCGCGGCGGCGGCGCGCGTTCAGGAAGCGGGTTTCGACGGCGTCGAGTTGCACTCGGCGCATGCCTATACCCTGTCCTCCTTCCTCTCGCGCACCAATCCGCGCAAAGACGAGTATGGCGGCGACACGCTGGAGGGTAGGCTGACGCTGATCGGGCAGGTGATGGCGAATGTCAGGCGCCGCGTCGGCAAGAACTTCCCCGTCTGCGTCCGTTTCAACGCCGAGGAATTCATCAAGAACGGCTATACCGTGCAGGAATCGAAACTGATCGCGCAGCGCTTCGCTGAACTGGGATTCGATTACCTGTCCTTGTCGGCGGGCGGCAAGTTCGAGGACGCGGTGCATACGCCGGGGGCGGTGCTGTTCCCCTATTCCGGCTACTCCGGCGACCGCTGCATGCCGGGCCAATGGCTGCCGCGCGGACTGCACGTGAACCTGGCCGCCGAGATCAAGGCGCACCTCGTCGCCCGTGGTTTCAAGACGCCGGTCGCCATCGCCGGAAAGTTGTCCGATCCCGTGGACGCGGAAGCGCTGCTCGCGCGCGGCGAGGCCGACATGGTGGCGATTGCCCGCGGCCTACTCGCCGATCCTGCCTGGACCAACAAGGTCAAGAACGGCCAGGTCGAGAGCATCGTGCAGTGCGACTATTGCAACGTCTGCAAGCAGCTCGATGGCACGCACAAGCCAGTCATCTGCGCGCTCTGGCCCCAGGGCTCGCTGCAGGCGCCGAAGGAGAATTCTGCCGCCCGGGCGCCCGAATGGGGTGCCGACGGTGCCGGCTTGAGCGCAACGCTAACCGGAACGACTGTTTCCCTGCGCTGGAGCAAGGCCCCGGGAGCCGCTGGTTACGATATCTATCGCAGCACCGACGAAGGACAGGCGCAATTTCAGGATGCGGCGAAGCTGACGAAATGGGCCGACAAATGCGTCCTCGGCGGCCAGCGCTACCGATACCAGGTCAGGCCCCGCAGCACATCGGGCCTGGCGGGCATCCCTGTCGCGACGGAAGTGGAATTTCCCCTGCCCGGGTACATGGCAGCGAAATGATCCATGCCCCGGCGTATTGGCCGGGCTAGCAAGAGAGGATGAAGATGCTGGAAGGATGCGTTGCCTGGCCTGAGGATTTCGCACGGCGCTATCGCGAACAGGGTTACTGGGAGGACGCCACCTTGTTCGAGGTGCTGTCCCATACCGCGGCGCTGTTCCCGGACAAGTTGGCCGTGGTCGACGGCACTCGCCGCATTTCCTATGCGCAGTTGCGCGACGCGGTCCTGCGGCTCGCAACAGGGCTGGCGACACTGGGACTGCGTCCAGGCGAGCGGGTGATCTTCCAGCTCGACAACAGCCTCGAATTGATCGTGAGCTTCTTTGCCCTCTGTCGCCTGGGCGTGATTCCGGTTTTGGCTTTGCCCGCCCATCGCCGGACGGAAATTGCCCATTTCGCCCGTGCCAGCGGCGCAGTGGCGCTGTTCATACCCGACCGGGTACGCAACTTCGACTATCGTGAAATGGCCCGGGAAGTGGTGGCGCTATGCCCGACCCTGCGCCAGGTCATCGTATCCGGGCAAGCCGAGGCCGATCAAGTGGCGCTGACGATGCTCTCCGAAAGTCAGGCGGAAGGGCAAGCCGCGATGCCTCTGCCCAAGGCCGGTGATGTGGCGCTGATGCTGCTCTCGGGCGGCACGACCGGTTTGCCGAAGCTCATTGCGCGAACTCACGCCGACTATATCTACGGCTCGAAGCAAAGTGCCAAGGTGGCCGGCTTCGGAACGGACACGGTGTTTCTCGCCCTGTTGCCGATCGCCCACAACTATACCCTGGGCGCGCCCGGCGTCCTCGGCACGATCGCCTGCGGCGGCACTACGGTGGTCTCGCCCGGCACGGCGGCGGAGGTGGTGTTTCCGCTGATCGACCGGGAAGGCGTGAGCGTCCTCAGCGCGGCGGTGCCGCTGGTGGCGAAGTGGTTGGGTTCGGACCTGTTCGGCCGCCACGACTTCGCGACACTGAAGGTTTTCATGAACGGCGGCGCCAAGCTGGTGCCGGAACTCAGGCAGAGGGTCGAGGAGAAATTCAACTGCCTCTACCAGGAGAGCTTCGGCACTGCGGAAGGACTGCTCAACATGACGCGCCTTTACGATCCCGAGCATGTGCGCATGAACAGTTCCGGCCGGCCGGTCTCCGACGGTGACGAAATAAGGATAGTCGACGCCGCGGGCAATGATCTTCCGGACGGGCGGGCGGGCGAATTGCTGGTGCGCGGACCCTACACCATACGCGGCTATTACAACGGTTCGGAAAACAACCAGAAGGCATTTACCGCGGATGGCTTTTACCGCATGGGAGATGTCGTCAGCAAAGTCGATGGCAATCTCTACCTTGAAGGCAGGATCAAGGATTTGATCAACCGGGGCGGCGAGAAGATCAGTTCGGAGGAGATCGAGAACCACATCCTGGCGCACCCGGAAATCGAATCGGCTTGTGTCGTGGCCATGCCAGACCCGGTATTCGGCGAAAAAGCCTGCGCCTTCACCATCCTCCGCCAGAATTGCGCCCTGACGCTGGCACAACTCCTGGCTTTCCTGCAGACGCGCGAAATCGCGCGCTTCAAGATGCCCGAACGGTTGGAGGTCGTCGAGGAATTCCCCATCAGTCCGGCCGGCAAGATCCTGCGGGCCCGCCTCCGCGAGGCGGTGGCGGAGAAAATCCAGCAGGAGACTGCCCTCTAAGCTGGACTGCCGAAGCCCTTGGCGATCTCGCGCAGGACGAACTTCTGAATTTTCCCGGTCGGCGTCCAGGGCATTTTCTCGATGATCTCCAGGCGCTCCGGCCAGAAGTGTTTGCTCACCCCTTCCGCGGCCAGGTGGGCTTTCATCTGCTCCATCGTCAGGCGCTCGCCCGGACGCAGGGTGACGAAGGCGCAGGCCCGCTCCGACATCCGCGGATCGGGCATCGCGACGATCGCGACTTCCGCCACCTGGGGAATCTTGTACAGGGCGCTCTCGACCTCCACCACCGGGATGTTCTCGCCGCCGCGGATGATGATGTCCTTCTCGCGCCCGCAGATGCGGATATAGCCTTCCTCGTCCATCCGCGCGATGTCGCCGGTATTGAACCAGCCCTGCTCATCGACGGAATAGAGTTGCGGCCTCTTGAGATAGCCGACGAACAGCGAGGCGCCGCGAAATTTCATATAGCCGGGCTCGCCCCGCGGTACTTCCTTGCCCTCGTCATCGACGATGCAGACCTCGGAACTGGGCATCGGGAAACCATCGGACTCGTGCGCCTTATAGCCCGTGGGCAGCGTCGTCGTCGCCGAGCAGCACTCGGTCATGCCCCAGGAAGCCACGACCTGGGCGTGGAGTTTTTCCTGGGCCAGTTGAACCACCACCGGCGGGATCGGGGCGCCCGAGGTGACGAACAGCCGGAAGGCGTCGATGGCGCGGTTCTCGACACCGGGGAAACTAGCCAGGTCGGCGAGGAAGGGCGTGGCGGCGAAAGTCAGGGTGGTCTTGTGCTCCTCCATCAGTTGCACGGCACGCGTAGCATTCCAGACATCCATCAGGACCATGGGCGCACCGAGGATCACCGAGAGCAGGAGCCCGTAGGCGAAGCCCGCCTGGTGCGCCAGGGGCGACGGCATGAAGACGACCTCATCGGGACCGAGTTCCATGCGTTTGATGAATTGCAGGATGATCCCGATCAGGGTATTCGAGGTATGCATCACGCCCTTGGACTCGCCTGTGGTACCCGAGGTGAACAGCAACTGGCAGACGTCGTTGGGTTGCAGCAAGGCACCCGTGACGATCGGGCAGTCTCCATCCAGCAGCACCTCCTCGAAGGAGTGGCTGCCCGTCCCGCCGATGATGAAGACATGTTTCAGGTCCGGGCAGTTGGCCTGCAATTCCAGGCCCAGCGCGCCGTGGTCGAAGCCGCGGAACTTGGCCGGCACGATCAGCACCTTGGCGCCGGCGTGCCTGACCATGAAGGACATCTCGCGACTGCGGAAGATCGGCATCAACGGATTGCTGGCTGCGCCCACCTTCACGCAGGCCAGATGGATCGCGACGAACTGCCACCAGTTGGGCAACTGGAAGGACACCACATCGCCCCTGACGACGCCGCAGGCCTGGAGCCCGCGGGCGATTTTCGCGACCTGCTGACCGAGTTCCCGCCAGGTCAGGCGCGTAGTCGTTCCGTCCTCTTCATGAAACGAAACGATAGCGATTTCGTCGGGCTTTTCCGCCACCCAGCGATCGAAATATTCGGTGATCACGCGATCGGCCCAAATACCGCGGCTCTTCTCCAACTGCAGCCGGTCCTGACTCAGAAACACTCCATCCATGCTCACTACTTTCACTCCTTTTCCAGAAATCGGCGTACGCGCTCCTGGGTGTCCGCCGTGCCGAGCAGCATCTTGCTGCCCGCAAGCTCGACTTCGTACCCCTGGTCACTGCCGGAAGCCGCCACGCCTATGCATTCCTTGCAGGCGGCGAGCGCCTGCTTCGGCAACTTGGCAATCCGCTCCACCAGTGCCCGCGTACTCTCCTGCAATTCTTTCGCCGGCGCCACCCACTGGGCGAGTCCGAGCGCTACGGCATCGGCGCCTGCGACAATTTCGGCGCCCAGGATCAGGCGGCGGCTGATCGCCTCGCCGCACAGCCGGGTCATCCGTTGCGTCCCCCCGGCCGCGGGCAAGAGCCCCAGCCTCGCCTCGGGCAAACCGATCCTGGCGCTGTCGGCAACGAAGCGCAGATCGCAGGCCAGCGCCAATTCGAAACCGCCGCCCAGGGCCGCGCCACCGATCTCGGCGACGCTGACCACGCCGATCCGCTCCAGCCGCGCATAGACCTCCTGCAAGCGGCGGGTGAAAGCGATCATCCGCTCGCGCCCCTCCTCGGTCAGAAACCGCGCCCGCATGAACTCCAGATCGGCGCCGGCGCAGAACACCCGCTCGCTGCTGCGCAGCCAGAGCACGGCAACGTCCGGGGCCTGTTCGATCTCGGTTAGCACCTCGTCAAGCCGAGTCAACCATTCGTCGTTGATGGCATTGACCGGAGCCCGGCACAGGGTTGCGACGGCGATCGCGCCGTCGATGGCAAGTGAAATCATTTTGTCTTGGCGCGGGCGGATGGCCGCTTGTCGTGTTTGAAATTGCCGGTGTTGCGCCGCATCGTCGCCAGCGCCGCACGGCCCTTGGTCGTGAGAAAGGGTTCTACCAGAAGCTTGAGGCCTTCGGAGACATACTCCGAGGGCGACAGCTTGTCCAGAAACGCCCAGTTCTTCAGCGCCCAGGCATGGCAGAACATCACCACCTGATAGACCAGCAGATACTCATTCACCTGGCGCATGTAACCGCCCGCGATGCACGCCCGCAGGCAACCTTCGAGCAGGCGATTGCTTCTGATCTCTTCGTCCTTGATCAGGCTGCGCCGATCGGGACGCAGCGAGTTGGTCGAGCGGTAGGCCAGCACCGTCGCCTCGCGCAGCCGATCGACGATGGCGCAATATGCCCAGATGGCCATGCACAGCCGCTCCACGGGATGCTTGATGCCCTCAAGGCGCAGGGGGATCTCGGTCTCATAGGTTTCCAGGACGAGTTTCAGCGAAAGCAGCAGAATGTCGTCCTTGTCGCCGAAGTACTGGTAAATCAGGCCGATGCTCACCCCGGCTTCGCGGGCGATCTGGGCGATAGTGGTGGTGTAGTAGCCCTGCGTCGAAAACAGCTTGACCGCGGCGCGCAGGATCTGGCCGCGCCGCTCCTCGATCAGCTTGCTGTCGGTGACCAGGCTATCGACCTGTCCCGGTGACGCAGTCTGCTTCACCACCCTCATGCCTCCCGCGGGACTCAACCGGCCTCAGTTGCCGACGAAAGCCGGCTTGGCCTTGGCCACGAAGGCGTGGTAGGCGATCTTGAAGTCCTCGGTCTGCATGCAGATGGCTTGGGCTTCGGCTTCGGTCTCCAGCGCCTGCTCGATCGTCTGGTTCCATTCCTGGTGCAGGCACTTCTTGGTCACCGAGTGGGCGAAGGCCGGGCCGTCGGCGAGCGAGCGCGCCATGTTGGTGGCTGTTTCCAGCAGCTTGTCCTGGGCCACAATGCCGTTGAAATAGCCCCAGGCCTGGCCTTCCTCGGCGCTCATCATGCGGCCGGTGTACAGCAGTTCCGAAGCGCGGCCCTGGCCGATGATGCGCGGCAGGATGCTGCAGGCGCCCATGTCGCAGCCGGCCAGGCCGACTTTGGTGAACAGGAAGCCGGTCTTCGCCGCGGGGGTGGCGTAGCGGAAGTCGCTGGCCATGGCGATGATGGCACCGGCGCCGACGCAGATGCCGTCCACTGCCGCGATGATCGGCTGCGGACAGTTGCGCATTTCCTTGATGAAGTTACCGGTCATGCGCGTGAAAGCCAAGAGGCCGGCCATGTCCATCTTGGTCAGCGGGCCGATGATTTCATGCACGTCGCCGCCGGAGCAGAAGTTGCCGCCGGCACCGGTAAACACGATGGTGCGCACGTCTTCCGCGTATTGAAACTTGTGGAAGGTGTCGCGCAGTTCGGCGTAGCTTTCGAAGGTCAGCGGATTCTTGCGGTCCGGCCGGTTGAGGGTGATGGTGGCGACGCGGTTGGCCACCTCCAGCTTGAAGTGTTCCGGCCGCCAATCGGCCGCTTTGAGCTTGTACATGTGGTTCTCCTTTTATCGAAATGGTTGGATCAGCCGGCCAGCACCAGTCCGCCGCAAACGCTCAGGACTTGGCCGGTGACGAAGCTGGCCCGATCGCTGGCGAAGAACAGCACGGCGTCGGCGACTTCTGAGGGTTTGCCCAGGCGGCGCATCGGCGTGGCGCGGATAAAGGCTTCGCGATGCTTCTCAGGCACGGCGGCGAGCAGCGGCGTGTCGGTCGGACCGGGGCAGACGCAGTTGACGTTGATGTTGTAGCGCGCCGTCTCGCGCGCCAGGCTCTTGCTGAAGGCAATGGCGCCGCCCTTCGCGCCGGAATACACGGTTTCGCCCAGGCTGCCGACACGTCCGGCGTCGGAGGCCACCGTGACGATCTTGCCGGCACCTTTTTCGATCATCTTGTCGAGGAAGGCACGGCTCACCATCACCGGTCCCATCAGGTTGATGTCCACCACCTTGCGCCAGAAGTCCGGGGTATTCTCGACGAAAGGCTGGATCTTGCCCCAGCCGGCGACATTGACCACGATATCGACGTGACTGCGCGCGGCATAGGCCTTGCCGGCAAAATCGGCGACCGAAGCGAGGTCGGTGACATCGAGGCGGAAGAAGTCAGCACCCTGACCGCGGCCGCGGATCTCGGCGACTGTCGCGGCGCCGCCTTCCTCGTTGAGATCGCCCAACACGACATGGGCACCCGCCGCCGCCATCACCTCGGCCACCGCCCGCCCGATGCCGGAAGCCGCCCCTGTCACCACCGCTGTTTTTCCGTCTAGCCGCATTTTCACACCTCAAGTAAAGATGAATGATCGTTCATTCAGTTAAAATTATCATGGACAAATGCAAATTGCAAGCGCGTAAGTCATGCCTGGGAGGATCAACCGGCGCCGGCCGAAAATTCCTTGATCGCCTGTCGGCCGATGATCAGCTTCTGCACTTCGGTCGCGCCCTCGTAGATTCGCAGGGCGCGGATTTCCCGGTACAAGCGCTCCACCGGCATGCCCGACTTGACGCCGAGGCCGCCGAACAGCTGCAACGCACGATCGATTACCTGCTGCGCCGTTTCGGTGGCGACCATCTTGGCCATCGCCACTTCGGCGGTGGCTGGAACGCCCAGGCAGTCGCGCATCCAGGCCGCCCGGTAGGTCAAGAGAGCGCTCGCGTCGATGCCCGTCGCCATGTCGGCGAGCGCCGCCTGGGTAAGCTGAAAATCGCCCAGGGTCTGGCCGAACATCTTGCGGCTGACGGCGCGCTCGAGAGCCGCTGCCATGGCGTGGCGTGCGAAGCCGACCGAGGCGGCGGCTACGCTGGTGCGGAAGATGTCCAGGGTCTGCATCGCCAGTTTGAAGCCGGAACCCGCCTTGCCCAGCAGATTCGCCGCCGGCACCCGGCAGTTGTCGAAGCGCAGCGTGGCCAGCGGATGCGGTGCGATGACCGGGATCTTCTCGGCGATGGACAATCCGGGCGTATCGGCATCGATCACGAAACCCGAAATGCCGCGACTGCCAGGCGCCTCGCCGGTTCGCGCAAAGACGCAATAGAAGTCGGCAATGCCGCCGTTGGAGATCCAGGTCTTCTCGCCGTCGAGCACGTAGTCGTCGCCGTCCCTGCGTGCCGTCGCGGCGAGTGCGCCAACGTCCGAGCCGGCATCGGGTTCCGACAGTGCGAAGGCCGCGATGAGCTTGCCCGCAGCGACCTGCGTCAAGTATTTGCGTTTCTGTTCGACCGTGCCGCCGATGGAGATGGCGCCACTGCCCAGGCCCTGCATGGCAAAGGCGAAATCGGCCAGGCCGGAGCGCTTCGCGAGATTTTCCCGCAACAGGCAGAGCGAGCGGACATCGATGGCATCGAGCGCGCCGCCGTACTCCTTGGCCACGCAATACCTCAACCAGCCGGCCTCGCCCAACCGGGCAACCAGGGAACGGCAGAGCTGTTCGACGTCCTCCGCCCCTTCCGCCCCTTCCTCATGCAATTGGTCCGCGGCCCAGGCATCGAGATCCCGCGCCAGGGTTCGGTGGCCGTCATTGAAAAATGGCCAAGACAGACTGTCATTCATTCCATGCTCCCGTGCCGACATCAGGGTCGTCGGCGTTGACTGAATGATCACTCATTCAGTCCCGGCAGTCAACTAGTGCCCTGGGTTGTCTGAATGACAACCCAGGGCACTTGTGCCAGCAAAGCAGGGATACGGGAAGAGGAGGAGGGGCGTTTTGCCCCTCCTGAAAGGCTTCAGCTGCTGCCGGGATCCTTGTAGTTTTCGACCTTGTCGAACTCGACGTTATACATGGCGCCATTGACCATCTCCGCCCTGCGGATATAAACGTTCTGGATAATGTCCCGGGTCGCCGGGTCGATGCTGACCGGGCCGCGCACGCTCATCCAGCTCATGCCCTTCATCGCCGCGACCAGGGCGTCGCCGTCGGTATTGCCATTGGTCTTCTTCAGCGCTTCGTAGATCAGATGCATGCCGTCATAGCCGCCGACAGAATGGAAGTTGGGGCGCATGCCCTTGGAAAGCTTCATGAACTCCTCGACGTAGGCCTTGTTTTCCGGCGAAGGATGGGCCGCGGAATAGTGGTGGGAAGTCACCACGCCCAAAGGCGCCATCCCCATGCTCGGCAACAGGTCGTCGTCGAGCACGTCGCCGGTGCCGATCAGCTTGATGCCGGCGGCGGCGAGGCCCCGCTCGACGAACTGTTTCATCACTGCCGTACCCGGGCCCGAGGGCACGAAGACGAACAGCGCGTCGGGCTTGCTGTCCTTGACACGCTGGATGAAGGGAGAGAAATCCGGATTCTGCAAGGGCACCCGCAGGCTCTCCAGAACCTTGCCGCCGCTTTCCGTGAAGCGCTTGACGAAGACCTTTTCCGAATCGATTCCCGGCGCGTAGTCGGAGACCATGGTGATGACCGTCTTGATCTTGTTCTTCACCGCCCACTCGGCCATCGGCGCGGTGATTTGCGGTACGGTGAAGCCGCTACGGACGATGTACGGAGAACGCTGGGGAATGATCGAGGTCGCCGCGGCCATGACGATCATCGGAACCTTCGCCTGGGTGGCGATCGGTGCGGCGGCGAAGGCCAGCGGCGTCAGGCCGAAGCCGGCGAGAAAATTGACATGGCTGTTGACCACCAGTTCCTGGGCCAGGCGCTTGGTGACATCAGGCTGCAAGCCGCCATCGTCCTTGAGCAGGATCTCGACCTTACGGCCGAGGACGGAGTCGCCGTATTTCTGCTGATATAGCCGGACCGCGGTGTCGATCTGCCGGCCGGTCGAGGCGAATGGGCCGGACATCGGCAGGATCAGCCCTACCCTGAACGGATCGGCCGCAAGGGCGAAACGCGGCATGAGTCCTGCGGCCACCGCCGCGGCGCCGCCGGCGACCAGCAGCCGGCGATGGATATTGAAGGGTTTGTTCATATTGTCTCCTCACGTAAGTAAACCAATTTTGCGCTGCTCATCAAGTATAGCGTCGAAGTCAGGATGGGGCGGATCGTCATTACTTGCCGGGATCCTTGACTGCTTCCAACTTGTCGAACTCGACGTTATAGAGCTTGCCATCGACCTTCTGGACGCGGCGGATATAGACATTCTGGACGATGTCGCGGGTCTCCGGATCGATCATGATAGGACCGCGCGGGCTGTCCAGCTTCATGCCCTTCAGGGCCGCCATGATCTTGTCGCCATCGGTGCTGCCATTGGTTTTCTTCAGCGCGCCGTAGATCGCCGCCATGCCGTCATAGCCCGCCACCGCCATGAAGTTGGGACGCATCTTGGCGTCGATTTCGGCATAGCCCTTGACGAAGGCCTTGTTCAAGGCCGAGTCGTGCGCCGCCGAGTAGTGATGGCTGGTGATCACGCCCAGCGCCGAGTCGCCCATGGCCTCGATGACGTCGTCGTCGGTGACGTCGCCGGTGGCGATCAACTTGATCCCGGCCTTGTCCAGGCCGCGCTCGACGAAGCCCTTCATGAAGGCCACGCCCTGCTCACCGGCGGGCAGGAAGATGAACACCGCCTCCGGCTGGCTGTCCTTGATGCGTTGCAGATAGGGCGAAAAGTCCGGGCTCTTCAGGGGCACCCGCACCTCGCCGACGATCTGCCCGCCGGCGGCGCTGAAGGTCTTCTTGAACTGGCCTTCGGCGTCATGTCCCGGGCCGTAATCGGAAACCAAAGTGTACACTTTCCTGATGCCATTCTTCGCCGCCCAGGTCGCCATCGGCGCCGTCACCTGCGGCAGGGTGAAGGAGAGCCGCGCGATGTAGGGCGACTTGGTGGTGATGATCGAGGTCGCCGCGTTCATGATGATCATCGGCTTCTTCGCCTCGGTCGCCAGCGGCGCAGCCGCGAGGCCGTTGGGCGTGAGCCCGAAGCCGGCCAAGATATCGACCTTGTCCTTGACGATCAATTCTTGGGCGTGACGCTTGGTGACTTCAGGCGCCGGCCCGGTATCGTCGCGCAGCAGCAGTTCAATCTTCTTGCCGGCGACCTTGTCCCCCTGTTGCTTCATGTAGAGTCTGATGCCGTTTTCGATCTGCTTGCCGTAATTGGCGAAAGGCCCAGACATCGGCAGGATCACGCCGATCTTGACGCTCTCCTCGGCGCTGGCGGGCAGCGCAATGGCGGTAGCCAAAGCGGTGAGTAGGATGCTGAGTTTCATGGTCGGTCTCCTCGGTTGAAATGGCTCAGTTTGCATTAGCCGGCATTACCCGGCATCAGGCGGATTTAGGCAAAATCGGGCTGCTTCGCCGGCACGGCGTCGGCGAACGCCGGCAGTTCCAGGCAGCGCTCGAAGATGCGCATCACATTCGGCACATGTCCCAGCTCGCAGTTGAAGCGCTGGGCATTGAAGATCTGCGGCACCAGGCAGATGTCGGCCAGCGTGGCGACATCCCCGTGACAGAAGGCGCCGGTCGCCGGATCGTGCGCGAGTTGCGCCTCGACCGTGGCCAGGCCGGTCTCGACCCAGTGGCGATACCAGGCGCTCTTCTCCTCGTCGGACACGCCAAGCTTCTTGCTCAGGTAGCCCAGCACGCGCAGATTGTTCAAGGGATGAATCTCGCAGGCGATGGACAGGGCGATCGCCCTGACGCGGGCTCGGTCGGCGGCGCCCGCGGGCAGGAGCGGCGGCGCCGGATGGCACTCTTCGAGATACTCGATGATCGCCAGGGACTGCGAATATGCCCCGCTCTCATCGACCAGCACCGGCACCAGTGCCGCCGGATTGAGCGACCTGAACTCGGGGGCGAACTGTTCGCCGCCGCCCTTGAGAAGATGCACCGGGACGGTCTCGAAGGGCAGGCCCTTGAGGTTCAACGCGATGCGGACGCGAAACGAGGCCGAACTGCGAAAGTAGCTATAAAGTTTGATCATCGGCATGCCCTAATTCACGTCGCGGCGGTTCAAACCAAAGTGATCGAAAGATCGGTCAAGCCATCTACGCCGCCGACCAGGGTATCGCCCTTCTGCACCTTGCCCACGCCCGCGGGGGTTCCGGTGTAGATCAGATCGCCCGGCTCGAGGGTGAAGTATTCAGAGAGATTGCTGATCACTTCCGCAACCGACCAGATCAGTTCCGTGAGATCGCCCCGCTGCTTCTGCGCGCCATTGACGTTAAGCCAGATCGCGCCCTTGGTCTTGATGCCGGTCTCGCCGACCCGGTGCAGCGGCGCGATCGGCGCAGATTGGTCGAAGGCCTTGCCCAACTCCCACGGCCGTCCCTTTTCGCGCAGTGCGAACTGCAGGTCGCGGCGCGTCATGTCGAGTCCGACGGCATAGCCGAATATGTAGGAGTCGGCCTCGGCGACGGGAATATTCCTGCCGCCTTTGCCGATCGCCACCACCAGTTCGATCTCGTAGTGATAGTTTTCGGTCATCGGCGGATAGGCCACCCGCCCGACCTCGTTAGCCGGCACCGGGAACACCGCATCGGCCGGCTTGCAGAAGAAGAAGGGCGGCTCGCGGCCGGTGAAGCCCATCTCCTTGGCGTGCTCGGCGTAATTGCGGCCGACGCAATAGACGCGCCGCACCGGAAACAACTGGTCGGAACCGGCGATCGGCACGGCGGCCTGGGGCAGGGCAAAAACGTAGTTCATGGTTTAACCTTTTCGATTAATGAATGCATTTCTACGCGACTTCTTCGCGCAGCAGGTCGAGGGCTTCCTGCACCGGCCGGTCGGAGAAGGAGAATAGTACCGATTCGGCGCTGGCGGAGAGCTCGAGCATCTGCCAGGAAGGCACCACGAAGACATCGTGCGGCCCCCAGTCGAAACGCTTCCCGGCTATCGTGGCGGAGCCCTCGCCTTCGGCGCAGCAATACACCGCGGCGTCGGTGGCGCGGTGCGGCCGGCCGGCAAAGCCCTTGGGCAGGAGTTGCAGGAAGGTACCGATGGTGGGCATTGCCCAGCCGCCGGTCAGCGGATTGATGTAGCGCATCTTGACGCCGCGCGCCGCGTCCATCATGCCGTCGGCCATAAGCTTGGCCAGGGCGGCGCGGCTCGTGACATAGGGATAGTTGAAGATCGGCGAGGCCCGCCGCCGGTGTTCGTGCGTCAGCGGCTGCATGTTGCTGGCCCAGCGCGCTTCGGAGTCGCCCTCGGCGCGCGCTATTTGCTGCATCTGCTCGGGATAGCGTTCGGCAAACTGGGCATCGAAGAGCGCCACGATCGGAACGTCGAGGCCATCGAGCCAAACCACCGGCTCCTGCGACTCGTTGCCATGATCGTGCCAGGTCCACGACGGCGTGATGATGAAGTCGCCCGGATGCATGATGGTGCGTTCGCCATCGACCGCGGTATAGGCGCCCTCGCCTTCGAGGATGAAGCGCAGCGCGCTCTGGGAATGGCGGTGCGAGGAGGCGATCTCACCCGGCAGGATCAGTTGCAATCCGGAATACAGGGCGCTGGTGATCAGCGAGGAGTCCGGCAGCCCCGGATTCTCCAGCACCAGCACCCGGCGCACGGCTTCCTGCGCCGTGATCAGGCGGCCCGACTCGAGGATGAAGGGGCGAATCGCATCATAGCGCCAGAGCATCGCCTGCGTCTTGGGCTTGGGCTCATCGGGAATCAGGTCGTCGAGGACTTCCCAGAGCGGCCGGAGCTTGCACTCCGAGATGCGGGTGTAGAAGTCGGCGCGGTCGTTCATCGATCGATCCTTGTCTGGGTCAAGTCCGCCAGTCAGCCCCGCCTGCGCTGCAGGGCGGCAGTTTGCATATTCTGCCACAAAGTCACATTGACGCCCTGGAATGCACTGCCTGCGCCATTTTTGCCCTTCAGCAGCTTGTCTAGCAGCCCACCTAGCACCCCATTTGATATTAAGCATATTCCCCTGCCCCAAAGTTTAGTATAGTTTGGATACCAAACAATTCTTTTTCCCTTCCGATGCCTCAGAATCAAGCCACGCACAAGACCAACGGCAAAGCGGTCAGCGCCGACAAACTCGATTTCGACCTCTTGCCGGGGCTGATCGGTTACCAGTTGCGCCTGACCCAACTGGCGATATTCAACGACTTCGGTAAATCGCTTTCGGACCAGGCGATCTCGCCCGGACGTTTCGGCGTGCTGGCCTTGATCGGCGCCAATCCCGGTCTGACGCAGAGTCGCCTGGCCCAGGCCACGCATCTGGATCGCTCGACCATGGTGGCGGTGATCGACCAGCTCGAGGCGCGCAACCTGGTCGAGCGCCGCGCCGCGCCCAATGACCGGCGCTCCAACGCGCTGTGGCTCACCGAAGCGGGCAGGAAGATGCTGCGAATGATGAAGCAGCGCGTCAAGACGCACGAGACGCACATCGCCTCGGCGCTGGGCGAAGAAGACGCGGCGCGCCTGATCGGCATGCTCTCGCGCATCCGCAGCCACCTTCAGCAAAGCGTGTCGGGCTGAAGCCCGACCGCAAGAAGTCCCATCGGACGACACCAGGAAGTCCCCTTGGGGGACGGTGCTCACACCGGATTGTCGATATCGATAAATTCGACCGCCAGGCCAAGCTTGTCCTCCAACTCGGCCCCCACCGCCTGCACGCCGTAGCGTTCGGTGGCGTGATGGCCGGCGGCGATGTACGGGATGCCCGACTCGCGGGCCATATGAACATTCTGCTCGGAAATTTCACCCGAAACGAAGCAGTCGGCACCCGTGGCGATGGCCTGTTCGAAATAGTCCTGCGCCCCACCCGAGCACCAGGCGATACGCCGCAAAGGCCGGTCCGCATCGCCCAGGAGCTGCGGCTTGCGGCCCAGGGTGCGCTCCAGCGCAGCGGCCAGATCGGCCGCCGTCGCGCTGGCACAGCGGCCGAGAAAACCGATCTCCTGCTCGGCGAAACGACCGTCTATCCGCCAGCCCAGAAGCTTCGCCAGTTGCGCGTTATTGCCCAGTTCGGGATGGGCATCGAGCGGCAGGTGATAAGCGAACAGGCTGATGTCGTGAGCCAGCAGCGTGGCCAGGCGACGGCGGCGGATGCCGGTGACACGGCCATCCTCGGACTTCCAGAACCAGCCGTGATGCACCAGCAACGCATCGGCCCCACAGTCCACGGCGGCTTCGATCAAGTCCTGGCTGGCGGTCACACCGCAGACGATGCGGCGAACCTCGGCACGGCCTTCCACTTGCAGTCCGTTTGGGCAATAATCCTGGAAGTGTGCGGCGCCGAGCAACTGATCGAGATGGTCTCGCAATTGGTTTAGAGATACGGGGTCTGGCGCTAGCGGGGCTGGTGTTATGGGGTGGCGCGACATGGGTCTCTCCGACATTCATTCATAATCAACGGACCAAATTATGCGCCGACTCTGGCTGATTTTCGCCCAAGCTGTCACCGTCAGCCTGGCGCTGCTGTTCGTGGTCCAGACCCTGAAACCGCAATGGATCGCCAGAGGCCCAACGGGCGGCAACGTCATTTCGGTAAAAGAGGCCGCCCCGCTGTCCGGCGAAGCGCGCAAGGTGGTCTCGTACAACGATGCGGCACAGAAGGCGCTGCCTTCCGTGGTGCATATCTTCACCAGTCAGGAAGTCAAGACGCCGCGCAGCCCCCTGTTGAACGACCCGTTCTTCCGCCATTTTTTCGGCGACCGATTCGAGGTCCAGCCGCAACGGCGTTCCGGCCTGGGCAGCGGCGTGGTGGTCAGCGGCGAAGGCTATATCCTGACCAACAATCATGTCATCGAGGCCGCCGACGAGATCGAAGTGGCCCTGCAAGACGGCCGCAAATTCAAGGCGCGCGTCGTCGGCGCAGACCCCGATTCCGACCTCGCGGTGCTGCGCATCAACGCCGGCGGCAAACTGCCGGCGGTCACCCTGGCCCCGGCGGAATCGCTGCGGGTGGGCGATGTCGTGCTGGCCATCGGCAACCCCTTCGGGGTCGGCCAGACGGTCACCTCGGGCATCGTCAGCGCCCTCGGCCGCTCGCACCTGGGCATCAATACCTTCGAAAATTTCATCCAGACCGACGCCGCTATCAATCCCGGCAATTCCGGCGGCGCCTTGGTCGACAGCAACGGCAATCTGGTCGGCGTCAATACCGCGATCTACTCCCAGAGCGGCGGCTCGATGGGCATAGGCTTCGCAATCCCGGTCTCGCTGGCCAAGAATGTCATGGATCAGATTATCCGGACGGGTGCTGTGACCCGCGGCTGGATCGGCATCGAGGTGCAGGAAATAACCCCCGAACTGGCCGAATCCTTCAAGCTGCCGGACACCCAGGGCGCCCTCATCGCCGGGGTCCTGCGCGGCAGCCCGGCGGATCGGGCCGGCATCCGCCCAGGCGACATCCTGCTGATGGTGGCGGGCAAGCGCGTCACCGACGCCCAGGGCATGCTCGAACTGATCGCCGGTCAAACCCCAGGTACCCAGGCGCAGTTCAAGCTCCGCCGCGATGGCGCGGAGACCGACCTCACGGTGGCCATCGCCAAGCGCCCGAAACCTAAAGCCGAGTAGTTAGCTTTCGAGTTCCGTTTCCGGGTCGTCCGGCCGCTTGGCGATGAAGCGCGCGAGGATGATGCCCAGTTCGTAGAGCAACCACAGCGGCACCGCCAGCATGAACTGCGAGACCGGATCGGGCGGCGTAAACACGGCGCCGACCACGAAGGCGCCGACGATCACATAAGGCCGGATTTCCTTCAGCTTTGCAATGCTCACCAGACCGACCCGGACCAGCACGATGACGATCACCGGCACCTCGAAGGTGATGCCGAAAGCGAGGAAGGTGGACATCACGAAGGACAAGTATTTGTCGATATCGGTCATCACCGCCACGCCCACGGGCACGACCTTGTTCACGAAAACAAATAGCGTGGGGAAAATGATGAAATAGGCGAAGGACATGCCCAGGAAGAACAGGAAGACGCTAGCCGCGATCAGAGGCGGCACGAACTTCTTTTCGTGGGCATAGAGGCCGGGGGCGACGAACGCCCAGACCTGATAGAGCACATAGGGCAGCGCGAGCAGGAAGGCCAGCATCAGGGTCACCTTCATCGGCACCAGAAAGCCCCCGGCCACGTCGGTGACGATCATCTGCCCGCCCTGCGGCAGCGCCGCCAACAGCGGACCCGCGAGCAAGGTAAAGATATCCCGCGCCCAGTAGACCAAACCCAGAAAGATGACGAGCACCGAGAGTATCGAACGGATCAGGCGGTCGCGCAACTCGACGAGGTGTGAAATGAAACTTTCCTGGCCCTCGTCCATGCGTTCAGACTTTAGCTTTCTCGGCGGCGGGCGCAGGTTCGACGTGATGTTCCAACGGACTTTCCTCGACCGGCACGTTCCCCGCCTCGAAGCGCGCCGCCAGCGGTACCTCGGGCGGTGCCTCAGGCGGCTCAGCGGACGGCGCGACTGCAGTCGGCGTTGCGCCTGGAACCGCCGGCGCCGCCTCGGCGGGCGGCGCGATCGACTGATTGAGCGATGTCTCGACAGCGTTCATTTCCTGGCTCACCGAGGACTCCATGGCCAGCACCTGATCTTTCATCTGCTCCTGCAGTTTCTTCAGTTCGTCGAGCTGCATCTCGCGATTGATATCGGCCTTGACGTCATTGACGTAGCGCTGCAGACGGCCGAGCAGCAACCCGGCGGTACGCGCCACCTTGGGCAGCCGCTCGGGACCGATGACGACCAGGGCCACCAGACCGATGACCACCAGTTCGGAAAAACCGACGTCGAACATTGAGGGTAGTGGGAATTGAGGAGAGAGGAGTGAAAGGGCGAGCTTCGTTGCACTAGCGTTGCTGCTCGCTAGCTCCTGACCTTCTCCTTGATCTCGCCTTCGAGGGTGTGGCCGCCCTCCTGTGGCGGCGGCTCCGCGGATTTCTCGGCGGTGCCATCCTTCATGCCTTCCTTGAAGCCCTTGACCGCACCGCCCAGATCCTGTCCGATATTGCGGATTTTCTTGGTGCCGAACACCAGCATGACGATCACCAGCACGATCAGCCAGTGCCAAATACTTAAACTTCCCATGTCGATCTCCTTATTTGCGGATCATCGAGCCCAGCGGCTCGGGGCCGCCGAGGATATGAATGTGCAAATGATACACCTCTTGCCGGCCGATACGCCCGGTGTTGATGATGCTGCGGAAGCCGTCAACCAGACCCTGCTCGCGCGCCAAGCGGCCGGCCAGCGCGAGCATTCTGCCGAGCACCATCTGATGCGACAGATCGGCTTCCGCCAGAGAGGCGATATGGGCCTTGGGGATAATCATGAAATGCACCGGCGTGACCGGCTGGATATCATGAAACGCGAAGACCTCCTCATCCTCATAAACCTTGCGGCTGGGAATCTCTCCCCTCGCGATCTTGCAGAAGATGCAGTCACTCATGGCTCAGGCTCCCGCCGCACCGGAACGCGACTTCTTCTCGTCGATTCCCGAGATGCCTTCGCGTCGGCGAAACTCGAACAGAACATCATCGACCCCCAGGCCGAAATGGGCCAGGAGGATCATGCTGTGAAACCACAGGTCGGTCACTTCGCGCACCAGATGCAGATGGTCGCCATCCTTCGCCGCCATGATGGTCTCGGCCGCCTCTTCCGCCACCTTCTTGCAGATGCTGTCGGTGCCCTTGGCGTACAGGCTGGCGACATAGGAGACATCGGGCGCGGCCTGCTTGCGCTCGGCCAGGGTCGCCTGGACGCGGTGTATCACTTCGAGATCGATCATATCGGGACCCTGGGCCAAAAGATGGCGAATCATACCGCCTGCCGCGCCGCAATTCAAAGTCCCACGGCTGCCGCTGGCGCGACACCCAGTACAAGGGCATAATATAACGATCTGCGTAGAACGAGACGACACTCCGATGCCCGATCCGCTGCGTGCGACAAGCCTCAAGACCCGGGTACTGTTCCTCGTCTCGCTGCTCATCGTCGTCGCCATCTGGGGGCTCGCCGCAGTCGTGGCGAAAGTTCTGCAGTCCGACCTGGAGAAGATCGTGGCGCAGCATTTGTCGGCGACGCTCGACTATGTCGCCGATGATATCGACCAAGGCATGCAGAACCGCATCAATGCATTGAACAAACTCGCTGCCAGGATCACGCCGGAAATCCAGGCCGACCCGGCGAAAGTGCAGCGCCTGCTGATGCAAAGCGATCTTGCCGCCACACTCTTTCCTGAAGGCGTCACCTGCAGCAATCGCCAGGGCCTCATCTTTGCCGACAACCCCGAGCTCCCGGGCAGGTCGGGCGGTTCGCTGGCGGACCGGCAATACTTTCGCGAAATCATGGCCGGCGCCCCTCTGGCGATCAGCAGTCCCATCGTCGGCAGGTTCGTCAGGCAGCCCGTGGTCATCCTGGCCGTGCCGGTCTCCGACGCGCAGGGCGTGACCAGCGGCATGCTGGTCGGCGCCTCCACGCTGTCCGACCAGGACCTGTTCGGACAACTGGAAAAGACCAAGATCGGCAGGACCGGCTACTTCATCGTGGCCTCGCCCCGGGACCGGCTGATCGTTTCGGCCACCGACAGGACCCGGATCCTGACACCGATGGCGGTCAAAGGGACGAACCGTCTGCTCGACCGGCGCCTGGAAGAGGGTTTCGAGGGTGAAGCTATAGCCACCACTTCATCGGGCGTCGAAGTACTGAGTGTAGGCCGCGCCATAAAGAACACAGGCTGGATCGCCGTCATCGGCATCGAGACCCAGGAGGCCTTCGCACCGATCGTGACGCTCAAACGTCAGATCTATTTCGGGGCGCTGCTGATTTCGCTGCTCGTCGCTCTGGTCCTGCGCTTCGTCCTGAAGCGGCAGTTGCTGCCGCTCGGGGTTGCGGCGCAGGCGATGCGGCGGATGAGCGAAGGCGAAGAACCTCTCGCGCCGATACCCGTCGTGCGCCGTGACGAAATCGGCCAACTGGTGGACAGCTTCAACCAGCTAGCGCTAGAGCACATTCGGCTCATCGAAGACTTGCACCAGGAAATCGCCGAACGGCGGCACAGCGAAGATGAAGTCCGCAAACTCAACGAAACCCTCGAACAGGGCGTGATCGACCGGACCAACCAGCTGACCCTGGCCAATCAGCAGTTGGAGCAGGAAATAGCCGAGCGCAGAACTGCCGAATCAACGGCCCTGGACTTTGCGACTCGCTTGCAGGTCATGACCCGGCGCCATGACGGTGCCCAGGAACTGGAGAAGCGCAGGCTGGCCCGCGAACTCCACGACCGCGTTTCATCCAGTCTGACGGCCATAGGTCTCAGCCTGGGCCTGATCGAAAAGCAACCGCCTCGGGATATCGCCCTCACGGTCAAGGAACGGCTGTCCGGGATCAGCGCATTGCTCAAGGAGACCATGAGCCATGCCCGGGAGATCAGCCATGATTTGCATCCCGCGGTGCTGGGTTATGCTGGCGTGGTGGCGGCGCTGGAAGACTATGGGCGGAAATTTTCCGCCCATACCGGCATCGATGTCCTGGTGGTCGGGGAAGACCGGGAAATCCGCCTCCCCCCGGAAATGGAAATCGCGCTCTACCGCATCGCCCAGGAAGCGCTGACGAATTGCGCCAAGCATGCCGGCGCCACCAGCATCACGATAGAACTCGATGGCGACAGCGAACGGGTCGCGTTCGCAATCTCCGACGATGGCAAGGGCTTCGACGCGAGCCGACTGAGCAGCAACGGCAACGCGCAAGGGCTAGGTTTGCTCTCGATGCGCGAGCGGGCCGAGGCGATTGGCGGCCGATTGACCCTGACCGCAATGCCCGGTACCGGCACGCGGATCAGCGTCGAAATCTATTTATAGATTTCGCTCGGGTCCTTGATGACCGCGTCGATCGCCTGCCAGTGGCCTGCGTCCAGGCGCTGATAGAAGCAACTGCGGCGCCCGGTATGGCAGCTGATGCCACCCTTCTGCTCGATCTTGAGCAGGATAACGTCGTTGTCGCAGTCGATGCGGATCTCGCGCACTTTCTGGGTGTGACCCGACTCCTCGCCTTTGTGCCAAAGCTTGCGCCTGGAACGCGACCAATAGATCGCCTCGCCGCCCTCGGCGGTGCGCTCCAGGGCCTCGCGGTTCATCCAGGCGAACATCAGCACCTCGCCGCTGTCCGCGTCCTGCGCGATCACCGGAACCAGGCCCTGCCCGTCCCAAACGACGTCGTTCAACCAATTCGCACTCATCTTGCCTCGCTTTGCCTTCCCCCCCACCCCTCCCCAAGGGAAGGGGTGACGGTCGTTCGTCCCTGCGGGACTCCGTATGTTACGCTGGACCGGGCTCGGGGCGACCTTCGCCCGGTGCTACAAACGCACCTCGATGCCCTGGGCACGCAGGTATTCCTTGGCCTGGCGCACAGTGTATTCCCCGTAGTGGAAAATGCTCGCGGCCAGCACCGCATCGGCGCGGCCTTGCAGAATGCCGTCGGCGAGGTGCTGCAGCGTGCCGACGCCGCCGCTGGCGATCACCGGAATGGCCAGCGCATCCGACACCGCGCGGGTCAGCGCGAGATCGAAACCGTTCTTGGTGCCGTCGCGGTCCATGCTGGTGAGGAGTATTTCGCCGGCACCCAGCGCCTCGGCCTGCTGCGCCCAGAGCACCGCGTCCAGGCCGGTGTCGCGCCGCCCGCCGTGGCTGAACACCGCCCATTTCCCCGGCGCCACCTGCTTGGCATCGATGGCCACGACGATGCACTGGCTGCCGACCTTGGCCGAGGCATCGGCCACCAGTTGTGGATTTTCCAGCGCCGCGCTATTCATGGCCACCTTGTCGGCGCCGGCGTTCAGCAGTCTGCGCACGTCGGCCACGGTGCGCACGCCGCCGCCGACGGTGAGCGGAATGAACACCTGCTCGGCCACCTGTTCGACCACATGCAGGATGATGTCGCGCTGATCGGAACTGGCCGTGATGTCGAGGAAGGTGATCTCGTCCGCCCCCTGCTCATCATAGCGGCGGGCGATTTCGACCGGGTCGCCGGCGTCCCTCAGTTCGACGAAATTGACGCCCTTGACCACGCGGCCGGCGGCTACGTCGAGGCAGGGAATGATGCGTTTTGCCAACATGCGGAAGCGATCTGCGGCGAGCAGTGGTCTTGCGCGCCGCTTACGGCCGGTCTCCCCGCAAGAGTCTGTCGGCTTCCGCCTGCGCCGTCTTGAAATCGAGCGTTCCCTCGTAGATCGCGCGACCGGTGATGGCGCCCATGATGCCTTCGTGTTCGACGGCGCACAGCGCCCTGACATCATCCACGTTGGCGATGCCGCCGCTGGCAATGACCGGGATACGCAGCGCCTGGGCGAGCCGGACCGTGGCCTCGATATTCACGCCGGAGAGCATGCCGTCCCGGCCGATGTCGGTGTAGATCACCGCCTCGACGCCGTGGTCCTGGAACTTCCTGGCCAGGTCGACGACGTCGTGACCGGTCATCTTCGACCAGCCATTGACCGCCACCTTGCCGTCCTTGGCGTCCAGGCCGACGACGATGTGTCCCGGAAAGGCCACGCAGGCATCGTAAAGAAAGCCTGGCGTCTTCACCGCCGCGGTGCCGATGATGACGTAGGAGATGCCGTCGTCGAGACAGCGGCCGATGGTGTCGAGGTCGCGAATGCCGCCCCCCAGCTGGACGGGAATCTCCTCGCCGACTTCCTTGAGTATCGCCCTGATCGCCGGTTCATTCTTCGGCTTGCCGGCGAATGCGCCGTTCAGGTCAACCAGGTGCAGACGGCGCGCGCCCTGGTCTATCCAGTGACGCGCCATGGCCGCCGGATCTTCGGAAAATACCGTGGCATCTGCCATGTCGCCCTGCTTCAGGCGGACGCAGTGGCCGTCTTTCAGGTCAATCGCGGGAATCAAGAGCATAGGAGTATTCGGATCTCGATGGCGGAGAGAAAAGGTGGCAGCGATTCAGGGATTCCAGCGCATGAAATTGGCCAGCAGTAGGAGCCCGTCGCGCGCGCTTTTTTCCGGATGGAATTGCACGGCGAAGATATTATCGCGGGCGACGGCGCTGGTAAAGGGGATGCCATAATTCGTCGACCCGGCGATCAGGTCGGGGCTGGCCGGTTCGACGAAATAGCTGTGCACGAAATAGAAGCGCGCACCGTCGGCTATGCCGTCCCAGAGCGGATGCGGCCCGGCCTGCCATACTTCGTTCCAGCCCATGTGCGGCACCTTGAGGCGGCTGCCGTCCGGCCCGGCCATGGCCGCGCGCGGAAAGCGCGGCACCCGGCCGGGCAATACGGAGAGGCCCATGACGTCGCCTTCCTCGGCGTGGCCAAAGAGCATCTGCAGACCGACGCAGATGCCGAGAAAGGGCTGCGCCTTTGCCGCATGGAGCACCGCGTCGGTCAAGCCGCGCGCCGCCAGTTCGCGCATGCAATCGGGCATCGCGCCCTGCCCCGGCACGACGACGCGGTCGGCGCGCAGGATCTCGGCGGCGCTGGAGGTGACGAGCACGCTGGCCTCGGGCGCGACATGCTCGATGGCTTTGGCCACCGAACGCAGATTGCCCATGCCGTAATCGACGACTGCAACCGTACTCATGGCGAAGACATCGAAGGCGGAAGGCTACGAACAAGGGGGGAGCCCCCTTGCAAATCCTCCAGCAACCCGCGCTTCGAACTACTCTGCTCAGACAATGGAAAGGATGGCGTCATAAGTAACTACAGGCTGCCCTTGGTCGACGGCATGCGGCCAGCGGCACGGACATCCGCTTCGACGGCCATGCGCAGCGCCCTGCCGAAGGCCTTGAAAATCGTTTCCGCCTGATGGTGCGCATTCTCGCCGGCGAGATTGTCGATATGCACGGTGATCCCGGCATGATTGACCAGGCCCTGGAAAAATTCCCGCACCAGGTCGACGTCGAACTCGCCGATTAGCGCCCGGCGGAAATCGACGTTGAAGCTAAGGCCAGGCCGGCCGGAGAGATCCACCACGACGCGCGACAAGGCCTCGTCGAGCGGCACATAGGCATGGCCGTAGCGGGTCAGGCCCGTCTTGTCGCCGATGGCGCGGGAGATCGCCTGGCCGAGCGTGATGCCGATATCCTCGACGCTGTGGTGAGCGTCGATGTGGAGATCGCCCTTGGCCTCGACTTCGAGGTCGATCATGCCGTGGCGGGCGATCTGGTCGAGCATGTGATCGAGAAAACCAATGCCCGAAGCAAGTCGTACCTGCCCCGAACCGTCGAGGTCGACCTTGACCCTGATCTGGGTCTCCAGGGTGTTACGGGTAATTTCCCCTAGTCGCATCATCAAACCTTATTCAATACTCGACATCCGAGCCCTACGCATCATAATCCGCAGCATCCACTAACGGCAAGGGATGCGCTTCTTGCTAAGATACGCCCTTCGCGCCGAAATCCGCCCATCGTGCCCACCATGAGCAAATTCTGGAACAGTCTCGTCCATAGCCTCACGCCTTACGTTCCGGGCGAGCAGCCGCAACTCGCCGGGTTGGTCAAGCTCAACACCAACGAGAATCCCTACGGCCCTTCGGCCAAAGTCCTGGACGTGCTGCACGCGGAGGTAGGCGACAGGCTGAGACTCTATCCCGACCCCAACGCCCGCGATCTGAAGCGGGCCATCGCCGACTTTCATGGCCTGGCCGCGGAGCAGGTATTCGTCGGCAACGGTTCCGACGAAGTGCTCGCCCATGTCTTCCTCGCCCTGTTGAAGCACGAACAGCCGGTCCTGTTTCCGGACATCAGCTACAGTTTTTATCCGGTGTATTGCGGGCTCTACGACATCGACCATGTCACCGTGCCGCTTTCAGACAGCTACCAGATCGAGGTTGGCGACTATCTCAAGGCCGGTCGATGCGGCGGCATCATCTTTCCCAATCCGAATGCGCCCACCGGCTGCCTCGTGGCGCTCGACGAAATCGAACGCCTGCTCAAGGCGAAGCCGGAATCGGTGCTCGTGGTCGATGAAGCCTATATCGATTTCGGCGGCCAGACCATCCCCACGGCCATCCCGCTGATCGCGCGCTACCCGAACTTGCTGGTGGTCCAGACGCTGTCGAAATCACGCGCGCTGGCCGGCCTGCGGGTCGGTTTCGCGCTCGGCCATCCCGATCTGATCGAGGCGCTGGAGCGGGTTAAAAACAGCTTCAACTCCTATCCCCTGGACCGGCTGGCAATCGCCGGCGGCGCCGCCGCCATGGCGGATCGCGGCCATTTCGAACTGACCCGCCTGGCCATCATAGCCAGCCGCGAGGCATTGTCCCGGGCGCTGGAAAATCTGGGCTTCGAGGTGCTGCCCTCGAAGGCCAATTTCATTTTCGCCCGGCACCCCGGGAAGGATGGCGAGGGCTTGGCCCTGGCGCTCAGGGAGCGGGGGATCATCGTGCGTCACTTCAAACTGCCGCGCATAGACCAGTTCCTGCGGATCAGCGTCGGCACCGAAGAACAGTGTCAGGCATTGGTGGCAGCTCTGGCGGAGATACTGAGAGCCGCTGCTGAATAAATCCCTCGTTGTCGATCGCTTTTCGGGTCTTTGCGAGGAGCGCAACGATGGGAGCCCGCAGGGCGGGATCACCCGACGAGGTGACGTGGCAATCCAGCCTTTGCGGGGTTCAGAATATCGCCGCGGCAATGGTGACTGACGCCCGCCGGGTCTCGCCCCGGCGGGCGAGATACTTTCTTGCTGCGCGGCAAGAAAATATCCAAAGAATCGCGCCCCGCCGCCCCGGCCCTGCGGGCTTCCCTCCCTCCGAACCACCAGCCCGGCCGGCCGCTAAACTCGCTACGCTCAGACAACGCGTCCGGACTGCCCCGGTCCGGCGGTCCTCCGCTCGGCGGGACAGAGGGGATGGGTGAATCAAATTCTCCGCTGCGCTTTCAATTCCGGAGTCCAGAGTCCAAATCGGGAGGTTCGGGTACAACCCACTCCTGCCATTCAAGCTAAATTTTTACGGGTGGCTGTTTCCTGAACATAAAGCCGACTGTTAAGACGATCTATGTAGGTGAAATGGGGAGGTCGCAACGGTTAGACCGTTGATACATGATGGCATGCACGATAGGCTGCTTCGTCATCGTCGATTCGTGGGGTGGAATACAATGCTGTCTCAACTGACTCGTGCCGAATGCTTGATGATTGCGGGCGAACGGCTTCGGCACAAGTATGGAGATGCCATTCCTCGACTGGACCTAAAAGCGGTAGCGGCGAAGCTAGGTGGATACGAAGAGTCAAGCATCATCCCTTCGGACCACTGCTATGAAATGATCAATCAAGACCGGTCATCGTTTGTTTTTCATCTCTTTGTTCGTCATGGCCCAGGAACCTACAAGTTCCTGGGTTCAGTCTACCCATACTCAGGCCCGGTTTTCTGGAAACCGAAAGGTCAGCCTCCGCGCCAAGTCGGCCACTGGGAAAACGGTCGACACTCTCTTTCTTTCGATCCACGTACACAAGGCAAGTAGGTTGCTTTTATGCAGATCGACATTCAAGCGATCAAGGACCGTCTGTTTTCCAACGAGGCGGTACGATCAAGGATAGCTCGCGATTTCGGACTGCCAGATATTCAGACTGACGCCGATGAGTTTGCGGCGTCCGTGCTCTATAAGCTTGGCCAACGGCCATCACCAACACCTCTTGATCAGAAACTCAGCAACGCGGAGGTGTTCCGAGCCGCGGTTCGTGCATTGGGCAGCAACCAACGGAAATGGGCTGACTACCTCGGGAATGAGTCGCGCATTGCGGAGGTACTTTGTGGCTTCGATCCCGGCGAGGCTAGCAAATGTGCACGCGTAGAGAACATTGCCCGGTGGCTCCCAGGACAAAGTTCAAATGCGGATGCCAGAGCAATTTTAGAATGGGCAATGCTTCTGTCCAGCGACGTCAATTATTACCAGAGCATCAAGTATCTTGGCACTGCCTTCCGTTCGCATTCGCTCAACGACTATAACGAGCCGCTAACCGATGCTGAACTCTTATTGTGCATTGTTGGCTATCTCGGGAAACCATCAAACAGATGGGCTGGGGCGGTTCACCTGGATATTGCCGTCAGAGAACTCCCATATCGATATTGGAAAACTAGGGGCATGGGCTATGTACTGGCTAGCGAGTTTTTGCGGAACTTGGGGTGGAACGGCTTTAAGCCAGATCGTCATATCGCACGTCTATTTTCGCGTTGGCTACCTGAGCAAGGGTCTGTCGTGCTGGGAAGGGTACGCCGCCTGGAATCGCTTATAGGATGCACTGCCAAGCCGCTGGAGAGCTATCTTAAGTACTCACTTACCGGAAACAGCGTAGCCCCCAGGGACTTGCCCTTGTCTCAGGTAGACAACCTAGTGTGGCTGTTGGGTGCTTACTTGGAGCGAAAGGGTTTGGAGTCGGCAGACCGATACCTAACGACCCAAGCGATAGCTGGGTAGCGCAATCTATGCAAGTCAATCGAGGATTCCGGTGCCCGCCATTCCAGCGGCTGCCGTCCTGAAGGTCAGCAGCAGTAGGTGAGACCGGACCTTCAGCAGTGCTGATTTTTGCGCTTTTCCAGAGTTTCCTCGTGGCCGACTGCACCCATCCCCTCTGTCCCGCCGAGCGGAGGACCGCCGGACCGGGGCAGTCCGGCCGGGTTGTCTGAGCGTAGCGAGTTTAGCGGCCGGCCGGGCTGGCGGTTCGGAGGGAGGGGAGCCCGCAGGGCCGGGGCGGCGGGGCGCGTTTCTTTGCTTACTTTCTTGTCGCGCGACAAGAAAGTAAGTCGCCCACTGGGGCGAGACCCGGCAGCGTCAGGCACCATCGAACGGCGCTACTTCGCAATGACAAACTTACGATTCGTAGCGCAGTTCGGCGGCCCGGGCATGCGCGTGGAGGCCCTCGCCCTGGGCCAGGACCGAGGCAATCGGGCCGAGCGCGCGAGCGCCGGCCTTTGAGACCTCGATCAGACTGGTGCGCTTCTGAAAGTCGTAGACGCCGAGCGGACTGGCAAAGCGTGCGCTGCGCGAGGTCGGCAGCACGTGGTTGGGTCCGGCGCAGTAATCGCCCAGCGATTCGCTGGAATAGTGGCCGATGAAGATCGCACCGGCGTGGCGGATCTTGGCCACCAGCGGATGCGGCTCGGCTACCGCCAGTTCCAGGTGCTCGGGCGCGATGCGATTGGCGATGGCACAAGCCTCGTCGAGATTGCGCACATGGATCAGCGCGCCGCGGCCTTGCAAGGAGGCAGAGATCACTTCCTGCCGGGGCATCGTGGGCAGGAGCCGGTCGATGCTTGCGGCGACCGAGTCGATGAAAGCGGCATCGGGGCAAAGCAGGATGGACTGCGCCAGTTCGTCATGCTCTGCCTGGGCAAAAAGATCCATCGCCACCCAGTCAGGATTGACCGAGCCGTCGGCGATCACCAGCACTTCGGAGGGTCCGGCCACCATGTCGATGCCGACCACGCCGAAGACCCGGCGCTTGGCGGATGCGACATAGGCGTTGCCGGGGCCGACGATCTTGTCCACCTGCGGCATCGTCTGGGTACCATAAGCCAGCGCGCCCACCGCCTGCGCGCCGCCGATGGCAAACACCCGGTCGATGCCGGCCAAGTGCGCCGCCGCCAGCACCAGCGGATTGCGCTCGCCGTGCGGGCAGGGCACCACCATGATCAGTTCGCCGACGCCGGCAACCTTGGCCGGCAGCGCGTTCATCAACACGGAACTGGGATAGGCGGCCTTGCCGCCGGGAACATAGAGACCGACACGATCGAGCGGCGTCACCTTCTGCCCGAGCCTCGTGCCGTCGGCATCGGCGTATTCCCAGGATTCGGCCTTCTGCCGCTGGTGAAAGCTGCTGATCCTGGCGGCGGCCTGCTCCAGGGCGCCGCGCTGCGCCGGCGGCAGTGTCTCGAAGGCCGCCCGGAGGTCAGCCCTGCTCAGTTCCAGTTCGCCCAGGCTGTGGGCGTCTACGTGATCGAAGCGGCGCGTGTATTCGAGCACCGCGGCATCGCCGACGCTGCGCACATTGCCGAGGATTTCGGCCACGGCTTGCTCGATCCGCTCGTCGGCTGTGCGCTCCAGCGCGAGCAGCGCATCGAGCTGCGAGAGGAATTCCGCGGTCAGGCTGTCGAGGCGCCGCAGCGCGATCACTTCACCGCTCCGGCGAAGGCATCGATCAAGGGCTGGAGGATCTCGTGCTTCATCTTCAGTGCCGCCTGATTGACGATCAGGCGCGACGAGATCGTCATCAGTTCCTCGACCACCATCAGATTGTTGGCCAGGAGCGTGTTGCCGCTGGAGACCAGGTCGACGATGGCATCGGCGAGGCCAACCAGCGGAGCGAGTTCCATCGAGCCATAGAGCTTGATCAGATCGACATGCACGCCCTTGTCGGCGAAGTGCTCGCGCGCCGTGCTGATGTACTTGGTCGCGACACGGAGCCGGGCGCCGCGCCTGACCGCCTGCTGATAATCGAAACCGACGGGCACGGCCACGCACATCCGGCAGCGGGCGATATTCAAATCCAGCGGCTGGTAGAGGCCGGCGCCGCCATGCTCCAGGAGCACGTCGCGACCGGCAATGCCGATATCCGCTGCGCCATGTTGGACATAGGTCGGCGTGTCCGAGGCGCGCACGATGACGACGCGGACATCGGGCCGGTTGGTATTGATGATCAGCTTGCGCGAGGACTCCGGATGCTCGAGCGGAACGATGCCCGCCGCTGCCAGGAGCGGCAAGGTTTCCTCGAAGATGCGGCCCTTCGACAGGGCGATGGTGATGCCGTTCACGGTGAGATCCGCGCGAAAAAGCCGATTCTACCGCAGCCGCCGCACGCGGGCGCCGAGCGCACCGAGCTTTTGCTCAAGATGCTCGTAGCCGCGGTCGAGATGGTAGATGCGCTCGATCACGGTTTCGCCCTCGGCCACCAGTCCGGCGATGACCAGGCCGGCCGAGGCGCGTAAGTCGGTCGCCATCACCGTGGCACCATCCAACTTGGCCACGCCATGGACCACGGCGGTGTTGCCGTCGATCTTGATGTCCGCGCCCAGGCGGATCAGTTCGACGGCGTGCATGAAGCGGTTCTCGAAGATGGTCTCGCGTATCACCGCGGTGCCCTCGGCTACCGAATTGATCGCCATGAATTGCGCCTGCATGTCGGTAGGAAAAGCAGGATAAGGCGACGTGCGCAGGCTCACCGAAGTCAGCCGCTGCGGCGCCGCCAGATTGATGGCGTCGGACTCGATGGTGATCCTGCAGCCGGACTCCGTCAGCTTGTCGATCACCGCATCGAGGCTGCCGGGCGCGGCGCCGGTCAGGCGGATGCTGCCGCCGGTCGCCGCAGCGGCGCAAAGATAGGTGCCGGTCTCGATCCGGTCGGGCATGATGCGGTGCGTCGCGCCGTGCATGCTGGCGACGCCGCGGATGCGGATGACGTCGCTGCCGGCGCCGGAAATCTGCGCCCCCATCTTGATCAGGCAGTTGGCCAGATCGACCACCTCGGGCTCGCGGGCGGCATTCTCGATCACCGTCTCGCCCGCCGCCAGGCACGCCGCCATCATCAGGTTCTCGGTGCCGGTCACGGTCACCATGTCGGTGAACAAGCGCGCCCCGGAAAGGCGCGTACTGCCATCCTTTTGCCGCGGCGCCCGGGCCAGGATGTAACCGTGCAGGACGCTGATCTCGGCGCCCATCGCCGCGAGTCCCTTGATGTGCTGATCGACCGGCCGGGCGCCGATGGCGCAGCCGCCGGGCAGGCTGACCTTCGCCTCCCCGGCGCGCGCCGCCAGGGGGCCGAGCACCAGGATGGCGGCGCGCATGGTCTTGACCCGCTCATAGGGCGCCACCGGATTGTCGAGCCCGGAGGCGTCGAGGGTCACCGTGCTCTCGTCAGCTCGGCCACTCACGCCAGTCTCGCGAAAGACCTTGACGCCCATTTGTTCGAGCAAACCGAGCATGGTGTCGACGTCGTTCAGGCGCGGCACATGGGTCAGGGTCAAGGGCTCGCGGGTCAGGAGCGCGGCGCAGAGCAAGGGCAAGGCGGCGTTCTTGGCGCCAGAGATCGCCGCTTCGCCATGAAGCGGAGCGCCGCCTTCGATCAGGAGCTTATCCATCGCGCGGCTTCTCTTGCCACTCCTCGGGGGTCAGGGTCTGCATCGAGAGGGCGTGCAATTCGCCGGAATCGAGCTTGCCCCTGACGGTTTGATAGACACGCTGCTGCCGCTTGACGCGATTCATGCCGGCGAACTCGCGGCTGACGATGAGCGCCGCGAAGTGCTGGCCGTCGCCTTCGATGGCGATATGCTCGCAGGCGAGGCCCTGGGCTATCCAGGTTTCGATTTCCTTGGGGTCGAGCATGAAATCTCCTAATTTCTCAGTTTGTAGCCGCGCTCGAGCATGAACAGCGTGAGCATGCCGAGCAGGACGAAGCAGGCACCGACGATGGACAGGGACAGCCACGGCGAAACGTCGGAGACACCGAAGAAGCCATGACGGAAGCCGTCGATCATGTAAAAAACCGGGTTGAAGTGCGATAGCTGCTGCCAGAACGGCGGCAACGAGTGGATGGAATAAAACACCCCGGAGAGGAAGGTCAGCGGCATGATCAGGAAGTTTTGAAAAGCCGCCAACTGGTCGAACTTGTCCGCCCAGATGCCGGCGACGATGCCCAGGCTGCCGAGCATGCCGCCGCCGAGCACGGCGAAAGCCAGGACCCAGAGCGGATTATCGACCTCCAGCGGCGCGAACCAGATCGTCGCGACGAGCACGCCAAAGCCGACGACCAAACCGCGGACCACTGCCGCCAGGACATAGGCGGCGTAGAACTCGCGGTAGGAGATCGGCGGCAGCAGCACGAAGATGATGTTGCCGGTGACCTTGGACTGGATCAGCGAAGACGAGGAATTGGCGAAGGCGTTTTGCAGCACCGACATCATCACCAGGCCGGGGATCAGGAATGCCGTATAGCTCACCGTGCCGTAAACCCGGATATGGGACTCGAGCACATGGGAGAAGATCAGCAGATAGAGCAGCGCCGTCAGCACCGGCGCGGCGACGGTCTGGGTCGCCACCTTCCAGAAGCGCAGCACTTCCTTGTAGAACAGGGTTCTGAAACCGCTCATCAGCCACGGTCTCCCTGCAGTCCGTGCATCACCCGGATGAACACTTCCTCAAGATCCGGCTTGCCGATCTCCAATTCCTCCAGCGTGCAACCGGCGACGCGCAGTTCTGCCAATATCGGCTCGATCTCATCGAAGCGATCGAAACTCAGCGAGCAGATTCCGTCCTTCTCCGTGGCCCGCAAGGCAGCGGCCGGCGGCAGCAGAGCGCCCGGCGCCAGACGCAGGCGCAGGGCATGGCTGGAAAAACGCCTGAGCAAATTGGCGGTGCTGTCCAAGGCCACGACGCGGCCGGCCTTGAGCATGGCGATGCGGCTGCACAGGCTCTCGGCCTCCTCGAGATAGTGGGTGGTCAGGACGATGGTATGCCCATCGCGGTTCAGGCGGCGGATGAACTGCCACAAGGTCTGGCGCAGTTCGACATCGACACCGGCGGTGGGCTCGTCCAGGACAATGACCGGAGGCCGGTGCACCAGCGCCTGTGCCACTAGGACGCGGCGCTTCATGCCGCCGGAGAGGGTACGCATGTTGGCGTCGGCCTTGGAGCTCAAGTCGAGGTTTTCCAGGATCTCGTCGATCCACTCGTCATTGCCGCGGATGCCGAAATATCCGGACTGGATGCGCAGGGTTTCGCGCACGCTGAAGAACGGGTCGAACACCAGTTCCTGCGGCACCACGCCGAGCTGGCGCCGGGCAGCGCGATAATCGGCGACGACATCGCAACCCATCACCTCGATCCGGCCGCTATCCACCCGCACCAGTCCGGCCAGCGCCGAAATCAGCGTGGTCTTGCCGGCGCCGTTGGGCCCCAAGAGGCCGAAGAATTCGCCCTCTGCGACAGCCAGGTCGACGCCGGCCAGCGCTTCGACCGAGCCGAAGCGCTTGGCCACCTGATGAACGGATATCGCAGTCGTCATGGCAAATCGATTCCCGATGCGGCGCCGAAACGGCGCGGCATCAGGCCAGCGGCAGGAGTTCGGCGACGCCGTAGACCTCTGCCAGGACCAGCATCTCTTTCGGTGGATGGACAATGCGGATGGTTTTGCCCTGGCGCTGCGCTGCGCGCTGCCAGCCAAAAATCACCGCTATCGAGGAGGAGTCGAGGTCATTCACTGCGGCGAGATCCAGCACCGTTTCCGGGTCAGCCAGCGCGGCGACGCCCTCGGCCAGCAATTTTGCGGCGGCCGGCAGGGTCATGGCGCCCGACACTTCGACGCGGCCGTCGCTCGCCCGGATCACTTCTTCTCCCCGACGGCAACGGTCCGGTTCTTAGTCTGCAAGGACTTGATCAGGCCGTCGATGCCATTGTTGCGAACTTCGGAAGAGAAGGAGTCGCGGTAATTTATCACCAGACTGATGCCGTCAACCTCGATGTCGAAGACCAGCCAGCCTTGTGGCGACTTCTCGAGATAATAGTTGACCGGAATCGGCTTGGCTCCAGGCTGGATGATCTGGGCCACGACCTTGGCCTCGGTGTCGCCGGCCTTCATCTTGAAGGGTTTGAAGTCGATGCTCTGATTCTTGTATTCGATCAGCGCCTTCGAGTAAGTGCGCACCAGCAGGGTACGAAACTCATCGGACAGCGTGCGCTTTTGCTCGGCGCTGGCCAGCCGCCAATCACGCCCCAGGGCGAGCTGGGTCATGTGCGGAAAGTTGAAATGCGGCAGTACCTTGGCGTCGATCAGATCGATCGCCTTCTTGTAGTTGCCGGACTGAATATCCCTGTCCTTGTTGATGATAGCCACGACTTCGTCGGTAACATTCTTGATCATCGCGTCGGGCGGGGTATCCGGCGCCTGGGCTTGAGCCCCGGCGGCAGCGAGCAGCAGCACGGCCAGCAATATTCTGAAAAACTTCATCGGGAGTCCTGTCTTGGTCAATGGCCCGCTACTCGCGCGCCGCAGTGGTAAAAGCCGTGGTCGCAACAGCCGGTGCGGCGGCGCGATCAGCCGACCCAGCGTCGGAAACATCCTCCTTTTCGCGCGGCGGATTGCCGTCGTAAATCAAGCTGCGGCGACGCTGCAGATAGGCGTCGCGGAGGTAGGCGTAACGATCGAGGGCCGCCTCATCGAGGATCTTCTCCGCGGGAAACAGTTGGGAACGAAGATCGACCGTGCGCGTCACGACCATGCTGTTGCGCTCCGCAATGTCATGCAGGTGGGCGACCGGATCGGCCTTGAGATCGAGCACCAGGCCGAAAGCATCCCGCGTCGTCCGGCTGCCGAAGAACGGCAGCACGAGATAGGGTCCGTCGCCCACTCCCCACCAGCCGAGCGTCTGGCCGAAGTCCTCTTCGTGCTTCTCGACGCCGAGATCCGAGGCGACATCCATGAAGCCGAGAACCCCCAGCGAAGTGTTGACCATCACCCGGCCGAAATCGTTGATGGCCTCGGGCACTTTCCCCTGGAGCAGATTGTTGACGGCTATGAAGACGTCACCGATGTTGGCGAAGAAATTCGACACGCCGTTACGCGCCTGTTGCGGCAGCACCGCCACATAGCCTTGCGCCACCGGCTTGATGACCGCCTTGTCGAGGCCGTCGTTGAAGGCGAACATGGCGCGATTGAAGCCCTCGATCGGATCCTTGGGATTGCCGGAGGTGGCGCAACCTGCCTGCAGGCCGGCCACGAGCATCATCAGCGACAGGATCGCAAGGCGCTGCGCGATTGATTTTTTCACTGGCACATCCTTCCCGCGGGCAAGCTTCTCTCCCGCCGATGAGTCCTACTTCTTGGCATTGCCATCTTCGGCAGCCTTGCTGAACATGAACTGGCTGATCAGCTTTTCCAGCACCACGGCTGACTGGGTCTTCTTCACTACATCGCCATCCTTCAGCATCAGCGAATCGCCTCCGACTTCCATGCCGATATACTGTTCGCCGAGCAGACCCGAGGTATTGATGGTGACAAAGGTGTCGCTCGGGAATTTGTAGCGCTTGTCGAGCTTCATCGTCACGACCGCCAGATAAGTCTCGGGATCGAAGTCGATCTCCGCTACCCGGCCAACAACGACGCCGGCGCTCTTCACCGCACCGCGCACCTTGAGGCCGCCAATGTTATCAAATTTGGCCTGCAGCCGGTATGTCTCGCCGGAAGTGGCCGAGCTGAGATTGCCGACTTTGAGCGCCAGAAACAGCAGCGCCCCAAGGCCGATGGCAACGAATACGCCTACCCACAGGTCTAGTGTTGCTCGGTTCATTACGCCCCCCGGAACATGAATGCAGTCAGAATGAAATCGGCGGCCAGAACCGCCAGGGACGAGGTCACCACGGTGCGCGTGGTCGCCCCCGAGACGCCCTCCGCGGTCGGCTCCGAATCGTAGCCTTCGAAGACCGCGATCCAGCTGATGATGACGCCGAAGACGAAACTCTTGATGACGCCGTTGATGATGTCTTCGCGGAAATCGACCGAGGCCTGCATCTGCGACCAGAACGAACCCTCGTCGACGCCGATCAGCTTTACGCCGACCAGATAGCCGCCGAAAATGCCCATCGCCGAAAACAGCGCCGCCAACAGCGGCATCGATACCACCCCGGCCCAGAAACGCGGCGCGACCACGCGGGCGATCGGGTTGACCGCCATCATTTCCATTGCCGAGAGCTGCTCCGTCGCTTTCATCAGGCCAATCTCGGCGGTGATAGCGCTGCCCGCACGGCTGGCGAAGAGCAGCGCGGACACGACCGGCCCGAGTTCGCGCACCAGCGACAGTGACACCAGGACGCCCAGCGCCTCGGCGGAGCCGTAACGCTGCAGAGTATCGTAGCCTTGCAGGCCGAGCACCATGCCGACGAACAGGCCGGACACCAGGATGATGATCAGGCTCAGGGCGCCGGCGAAATAAATCTCGCGGATGGTCAGGTGGAAGCGGCGCAGGGAGGTTCCGGAGTGAACCAGGATCATCAGGAAGAAGCGACTGGCGAAGCCCAGCCGCCAGGCCGCGCTGGTCACGCGATTGCCGAGGTTGGTGAGCATCGCCACGAGCCGCTTAGCCACGGCTCGCCGCCTTGGCCGACTGGGTCATGATTTCCTCGCCATATGACTGGGAAGTGGGGTAATGGAACGGCACCGGGCCGTCGGCTTCGCCCCAGACGAATTGATGGACGTATGCCGCCTTGGAGGCCTTGATTTCTTCTGGCGTGCCCTCGGCGACGACCTTGCCCTCGGAAACGAAATAGACGTAATCAACGATCTTCAACGACTCCTGGACATCATGGGTAACGATGATGGAACTCGCGCCGAGCGCATCGTTAAGCTTGCGAATGAGGTCGCCGACGATGCCCATCGAGATCGGGTCGAGACCGGCGAACGGCTCATCATACATCATCAGCATCGGGTCAAGCGCAATCGCCCGCGCCAGAGCCACGCGCCTAGCCATCCCGCCGGACAGTTCGGAGGGCATCAGGTCATGGGCTCCACGCAGGCCGACGGCATTCAATTTCATCAGTACCAAGTCGTTGATCAAGTCCTCGGGCAGATCGGTATGCTCGCGCATCTGGAAAGCGACGTTGTCGAACACCGACATATCGGTAAACAAGGCGCCGAACTGAAACAGCATGCCCATGCGCCGACGCAGTTGGTAAAGTCCGTCGGAGGACATCTGATGCACGACCTTGCCGTCCACCCGCACCTCTCCGCTGGTCGGTTTGATCTGGCCACCGATCAGACGCAGCGTCGTGGTCTTGCCACAACCGCTCGCCCCCATGATCGCCACCACCTTGCCGCGCGGAATCTCCATGTTGATGCCGGTGAGCACCGGACGACTGGCGTAGGCGAAACTGAGGTTGCTGATCTTGACCAGACTATCGCTGGAGGGGCTTATCACTAAGGCTTCCCGTAAATTCAATGGCCGGGCATTCTAACAGACTATGCCGGCAGACCTCGGCGGCAAAAGATCGGCTAATGGCTGCAGTACGGACGCTCCCTCAGCGGACTGTCTGCGCTATGATCGCGGCAACCCGCAGGGTCCGGGTATAGCTTCCGTTCCCGGCAAGATCCCCTAAAACGAGGCTGTCTGCCATGTACCTCGATCATTTCGGCCTGAGCGAAGCACCATTTGCCGGCACGGAGCACAGCAAATGCTTCTTTTCCGGCGCCAGACGCGGCGCCGTCCTCGACGCCCTGCTCTATGCCACCCGGCATAGCCATGGCAGTATCATGGTTATCGGCGCATCCGGCAGCGGCAAAAGCACGGCCTGCCGGATGATGCTGGCGCGATTGCCGGCAGAACTGCGGGCCATCCCTCTGGCCGGCCCGGTGACCCGGGAAGAAATCCTCCGTGCCGTCGAACACGACTTGTCCGCTGACCTCCGCCAAACGCTGGTGCTGATCGACGACGCGCATGCCCTGCCCGTCGAGACCCTCGAGGAAGCCTGGCATCTGTCGGAGGCCAGTGCGGACGGACGCCCGGCGCTGCAATTCGTGCTGTTTGGACAGCCGGAATTGCATGGCCTCCTGGCGCGACCCGAGTTGCGTCAATTCAGGAAAAGCTTCTGCCACAGTTTCACGCTCGAACCTCTATCCCCCGATGAAATCGCCGACGACCTGCGCTTCCGCATGCACGCCGCCGGCTACCGCGGACCGGAGATTTTTAGCGCGGACGCGGTCAAACTGATAGCCGGGGCCACTCATGGTCTCGCCGGAGCCGTCAATGAACTAGCCGACAAAGGCTTGCATTCGGCCTTTGCCAAGAACAACCGCCGGGTCACCAAGCGCCATATTCGCTCCGCCCTCCGCGATTCAGGTTCCGTCCCGGACCGGTCTTCGCGCAGCCGATTTTGGCGACAAGTGGCGGGCGCCACGCTGGCCGGCTCTGTTCTCGTCCTGGCGCTATTCGGCGTCTGGCAAAAATCCGGCCCGCTGCTCAGCGCGGCGCCATCGTCCATGACAGTCCTTCCGGTAGCCCAGCCACCCCTGCCCGTATCGCCCAAGATGGCCCTTCCCGCCGAAACAGGCAAGTCCGGGAAACTCGGCGCGGAAACCCTTGCCCGCATTGCGGCGACAGACCAGTGGCTGGCAAGTGTCCCCGACAATCACTGGTTCATCCAACTGATGGCCAGCGACGCCAGGAATGCCGCCGCGATCGAGGACTTCGTCGCCGCAGCCATCCGCCAATACGGCACAGACCAGGTCCGGGTTTATGTTGCCGAGAGCAAAGGCGTCCGCCGCGTCGGCATCATTTATGGCGACTACCCTACGCGCGGCACCGCCCTTTCCGCCGCGCACCGACTGCCCAAGCTGCTCCACGGCATCAAACCGTATCCGCGCAAGGTCCAATGGATGCGCTGAAAGCTCCGCGGGCCTTGCCTTGGGAATGCTTATGCTGATATGATTTTGTCATATTTCATACGGACGGGAGGCGCTCATGCTTTCCATGAAAACCGGACACGCGCCCGCTGCCTGTGTCGCGCTCCTGATGACTGCGGCCTGCATCCACGCGCCGCTGCCAACGCCCTCCGCCGGCCACCTGAGGGCCGAAATTCCACCGCCTCCTGCCAGCCGGAACATTCCCCGGCCGGTCCAGCACGCCGCGGTTCTGCCCAAGCCCGCGCCTGCGCTCAAGAGCGAAACCTACAGCGTCGTGGTGAACAACGTTCCGGTGCAGGAACTGTTGTTCTCGCTGGCGCGAGACGCCGGACTCAACGTTGACGTTCATTCCGGCATCAGCGGTAACGTCACGCTCAATGCCATCGACCAGACCCTGCAGCAATTGCTGAACCGCATCGGCAAACAAGCCGATATGCGCTGGGAGCTGGATGGGCCGAACCTGAGCGTGATGCCCGACTCACCCTACCTCAGAAGCTACCGGGTGGACTACGTGAATATCTGGCGCGATACCAGCGGGACCACCACCGTGACCACGCAGATCGCTTCACCCGGAACTCCCGGAGGGAACCCCGGCGCTTCCGGGTCGGGCGGAAACAATTCCCAGACCAAGATAGAGAACAGTGCCAAGAATCACTTCTGGGAAACCCTGGAAAGAAATCTCAGGGACATCCTCCACGAAACCGACAAGATACTGCCGGAAGGCTCCAGCGAAACCGTCATCGAACGCAGCGACCAGCAGGCAACCACCGGCACAGGTGGCAACACCGCCAGCGGGCGAAACAAGAATCCGCCCGCCCTGATCGCCAACCCCGGTCCTGCCACACTACAGCAGGCGGGAACCACCGTGGTACGACGCACCACCTTCCGCGAAGCCGCCGCCGTGATCAGCAATCCGGAATCCGGGGTGCTGATCATTCGCGCCACTGAGCGCCAGCACGACAGGATTCAGGAATTTCTCGATCTGGTCATGTCGCGCGCCCATCGCCAGGTGTTGATCGAGGCCACAATCGCCGAGGTGCAGCTATCCGAAAATTATCAACAGGGCATAGACTGGAGCGCCCTGCCGCTGGGCAGCGCCGGCTTCCGCCTGATCCAGAAGGCCGCCGGCAACATAGCCGCACCGCCTTCGAGCATCCTGGAAATCGGCTACAACAACCCCAGCTCGCGCTTCGGCAATATCGGCAGTTCGGTCCGCCTGCTCGAATCCTTTGGCACCGTGAAGGTCCTGTCCAGTCCAAAACTGTCGGTAGTCAACAACCAGACCGCCGTGCTCAAGGTGGTCGATAACAACGTCTATTTCTCGATCAAGGCCGACATCACGCCGGGCGTTTCCGGAACCCAGCCCCTGGTTGCCTACACCAGCAATCCGAATACCGTTCCGGTAGGCCTGGTCATGAACGTGACACCGCAGATCAACGATAACGACACCGTTCTGCTGAATATCCGACCCAGCGTCTCGCGGATCATCGGCAGCGTCGCCGATCCCAATCCGGACCTCGCCAAAGCCAACATCAGCAACTTGATTCCGATCATCCGGGTACGCGAGATGGAATCGATGATCCGCGTCGATAGCGGCAATATCGCGGTAATGGGCGGACTGATGGAGGACTCGGTCAACAACAATGACAATGCCGTGCCCGGTTTGTCCAGATTACCACTGCTCGGTGGGCTCTTCCAGAACCGCGACGATGCCATAAAGAAAACCGAGCTGGTGGTCTTCCTGCGGCCCATCGTCATCCGCGATGCAGACATCAACGGCGACTACCTTGCTTATCGCGAGCAGTTGCCCGGCCGGGAATATTTCAAGGAACAAGGGCGATGATGCCGCTCCTGGAAGCGCTGAAAAACGCTGGACAAGTTAGCCGCGACGACAAGGCGCCCGCGCGGCGCGCCTATTTGAAGAGCGGATCCGCGCGGCTCGTCGCCGCCCTGTTGCTGCTAGCGGCAGTCGGGGTCGCCGGCCATTACGGCTTGACTGTTGCCACTCCCGCAGCAGTATCCCTGGCCAGTGCCGCCTTAATTCCAGCGCCGCCGCTGGTCATTGCCGCAGAACCCAGTCCCGTCGCCGCGGCGGCAACTGCGCCCGCCCAGGATGCGGTGCCTGCTGGTGATGCCGATAGCGCATCCGAGACGCTCCCGCCGCCAAGGTCGTTCCACATCGGCAAGGCAAAACCCGGAATCGACCCCGGACTACAGGGAGCCTATGAGGCCTACATGGCCGGCGACCTGGTCGCCGCACGCGTAGCCTATGAGCGAGTTCTGGCCAGTGAAGCCCGGAACAGCCATGCCCTGCATGGCATGGCTGCGATCAACTTGCGCCAGGGGCAACCGGCTGCGGCGGAGGAATATTATTTGCGCGCCCTGGAAGCCGACCCCAAGGATGTACTGGCCCAGTCCGGCATGATCAACCTCAAAGGCCAAGGGAATCCGCTGCAATCCGAAAGTCGGCTGAAATCCCTGCTCGCCGCCCAGCCTGGACAGTTTGCCCTCAACTTCGCCCTTGGCAATCTATATGCCGCACAAGGCCGTTGGAGCGAAGCGGAGCAGGCCTATTTCAAGGCCGTCAAGAGCGATCCCGGCAACCCCGACGCTTTGTTCAACCTTGCTGTCGGTCTCGATCAATTGCACCAGAGCAAACTCGCGGCGAACTATTACCAGCGGGCACTGGCCGCCACCACCGACCGGCCGGCCGGCTTCGACCCGACGCAGTTGCAGGCGCGGCTGCTCGAGTTGCAGTGATCGCCTATCCCGTCGCGACGCCCCGCCAACGGACCGCACATGAACAAGCTCGCAGCGCAGCGCCGGGCCGTAGGACAGATCCTCATCGGACAGGGTCTGATCAGCGAGGACCAGTTGCGCATCGGACTCCTGGAACAGGCGAAGCTGCCCCAGCCGATCGGCAAGCTGCTGGTAACCCTGGGTTTCATCAGCGAGGCGACGTTGCGCGAGGCCCTTTCGGCAAAGTTCGGTAAGAAAAGCATTGATCTCGCACATGCCATCATCGACCCGCAAGCATTGCGTCTGGTGCCGCAACAGTTGGCCAAGCGCCACCGCCTGCTGCCTCTCGACTATCATGCCGACCTGCACCGACTCACGGTCGCCATGGCCGACGTCGATGACATCATCGCCATCGATCTTCTGCGCAAACTGACGCCGCGCGAAATGGCGGTCGATACCCTGCTCGCGGGAGAATCGGAGATTGCTCGCGCCATCGACCAGTACTACGGACACGTCCTCTCGATCGACGGCATCCTGCATGAAATCGAGACCGGAGAGCTCGAGCAGCGACGCCCGGGAACGAAGGTCGACGAATACAGCCAGCCGGTGGTGCGTCTGGTCGATGCGCTGCTCACCGACGCCGTCAAGCGCGGGGCTTCCGATCTGCATTTCGAACCCGAAGCCAGTTTCCTGCGCATCCGCTATCGCATCGACGGCATCCTGCGGCAGATCCGCGCCCTGCATAAATCCTACTGGCCCGCTTTGGCAGTGCGCATCAAGGTCGTCAGTGGCATGAACATCGCGGAGACACGCGCCCCGCAGGACGGCCACTTTTCGGCGAACATCAGCGGCCGCTCGGTGGATTTCCGCGTCGCCGCGCAACCGACCCTCCATGGCGAAAATCTGGTGTTGCGCATCCTGGACAGGCGCCGGGGGATCATGCCGCTCGAACAACTGGGTCTCGATGAAGCGCAGCTCGACATGCTCCTGCTGATGATCGCCCGACCCGAGGGCATCATCCTGGTCACCGGCCCGACCGGCAGCGGCAAGACCACGACCTTGTACTCGATTCTCAGTCACATCAACTGCGAAGGCATCAATGTGATGACCCTTGAGGATCCAGTCGAATACCCGATGAACATGATCCGCCAGACCTCGGTGGCGGATACGGCCAAGCTCGACTTCGCCAACGGCATTCGTTCGATGATGCGCCAGGATCCCGACGTCATCCTGGTCGGCGAAATCCGCGATGCGGAAACCGCGGTGATGGCCTTCCGCGCCGCCATGACCGGCCATCAGGTGTACTCGACGCTGCATACCAACTCTGCCATTGGCGCCGTGCCGCGACTCCTGGACATCGGCATCCTGCCCGACATCCTGGCCGGCAATATTATCGGGGTGATTGCCCAGCGCCTGGTGCGCCGCCTCTGTCCGCTCTGCCGCAAGCAATATCCGGCACAGCCGCACGAACATCGGCTACTCGGTCGCGACCAGGCTGCGCCGTTGATCTACCGTGCCGAAGGCTGCGAGTCCTGCGACTTTCAGGGCTATCGCGGCCGCATCGCGATCATGGAACTGTTGCGCATGGACGAGGATCTCGACGAACTGGTGGCCCGCCACGCCACCAGCCGGGAAATCCGTAACGTCGCCCTGGGCAAAGGCTTCCGCTCGCTCGCCGAAGATGGACTGAGGCGCGTGCTCGACGGTTCCACCTCCTTCGACGAGGTGGCGCGCGTGATTGATATCGGTGAGCGCAGGTTATGACGCTATTTGCCTACAGGGCCATGAATGCCAGCGGATGCAAGGTGTCCGGCCGGACGGAAGCGATCAACATCGCAGACCTGGAACTGCGCCTGAAACATCTGGGGCTCGACCTGATCAACGGCAGCCCGGCGAGACAGGCGGAATTTCTCGCACGTCCGATCAGCCGCCGCGCACTGATCAATTTTTGCTTTCATCTCGAGCAATTGACGCGCTCGGGCGTGGCTATCATCGAGGGCCTCACCGACCTGCGCGACGGCATGACGAACCCACACTTCAGGGGTGTCATCGCCAGCATCATCGAAAGCATCGCCGGCGGCAAGACCTTGTCCCAGGCCATGGCCCTCCACCCACGCGTATTCGACGGCGTCTTCACCAGCCTGGTATTGGCCGGGGAGGAGACCGGGCGCTTGCCCGAGGTTCTGAAAAGTCTGGTCGATTCCCTCAAGTGGCAGGACGAACTAGCCTCCCAGAGCAAGAAGCTGCTGTTGTATCCGGCCTTCCTCGGCGCGGTCGTGCTCGGCGTGACCTTCTTCATGATGATTTACTTGGTGCCGAAACTGACCGGATTCCTCAAGGGAATGGGACAGGAAGTGCCGCTGCAGACCAGGATGTTGATCTCCACTGCTGAATTCTTCAGCGACTTCTGGTATCTCCTGTTGTTCGGACCGATCCTGCTTGTCGCCGGCATCAAGATCGCGGTGCGGGTGAACCCGGCGGCGCGCTATCGGATCGACGGCATCAAGCTCGCGCTGCCTGTAGTCGGCGGAATCCTGCGCAAGATCATGCTATCCCGCTTCGCCGGCATATTCGCCATGATGTACGCGTCCGGAATTCCCATCATCGACGCCATTCGCGCCAGCGAAAACGTCATCGGCAACGCCGTCGTCAAGGATGGTCTGGTCCGCGCCGGCAGGATGATCGCCGAAGGCCGGAGCCTCACCGCAGCCTTCGAGCATGTCGATCTGTTCCCGCCTCTGGTGATCCGTATGCTGCGCGTCGGGGAAAACACCGGCGGACTCGATACGGCGCTCCTGAACGTGTACTATTTTTACAACCGCGACGTTCGCGAAGCCATCGAACGCCTGCAAGCCATGATCGAACCGGCCATGACCCTGGCGATAGGCCTGCTGCTTGGCTGGGTGATGGTCTCCGCACTCGGTCCCATCTATGATGTCATCACCCGGTTGAGGATTTGACCGGCCATGGGACAACATCGCCTGCTGCTCATTGCTGCGGATCGCCTGAGCGCCTATTGCTGGCACTCCGGGCGGCTTGTGTGCGAGGCCGAGTTCGCCGCGGAGCCGCAAGGCTTCCAGTCCTTCGTCGCCTACCTCGGACAACACCGGCGAAACACCTTCAGACTTCTCTCCCTGTTTGCCGAAGAAGGCTACCAGCGGGAAGACATCCCTTGCGTCAAGGGCCGCGACCGCCATGCGTTGCTCGCACGCAAACTGCATCAACATTATTATGGCGCCAGGTTGGCGCTCGCTCTTTCGCTGGGCCGGGAGACGACAGGCCGTCGCGACGAGAAACTGCTGCTGACCGCACTCAACAGTCCCGAGCAACTGGAGCCTTGGTTGGACCTGATGACCAAGGCCGAAGCGCGGATATCCGCTCTTTACACCCTGCCGCTGCTAGCCGGCGCGCTAGCCGCGAATACCGCCAAGGCCGCCCCGCTGTTCCTGCTGCTGACGCTTAGCGTCGGCGGAATCCATCAGACGCTGTTCGAGAACGCCCGGCTGCGATTCTCGCGCCTGACGCCGGTGGCGACCGACAACCTGGAGAAAATTGCGACCGCATGCGCGACTGAGTCGGCCAGGATCTATCAGTATCTTGTCAGCCAACGGGTGATGACACACGGCGACGCGCTGGCCACCCTGGTGCTGGTCCATCCGGGACAAATCGCGCAGTTCCGTAGCCATTGCAAGGACACCGAGGAGATCCGCTTTATCTTCGCGGATCTCCTCGCGGAGTCGAAAAAGCACGGACTCAAGACCCTGCCTAGTGATTCGCGCAGCGACGCGCTGTTCCTCCACTTGATGGTCAGGAAGCCACCGCACGCCCAGTTCGCCGACGCTGCGCTGCGGCGTTTCCACCTGCTGGAGAGGGCCCGTCTCGCGCTGCGCAGCACCGGCATGGCGATCTTCCTCGCCGCCTTGCTCATCGCCGGCAAGGAAAGCCATGACTACGCAGCGCTAAGGGAAGAAGCCCTGCAGATGCGCCTCCAGATCGAAGACCAGCGTAAGCGCTATGAAACGGCGCTCAGAAGTATGCCGCCCTTGCCGACCGGCATCGCCAGGCTGCGCGCGTTGGTTGGCCGCTACGATCAACTGGAACAATACCCGGTCTCGCCGGAGCCGATGTTCCGGCGCATCAGTCGGGCTCTGGAAAATGCGCCGGACATCAGCATCGATCGTATCGACTGGCAAAGTGTCCAAGGTGCGGGAGCGACTGTCGTCGCCGATCTCCATGCCCGACTGCCGCTCGCATTGGTCCGCAATCAGCGGGCGCAACTGGCCGCCATCGACAGTTTCAGAACAGAACTGGCCAGGGACCCGACGGTATCGGTGCAACGAACCAGGATGCCGTTCGAGATCGAATCCGGAAAATTATGGAAGAGCGACGACGCGGAAGACTCCGGCAGCGATACACCGAGATTCTCCCTGCGCATCGCGGAGCAGCGGTGATGCGCTCATGAAAACGGCGTTGGCGCTTCGCGACCTGCCTCTGCTCCGCGGCACCCTCCTTTTCGCCGTGCTGCTTTCACTGTTCGGCTTGACTCTGCTGAAGATAGCGCATGACGGGGCTAAGGAAATGCGCGAACAGCACGGGCGGATTCTGGCCCAACACCGGAATATCCGGGAGAACTTGTCGCGACTGGCCACCGATGAACGGGAAATCAGGCAAAAACTGGCCCGCTACGAGGATCTCGTCAAGCATGGCTACCTCAACCAGGAACAGCGTCTCGAGTGGGTCGAACAGATCCGCAGGATCAAGGTACGAAGAAAACTTATCGAGGTGAACTACGAACTGGCAGCGCAGCAGTCCTTAGACAAAACCGATAGCGTCGGCTACGAATTAATGTCCAGCGCCATGAAGCTGCAGATGCGCTTGCTGCACGAGGAGGACTTGCTGAATTTTCTCGCTGACCTGCGCGGCTCGGTACGCGCCTACCTGCGTATCCGCAGTTGCGCTCTCGAACGCCTGCCAAAGAGCAATGGGCGGCCGTCAGATGCGGCGGAACTCAAGGCCGAATGTCTGATCGACTGGATCACCCTGCGTGAGCGGCCATGAGCAGAATATTTTCCAGACCGTTTGCTGCCCTTGCGGCACTGTCAATCACAGTGGCCCTCTGCGCCGCCGCGCCGCCAGCCGCAGCGGATGGCCTGGGCCGTCTGTTTTTCACCCCGGAGCAGCGCGCCAGGCTCGAGCGCCAGCGCACTCTCGGCGCACTGACCATCCCGGGAACGGGTGACCCGGCGCTCCGCCTCGACGGCGTCATGCGCCGTTCCGACGGCAAGAGGATGGCCTGGATCAACGGAGTTGCTCAGCACGGCGATGGTTCCGGCTTTCAACTCGATCCCGTCTCGCGGCACCCGTCCGGCGCCGTCATCAGCATAGTCGGCGAGTCGTCGATGCCGCTGCGGGTCGGCGAATCGTTCAACCGCGCGACGCGCGAAAGGACGGGCGGCCTGGCGGAAGGAAGCATAGTCATCGAGGGAATAACCCGATGATTGCACCCGGCGAAACCTGCTCATCGAACCTCCGGCAACGGGGCTTGGCGCTGCTCATGGTGCTGGTATTGCTAGTGCTGGGGGTAGCCTATGTTATCTCCGCCCCTTTGAGCGCTGCCCGCCTGCGGGCGGAACGAGAAGAGACCAGTGCAACTGCCCTGGCCCAGGCAAAGGAGGCTTTGATCGCCTATGCCCTCACCTATGGCGAGATGCATCCGAACAAGGTGCCGGGCTTTCTGCTCTGTCCGGAAACGGGAAACTCGGCCATTGCCACGCCCGAAGGCAGCGCAGACCTTTCCTGCGGAACCAAGGACACCAGCGCCATCGGTCGCCTTCCCTGGCGGACGCTCGGCCTTCCGCCCTTGCGCGACGGCTCGGGCGAGTGCCTCTGGTATGCCGTATCCGGCAGTTTCAAGAACAATCCGGCCAGCGACATGATGAATTGGGATAGCAACGGCCAATTGGCGGTCAAGGGCGCCGACGACACCTCATTCATTGCCGGCACCACGCCCGAAAGCCTTGCCGCCGCAGTCGTTTTCGCGCCCGGAGCAGCTACCGGCAAGCAAGATCGCAGCGCCGTGGCAAAAACCTCTATCTGCGGCGGAAATTTCGACCCGCGCAACTATCTTGAGGCATTCGGCAGCGCCGACAACTCGGCGGTTTCGCCGATCCCCGGTGCGGTATCGACTTTCTTTGTCGGGGGAACCGCCAATGGCGGCAACGACCGTTTGCAGGCGATCACCCCGCAGGATATCTTCGGCGCTATCCGGAAACGCACTGATTTCAATGCGACGCTCAAGGGTTTCACCCAGCGGGTGGCCATGTGCCTCGCAGGATATGGCCGGCTGAATGCGGCAGGCGCTAGCGACAAACGCCTGCCCTGGGCCGCCCCGGTTGGACTGGCCGACTACGCGGTGGACAGCAACTATGACGACAGCGGCAATGCGCTCTCCGGACGATTGCCCTACCGCGTTAATAATTCGAAAAGCGCCACAGCCAACGCCATGGTACAGACCAGCCTGATTACCGGCGACAACTGCCCGGGATCCTGGTCGCCGTTGGATGACAATTGGTACAGGAACTGGAAGGACCATCTCTTCTATGCTTTGGCCAGTTCATTCAGCCCGGGCGCCGCGACACCCAGTGTCTGCGGCAACTGCCTGAGCGTTAATGGCGCCGGAGCCTATGCCGCAATAGTCATGTTCGCGGGCAGCAGACTTGCCGGCCAAAAGCGCTCAAGCCTGGCGGACAAGGCCGCGATCGCCAACTACCTGGAGGAACGAAACAGCACGAACCATACGAACCCTGGCGGCAGCTCCGACTACCAAGGCGGGCCGACAACGACAGGCTTCAACGACATTCTCTACTGCATCGACAGCAGCCTGGCGGTAGCGCCATGTTCCTGAAGTCAAGTTGCGGTTTCTCCCTAGCCGAACTGGCGGTCGTGCTGCTCATCAGCACGTTGCTGCTAGGCGGCATGCTGGTGCCGCTGTCCGCGCAAAACGAGTTGCGCCGAACTGCCGAGACCGGGAAAACCCTGAACGAAGTACGCGATGCCTTGCTTGGTTTCGCCATTGCCAATGGCCGCTTGCCTTGCCCGGCCTCAGCCGGCGCCACCGGCGCCGAAGCCGGAGGCGGCGCGCTTGCCTGCGCAGCTGCCACCGCCGGCGTCGCCGATGGATTTCTGCCCGGCGCGGGCATGGGCTTGTCTCCTGTCGACGGACAAGGCTATCTGCTGGATGCCTGGGGCAACCGGGTTCGCTATGCCGTCAGCGTAGCGCCAGGCGCAGCAGCGAATGCTTTCACGACCAGCAAGGGCATCAGCAATTTCTGGCAGGCGAACAACACGCCGCCGGCGGCCGATCTGCAGATTTGCACGAATAGCGCCAGCATAGCCAACCCGGGAACGGCCAAGGCCGACTGCAAAGCGAGCGACGCCTTGACCAAAGGCGCTGTCGCCGTGATTTATTCGCTTGGGAAGAATTCGGCCACGGCCGGGGCAGGGGTCGACGAAGCCGCCAATCTCAATGGCGACCGCGTCTTCGTTGCCCATGAAGCCCGGCCGGCAGGCGCGTCCGGCGGCGAATTCGACGACCTCGTCGTTTGGCTGTCGACGAACATTCTTTACAACCGTATGGTCGCCGCCGGAATCTTGCCTTAAACGGGCGAGCGAATACCTGCGACATCCGATAATTGCCGTATTTGCAACGTCAATGGAGGTCAAAATGCCCAACAAATCCTCAGGCTTCACCCTGGTCGAAATCGCCATCGTGCTGGTCATCATCGGCCTGCTTCTCGGCGGCGTGCTCAAGGGTCAGGAACTTATCAACAACGCCAAGATCAGGCGCGTAGCTAATGACCTCAGCGGGATCTCAACCGCGATCTACGCCTACCAGGACCGCTACAAAGCGCTGCCCGGTGACGACAGCGGCGCCTCGTCGCGCTGGGGAGCCGGAGTAGCCAATGGCGACAGGGGAGGAACGATCAGCGGGGATTTCTGCGGCGATCCGAACGGCACTGCGGAGTCGCTCAGCTTCTGGCGACATCTTCGCCTCTCCGGCCTGATGGAGGGAGACTCGGCCTCAAGCGAACAGCCGCAGAATGCGCAGGGCGGCATACTCGGCGTCCAGACCGCAAGTGGCCCTGCATCTGCGATCGAGATCGGCGGGCTGGTATTGTGCGCGAGCAATCTCACCGGGAAAATCGCCGAGGCGGTAGACAGCCAGCTCGATGACGGCAAGCCGGGAAGCGGATCTCTGCGCGCCTACAGCCAGAACAAGACCCCGGTCGCCCGCGGCTGCGCGGTCAATGTCACGAGAACCGCTTCGGTGGCGAATACACTGGGCTATAACGCCGCCGACGACACCGAACTGTACACGATCTGCAAGTCGGTCTAACCTCTGAGCAAGCGTTCCTCGGCCGCCGCAACGGCCGAGGGCACACCGAGCAGGATGATCACATCGCCGGCTTCGAGGCAGGTTTCCGGAGCGCATTCGACTCGCCGGATGCCGCGCCGGCGGATCGCCGAAACCGTCGCGCCGACCTCTTCCAGCGCCAACTCGCCCAGCTTGCTGCCGACCGCGCCGGCGCCCGCAGTCAACACCACAGAATGGAGACGCGGTTGCTCTGCGTCGGAAAGGTGATCGCCGCTGTCGGTGGCGCCATGAAAGAAGCCGCGCAACAGCACATAGCGATGTTCCCGCATCTCGCGCAGGCGCTTGATGACCCGGTACATCGGCACACCGAGCAGGGCCAGCGCGTGAGTCGCGAGCATCACGCTCGATTCCAGCGCCTCAGGGACCACTTCCGCCGCGCCTGCGGCGGCGAAGCGCTCGACGTCGGCATCTTCTGCGGCACGAACCACCACCGGCAGTCCCGGCCGCAACTCGCGCGCGTGATGGAGCACACGCAACACCAGTTGCGGATCGTTCGAGGTCACCACCACCACGTCGGCGCGATGGATGCCGGCAGCCACCAGACTCTCGCGCCGCGACGCGTCGCCATAGGCCACGGCTTCGCCAGCCGCTGCTGCTTCGCGCACCCGCTCCGGATCGAGGTCGAGTGCCACGTAGGAGACGCCTTCCTCTTCCAGGAAGCGCGCCAGGTGCTGGCCGGTCTTGCCGTAGCCGCAGAGTATCGCGTGCTTGTCGCTGCCGATCGAGCGGGCGGCGATCTGGGTCAGGGCGATCGAGCGCATCAGCCATTCGGAGGCGACCAGACGCATCACGATGCGGTCGCTGAAATGGATCAGCAGCGGCAAGAGCAGCAGGGAAAGTACTAGCGCTCCCAGCACTACCTGCGTCTGCGCGCTGCCGACCAGTCTCTGGTCGATCACCAGTTCGAGCAGGACGAAACCGAACTCGCCGCCGGCGCACAACCACAGGCCGGTGCGCAGCGCTTCCCCCGGCGGAGCGCCGAACAGGCGCGCCAGGCCGGCGGCGATGGTGAGCTTCAGCGCCAACAGGAACAGCAGCACGCCGAAGACAGCCAGGAAGTGAGCCGCGATCAGACCCGGATCGAGAAACATGCCGACGGTGATGAAAAACAGTCCGAGCAGCACGTCGCGGAAAGGCTTGATGTCCTGTTCAACCTCGAAACGGTATTCCGTCTCCGAGATCAGCATGCCCGCCAGGAAAGCGCCCAGCGCCAGCGACAAGCCGGCCAGCTCGGTGAGATAGGACAGGCCCAGGGTGATCAGCAGCACGTTGAGCATGAATAGTTCGGCGGACTTGCGCCGGGCGACGATGGTGAACCACGCCCGCATCAGACGCTGGCCGAAGAACAGGACCACCGCCAGGACTGCGGTCGCCTTCAGGGCGGCGACCAGGAGCGTGCCGCCGAGCGAATCGGGCGCCCCCGCAAGCGCCGGCAGGAGAATCAACAATGGCACCACGGCAAGATCCTGGAACAACAACACGCCCATGATCTGGCTGCCGTGCGCGGAATCCAGTTCCATGCGCTCGACCAGAAGCTTGCTGGCCACCGCGGTCGACGACATCGCCAGCGCCCCGCCCAACGCCAGCGCGCCTTGCCAGGAAAGACCCAGCAGCCAGGCGCACAACAGGATTGCGGCAGAGGTCACCAAGACCTGCGCCAGACCCAGACCGAACACGATGCGCTTCATGCTCATGAGTCGCGGCAGCGAGAATTCCAGGCCTATGGTGAACATCAGGAAGACCACGCCGAACTCCGCCAGGTGGCGGGTTCCCGCCGACTCCGGCAAGAGCTTGCCGGCATGCGGACCGATCACCGCACCGACCAGCAGATAGCCCAATATCGGCGGCAGATTGAGCGCGCGAAACAGGGCGATCACCAGCACGGCCGAAGCGAGCAGCAGCAACACGAGTTGCAGAGGAGTGGCCATGGAAAGTCGGCGGCACGGTTATAATTGACCGAATCATAACTGCATAGCGAACATGAGCCAATCTGGCGACGTCATGGCCAACATGACCAGCACTGCCCCCCTTGCCGCCCCTGCCGCCCTTGCCAACATGCGCGCCCTGGAAATGGCCAGGCGGGTGCTGCGCATCGAGGCTGAAGCGGTTGCCGCGCTGGGCGAACGTTTGGACGATGGTCTCGGCGACGCGTTACTGCAAGCGCTCGAACTGATCCTGGCCTGCCGCGGACGCGTCATCGTCAGCGGCATCGGCAAGTCCGGCCATATCGGGCGCAAGATCGCGGCGACACTCGCCAGCACCGGGACCCCGACTTACTTCGTGCATGCTGCAGAAGCCGTGCATGGCGACCTGGGCGTTATCACCCGGGACGACCTTCTGATCGCCATGTCCTACTCGGGCGAGAACGACGAACTGTTGATCATCGTACCGCTGGTCAAGCGTCAGGGCGCCCGGCTCATCGCCATCACGGGAGATGCGCAATCATCGCTGGCGAAGGAAGCCGACGTGCATCTCGACGCCAGCGTCAAGGAAGAAGCTTGCCCGCTCAACCTGGCCCCCACCGCCAGCACGACGGCGGCGCTGGCACTGGGCGATGCGCTGGCCGTGGCGCTGTTGGACGCCCGAGGTTTCGGGGCGGAAGATTTCGCCCGCTCCCATCCCGGCGGCGCACTCGGCCGCCGCCTGCTGACTCATGTACAGGACGTCATGCGCCCGGCGCCGGATGTCCCGATGGTCAACGAAGCAACACCGGTACTCGATGCGATCCTGGCCGTATCGAGAGGCGGCATGGGCATGGCCGCGGTCATGTCGAGCGGCCAGGATCTCTGCGGGATCTTCACCGACGGAGACTTGCGCCGTGCCATGGAGAAATTGGGTGATTTGCGCAGCATCTCGGTCGGCGCGGTGATGACTAGGAACCCGCGCACCATCTTGCCCGGGCGCCTCGCGGTCGAAGCGGTGCAATTGATGGAAGAACACAAGATCAACCAGTTGCTGGTCGTCGATGGTGCCGGCAAATTATCCGGGGCGCTCAATATGCACGACCTGTTTCGCGCCAAGGTGGTGTGATGCGCGCCCTGGTGCAAGCGCGCAAGCTCAAACTGATGGCCTTCGATGTCGACGGCGTGCTGACCGACGGCACGCTCTACTTCACTGCTCAGGGCGACGAGATGAAAGCCTTCAATTCCCTGGACGGTCACGGATTGAAGATGCTGGCCGGCGCCGGCGTCATGCTCGCCATCATCACCGGCCGCAGATCACGCGCCGTGGAGTTGCGCGCACAAAACCTCGACATAGCAATGCTGCTGCAAGGCGTGGAGGACAAATACGGGGCGATGCAGGGACTGCTCGATGAGCATGGACTGGGCTTTGACGATGCGGGCTACATGGGCGACGACGTGGTAGACCTGCCATTGCTCTCGGCCTGCGGCTTTTCCGCCACGGTGTCCGGCGGCCACGCGCTGCTGCAAAACCGCGTCGATTACGTTGCCAATGCTGCCGCCGGCCATGGTGCGGTACGTGAAGTCTGCGAATTGATCCTTTCGGCTCAAGGCAAGCTCGAAGCGGCCTTCGCACCTTATCTTCGCCCCCGCGGATGAAACTTCCCAGCACCAACCTGCTGCCGCTGCTGCTATTGACGTTTCTGGCGGCCCTTACCTTCTGGCTCGAACGCGCGACACATTTCGATGGCAAGAGAGGCGATGGCAAGGAGCGCCACGATCCGGACTTCATCGTCGAAAAATTCACGGTACGCCGCTACGGCATTAGCGGCGCACTGCAGTATGTGGTGACGGCACCGAAGATGCTGCATTACGCCGACGATGAAAGTAGCGAAGTCACCGCGCCAGCGATGACCTATTTCGCCGAGGATAGACGGATCCTGGCCAATGCCGGCAAAGCCTGGCTGAGCAAGGAGGGCAAGGAAGTCCGCCTTTCCGATGGCGTACGCATCGTGCGCGAAGCGACGGCGGACAGCCCTGAAATGGTGGTAACGACAGCCGAGATGCAGCTTCATCCCGATGATGAAATTGCCCACAGCACGCTGCCCACCACCATCACGCAAGGTCGCAGCACCGTCACCGGCGCTGGCCTGGACGTAGACAACAAAGCCCGCATGTTCAAACTGATGGGCCGGGCAAGAGGCGTCATCATCCAAAACAAGGCTGTTACGCGATGAAATCCATCACCGGAATGCTTATCCTGGCCGGCTTGCTCGCCGCCTCCTTGCCGGCCTCGGCGGAAAAGGCGGATCGCGAGAAGCCGGTCAACCTCGAGGCCGATCGCATCATCGTGGATGACGCCAAGAAGGTTCACATCCTTGAAGGCAAGGTACAACTGGTTCAGGGCACGCTGATTATTCGCTCCGAGAAACTGCTCGTCACCCAGGATGCGAACGGTTTCCAAAGCGGCGTGGCGACCGGTGGCGAAGGCGGGCTGGCGCGCTTTCGCCAGAAACGCGACGGCAAGGACGAATACATCGACGGCGAGGCCGAGCGTATCGAGTACGACGGCAAGAACGACAAGGCCCAGTTCTTCCTTCGCGCCCATGTGGCGAGCGGACAGGACGAGGTTCGTGGGCAGTATATTGCCTACGATGGCAAGAGCGAGAAATACCTCGTCAGCAGCGGTCCCGGCGGTACTGTTGCAGCGCAGAGTCCTGGCAAGGACAGCAGGGTCCGTGCCGTGATTCAACCCAAGCAGAGCGGCGCCACAGCCAAGCCCAATGAAGCAAAGTCGGGTCTGGAACTGCAGCCGCTCAAACCCACCCCGGAAATCAACAACCCACGTCAGGAGTAGTCATGGCTTACGAAAACATCATCGTCGAAACCCGAGGCAAAGTCGGCCTGATCACGCTCAACAGACCCAAGGCCATGAATGCGCTCAATGACGCTTTGATCGACGAGATCGGCCTTGCCCTGGACGCCTTCGAGGCCGACGAGCAGATCGGCTGCATGGTCATCACCGGATCGGAGAAGGCCTTCGCCGCAGGAGCCGACATCGCCGCCATGAAGGATTGGGGCTACATGGATGTTTACAAGACCAATTACATCAGCCGTAACTGGGATCGCGTCGGTCGTTGCCGCAAGCCGGTCATCGCCGCAGTCGCCGGCTTCGCGCTGGGCGGAGGTTGCGAACTGGCGATGACCTGCGACTTCATCATCGCCGCCGACAACGCCAAATTCGCTCAACCCGAGGTCAAGCTCGGCATCCTGCCCGGGGCTGGGGGCACCCAGCGACTGCCGCGCGCAGTGGGCAAGGCAAAAGCGATGGACATGTGTCTGACCTCGCGCTTCATGGATGCGGCGGAAGCCGAACGCTCCGGCTTGGTCTCGCGCGTCGTGCCTGCAGACAAGCTGATCGAGGAAGCCTTGACCGCCGCAGAGACCATAGCCGGATTCTCGCTGCCGGTGGTGATGATGATCAAGGAGTCGGTCAATCGTGCCTTCGAATCTTCGCTCGCCGAGGGCCTGCTCTTTGAGCGCCGCAGTTTCCATTCCGCCTTCGCGCTGAGCGACCGGAAGGAAGGAATGTCGGCCTTCGTCGAGAAACGCAGGCCCGCTTTCAAGAACCTCTGAGCAGCGCAATATTTAACATCAGAAACCGGGCATCAGCAGCCCGGTTTATGTTTATAACCTATTGATAACAGTGTGCATAAAATAGCTTATTAGTTATTGTTGCATTGCAACATAAAGAACTTGACATCGGCTTAAGCTCGCCTATAATGGTAATCATGCTGCATTGCACCATGGTAGGAACAGGATGCGGCGATGCCGCTCATTCCATTCATTCAAGGAGAGAAACATGATTGCCACCCCCGAAAACCTCGCGTCCGCCAACAAGGTCAATGTTGAAACGTTCTTGACCTTGGCCAATACCGCCTTCGCCAGCGCCGAGCGCCTGGCCGCACTGAACCTCAATACCGCCCGCGCCTTCCTCGAGGACGGCATGGCCAATGCCAAGGCGTTGCTCGGCGTCAAGGACATCCAGCAACTGGTCAGCCTGCAGACCACCCTGGCTCAGCCTTCAGTCGAAAAGTTCGTCGCCTATTCGCGCAGCGTCTACGAGATCGCCACCCAGACCCAGGAAGAAGTGTCGAAGATCGCCGAATCGCAGTTCGCTGAAGTCAACAAGACCGTAGCCACCGCCCTCGACAAGGCTGCCAAGAACGCCCCGGCCGGCTCCGACGTTGCCGTCGCCGCTGTCAAGTCCGCGATTGCCGCCGCCAACTCCGCCTACGACAGCATGAGCAAGGCTGCCAAGCAAGTAGCGGAAATCGCCGAAACCAACATGGCCGCCGCCACCAGCGCCACCGTCAAGGCCGTCGGCACCGCCGCGAAGGCCAAGAAGGCTGCCTAATACCCTCGCTCGAGCCCGATCAGGGCTAGTTCAGGTAACCCCGGCTCCGGCCGGGGTTTCTATTTCAGGCGGAGTTCTTCCCACTGAAAACCGAGCCGCGTCACTTCTGCACGGATCTCGACCATAGCCTCAGGCACCTGTGCCGGATCGCCGCGCACGCCGAGCTCGATGTGGCGGCGCCGCTCGTCATCGCCGAATGATGGCAGGCTGAACACCGTCACGCCGGCATGGGCCGCCTCGATGTGCCGCATCAGGCCGAGCAAAGCGCCTTCGCTGCCCTCCCAGACGATGATCCCCTGTTCCGCTTCCGGGACCTGATGGAAACGCTCGCGGTAACGGCTGTCGAGCACCCATTCGAGCATGGGATGGGCCATCTGCGGAAAACCCGGAAAGAAATGGTGGTCCCCGAGCGAAAAGCCCGGAATGCGGTTGAAGGGATTCGGGATGATGCGGCTGCCGGCAGGAAACTCGCCCAGTTGCAGACGGTCCCGGGTCAACTCGGTGTCTGTTTCGGCGAAGCGGGCGCGAATCTCGGACTCAGCCTCGGGATGCAGCACTAGCGCAACGCCGGCTGCTCCGGCGGCAGCCTGGCGGGTATGGTCATCGGGCGTGACACCGATGCCGCCGAAGCAGAATACGACATCATCCGTCTTCAGACTACGCGCAAGCGCCTCGGTCAGCCTGCGCCGATCGTCCCCGAGATAGAGGCTCCAGTCGAGATGCAGGCCGCGTAGCGCGAGCAGTTCTATCACCTTGGAAAAGTGTTTATCGGTCCGCTTGCCGCGGATGATTTCGTCGCCGATGACGATTGCGCCGAAGCCCATAGTCTTCTCCTCAATGATGGTGATCTCGCGACTCCCAGGTCTTCGCCAGCCGCTTCACCGATACCGGGGTCGGCGTGCGCAGTTCCTGGGCGTAGAGTGAGACGCGCAACTCTTCCAGAAGCCAGCGGAATTCTTCCACGAAGGGGTCATTCACGCCAGCCTTTTGCCGAGCCGCGCGTTCTCGTTCGTAGGGCTTTGCCAGCCTGTTCCACTCGGCCATCGCCGCGGCATCCCTGGCCGGCTCCGAGCGCAATTTTTCCAGACGCAGGCCGGCCGCCTTGAGATAGCGCGGGAAGTGCTGCAATCGTTCGAAGGGTGTGGCCAGGATGAAGCCCTTGTCGAGCAGCCCGGCACACTGGGCAACGACGTCGGCCACGACCTCGGGAAAGCCCTTGGCCGCGGCCAGCTTCTTCTGCAGGCCCGCATACTCGCCCATGATGGTCGCGGTGAGCCGCGCCAATTCCTGCGCCACCAACGCGACACGTGCCTTCGCGGCGGCAAGCCGCTGCTCGAATTCCGCCTTGTTTCCCGGCAAGGGCACCATCATGCAGCAGCGCTCCAGGGTCGCGGCGAGCAACTGCTCCTGCAGTTCCCGCTCGGTAAACAGGTTCATAAACTGCAGCGCCATGCCGCGCAGGCTCTTCTCGATGTATTTCAACTGTTCCTTCATGCCCAGGGCGAACAGCCGGCGTAGACCGGCACGATGCTGCCACTGCGCCTTCTCGGGCGTATCGAAAGCGCGCAGGGCAACTGATTCACCTTCGTCGACCAGTGCCGGAAAGCCGACCACGCTGCGCCCGGCCAGCGAGATTTCCAGGAGCGGAGGCAGATCGCCAAAGCTCCATGAAGTCAGCCCGCTCAATTCGCCCTCGGCGGCCTCTTCACTGCCCGCGCCAGCCACTCTACCGACCCCGGCCTGGGCGAAACTCTGTTCCACCCGGCCGCCGTATTGCTCGCGCAATTCAGCCAGAGATCGTGAAATGGCCAAAGTGCCGCCATGCTCGTCGATCAGCCGGAAATTCATGGCCAGATGCGGTCGCAGTTCGCCGGGACGGAAGGCATCGAGCGGCAGCTTCAGCGCCAGTTTCTCCTCGACGGCGCGGGTCAGGACGCGCAGCAGCGGCTCTTCGCAATCATGCACCTCGTCGCAGAACGCCTCGGCAAAAGCATCGAGCGGCATCAGGCGGCTTCTGGATCGCTGAGGCAGGGTCTTCAGCAGGGCCCTGACCTTCTCTTCGAGCAGACCCGGCACCAACCATTCGCAGCGCGCGGCAGAGATCTGGTTGAGGCTGGTCAAGGGCAGCGTGAGGGTGACGCCGTCATCGGCCGCGCCCGGATCATGATGATAGGAAAGCGTATACCGCTGGCCATGGAATTCGAGATGATGAGGAAAGGCATCGGTGGTGATGCCGGAAGCCTCGTGACGCATCAACTGCTCGCGCTCGAGGAACAGCAACCTGGGTTCCTCGCGTTCGGCGTCGCGCCGCCAATGATCGAAGGCGGCGATGGTGAAGATGCCGGACGGAATTTTGGCATCGTAGAAAGCGGCGATCAGTTCTTCATCCACCAGCACATCGGGGCGCCGCGACTTGTGTTCGAGCGCCTCGATCTCGCTGATCAGCTTGCGGTTGTGCTGGAAAAATTTCGCCCGCCGGACGAAGTCCTCATGCACTTCACCGTCAATCAACGCGCCGCGGATAAACAACTCGCGAGCCAGCACTGCTTCCTGAACGGTCTTGCCGAATTGCACCCGACGCTTGGCATAGAGCAAGAGGCCGTGCAACGTGGCGCGCTCCCAGGCCACCACCTGGCCGGAGGACTTCTCCCAATGCGGTTCATAGACATGGCGCCGGATCAGGTGGGCGCCGACCTGTTCCAGCCATTCCGGCTCTATCCTTGCCAGACAGCGTGCGAACAGCCGCGAAGTCTCGACCAGTTCGGCGGCCATGATCCAGCGCCCGGCACGCTTGGCGAGGCTGGATCCCGGATGGGGATAAAACTTGATGCCGTGCGCGCCGAGATAATGTCCCTCGTCCTCGCTCTTCACACCGACGTGGCCGAGCAGGCCCGAGAGTAGCGCCTCATGGATCGCCACGAAGGAAGCCGGCAGTTCGCTCTCCTTCCAGCCGTGCTCGGCGCAGACGGCATGAAGCTGGCCGTGGATGTCGCGCCACTCGCGCAGACGCAGCCAGGAGACGAAGTTCTGCCGGCACCACGCCCGCTGCTTGCCCTGCGATTGGTGCGTCCACACCTCGTCTGCGGCGGCCCACAGCTTGAGGTAAGAAAGAAACTCCGACTTCTCGTCCTTCCATTTGGCGTGCGCCTGATCTGCACTGCCTGCCTGCTCGGCCGGCCTATCCCGGGCATCCTGCACCGACAGGGCGGCGGCGATGATCAGCACTTCGCGCAAGGCGCCATGATCCCGTCCGCTGATAATCATCCGGCCGATCTTCGGGTCGAGGGGGAGCTTGGCCAATTCCCGGCCGACCGCGGTCAGATAATTGCCCTCATCGACCGCACCCAACTCTTCGAGCAGCTGGTAGCCGTCGGCAATCATCCTCGGCAACGGCGGCTGCAGGAAAGGAAAGTTTTCGACGCCGCCGAGGTTCAGCGATTTCATGCGCAGGATCACCCCGGCCAGCGAGGAGCGCAGGATCTCGGGATCGGAATAGAGCGGACGCTTGGCGAAGTCGTCCTCGGCATAGAGGCGGAAGCAGATGCCGGAGGAGACGCGGCCGCAACGGCCGGCGCGCTGGTTGGCGGCGGCCTGGGCAATCGGTTCGACCTGCAACTGTTCAACCTTGTTGCGATGCGAGTAGCGCTTGACCCGGGCCAGGCCGGTGTCCACGACATAACGTATGCCCGGCACGGTCAGCGAAGTCTCGGCGACATTGGTCGCGAGAATTACCCGCCGTCCCTGATGCGACTGGAACACACGGGCCTGCTCCTCTCCCGACTGGCGCGCGAACAGCGAGAGGATCTCGATACCGGGCGGATGGTGTTTGCGCAGCGCCTCGGCCGCTTCGCGGATCTCGCGCTCGCCGGGCAGGAACACCAGCACGTCGCCGGGCCCGGTCCGATGCGCCTCATCCACGGCATCGACGATGGCGTCGGTGATGTCCCGGTCCTTTGTTTCATCCAGTACAGGTCGCCAGCGTATTTCTATAGGATAGAGGCGACCGGAGACCTCGAATACCGGGGCGCCGTCGAAGTGTTTCGAAAAGCGCTCGGCATCCAGGGTTGCCGAGGTAACGATGACTTTCAGGTCCGGGCGTCTCGGCAAAATCTGCTTCAGATGGCCGAGCAGGAAATCGATATTTAGGCTGCGCTCGTGGGCCTCGTCGAGAATGATCGTGTCGTATTGCCGGAGCAGCGGGTCGCCCTGGGTCTCGGCCAGCAGGATGCCGTCGGTCATCAGCTTGATGTAGGTATCGGCGGAGACACGATCGGTAAAGCGGATCTTGTAGCCGACGTAGCGACCCAGTTCGCTCTTCAGTTCCTGGCTGATGCGCGCCGCGGTGGCGCGGGCGGCAATACGGCGCGGTTGGGTGTGGCCGATCAGGCCGGCTGTGCCACGACCCAGTTCCAGGCAGATTTTAGGCAACTGCGTGGTCTTGCCCGAACCGGTCTCGCCGCAGACGATGACCACCTGGTTTGCCTCAATGGCGCGGGCGATTTCTTCGCGCCGCGCCGTGACCGGCAACTCTTCCGGATAAGCGATCGCCGGCCTGCCCGCCAGACGGGCGGCAATACGCTCCGCCACGCGGGCTGCCGCCGCGGCATTATCCGCGGCCAGACGTGCCGGCCCGAACTGCTTCATTTGGAAAGATGCTGTACGCTGAGTATGCCCAGGACGGTCATCAGGAGCGAGCCGAACAGATGCAGCGAGACCGTGCCGACCGCCCAGAAATACTGGGCGCGCTGGAGCAGCGCGACAACCTCGGCGGAGAAACTGGAAAAGGTCGTGAGCCCGCCGAGGAAGCCGGTGATGACCAGAAGCTTGGCCTCGGGCGGCAGATCGACGTTGATGTGGAACACCGCCACCGCGGCTCCGACCAGGTAGCCGCCGATCAGGTTGGCCGCCAGGGTGCCCAGGGGGACGGTCGGAAACAGCGGATTCATCATCACGCCCAGCCCCCAGCGCAACCAGGCGCCCAACGCCGCGCCGACGCCGACAGCGGCGAATGCGAACCAGTTCATTGCGGGACGGCTTTGCGGTCAGGATTCATGCCGCGCATTTTACACGCGGGGTAGTCGGCTTTGCCGCTAAAATGGGCGTTTTCCGCAACACCCATCGCCATGTCCGCAGACCACATCGCCCCCGCCGTCACTACCAACTTCATCCGCAACATCGTCGAAGCCGATCTGGCTGCCGGCAAGTACACCGCCCGCCGCTTCTCGGGACGCCCTGGTCCGGCCGGAGTGCAGGCAAGCGCGTCACCCGACCAGGCGAAGATCCGCACCCGGTTTCCGCCTGAGCCCAACGGCTACCTGCACTACGGACATGCCAAAAGTATTTGCCTTAACTTCGGCCTGGCGCGCGATTACGGTGGCGCCTGCCACCTTCGCTTCGACGACACCAATCCGACCAGGGAAGAACAGGAATACGTCGACTCCATCATCGACGCCGTGCATTGGCTGGGCTTCGACTGGGGCGAGAATCTCTACTATGCCTCCGACTACTTCGACTGGCTCTATGAATTTGCCGAAGCCCTGATAGCGGCCGGCCTCGCCTATGTCGACAGCCTGTCCGCCGACGAGATCCGCGAACACCGCGGCAACCTCACCGAGAAGGGCAGAAACTCGCCGCACCGCGAACGCGGCGTGGCCGAAAACATGGACCTGTTCAGGCGCATGAAGGCCGGCGAATTCGCCGACGGCGCACATGTCCTGCGCCTCAAAATCGACATGGGCTCGCCCAACTTCAACCTGCGCGATCCTATCGCCTACCGCGTCCGTCACGCCACGCATCATCGCACCGGCGACAAGTGGTGCATCTACCCGATGTACGACTACACCCACGGCATCTCGGATGCGCTGGAAAACATCACCCATTCCGTGTGCACTCTCGAGTTCGAGGATCATCGCCCGCTCTACGACTGGCTCAACGAAAAGCTCGGCGCCATGAATCTACTCAACCTGCCGCTGCCGCACCAGTACGAGTTCTCCCGGCTCAACCTGACTTATGTCGTGCTCTCCAAGCGCCGGCTGATCCAACTGGTCGACGAAGGCCACACCGACGGCTGGGACGACCCGCGCATGCCCACCCTGGTCGGCGCCCGCCGCCGCGGCTTCACGCCCGCCGGCTTTCGCCTGTTCGCGGAACGCATCGGCGTGTCCAAGTCGGATTCCTGGATCGACATGAGTCTGCTCGAAGACTGCATGCGCGAGGATCTCAACGAGAAAGCCGAACGTCGAATCGCCGTGCTCGACCCCATCAAGCTCGTCATCGACAACTATCCCGTGGGACAGGAAGAGACCTGCTTTGCCCCCAACCATCCGTTGAAGCCGGAGCTCGGCAAGCGCGAGATGCCTTTTTCGAAGGAACTCTGGATAGAGCGCGAAGACTACATGGAAGTGCCGGCCAAGGGCTACCGCCGCCTCTATCCTGGCAACATGGTGCGGCTGCGCTACGGCTTCGTGGTCAAGTGCAGCGGCGCCGATTACGACGGCGAAGGCAATCTTCTTGCCGTACATTGCGAATACCTGCCAGACTCGAAATCCGGCACGCCGGGTTCGGACAGCTACAAGGTCAAGGGCAACTTGCACTGGGTCTCGCTGCTTCACGCCTATCCGGCCGAAGTGCGCCTCTTCGACCGGCTGTTTTCCAGTCCGCATCCGGGTGCCGGCAGCGATGGGGAGCGAGCCTACCTAGCCGACCTTAACCACGATAGCAAGAAGGTGGTCATCGCCTATCTGGAACCTGCGCTGAAAGCTGCGCAACCCGAGGAGAGCTTCCAGTTCGAACGCCACGGCTACTTCGTGGCCGACCGCGTCGATTCGCAACCCGCCAGGCCGGTGTTCAACCGGACCGTGACCCTTAGGGATTCCTGGGGCAGCACTTAAAATCATAGCGCCGTGGTGCGGCGCGTCATGACATTCCGTCGCGGAAGGCCTAAAAAGGACCATGCGTCCTGTTTGAACTTAGGAGAATGCCATGACTTGGAGCACCTTACGCCAACACACGCAGCAACTGGGGTTCAATCTATCCTACCGCACCCGCGCCGGCACCGACGGCGGTTATTTGCCGGAGATGGCGACGCCGCCGGAAGCGGGCGGTCCCTGGCTATGCATCGGCAACTACGAACATGTCGCAGGGCTCTGGCTCTCGCCGGTCACGGACGAAGCCAAAAATCTGTCGCGTGAGCGACGGAGTACCCCGAGACAGCCATTGGGGCTAGCGCCCGCTGGCGCCGCGGCAGAGCAACTGTCGCAAGAGCGCGTCGCCGTGTTGATGGAAAACTGCGATCCTTTCGTCGAGACGCTGGGCGATTATGATGCCGAGTTTTTCGCTGCCTGCGCACCAGGCCGGGCCGCCGCCGACCATCCCGAATGGGGCAAGATGCCCGCCTGACTCTTTAGCTATAATACTTCCTTACCTACCTGAAACAGGGCAAACCTCATCGAAAGAGAGGGGCGCAAAGTAACCGGTCTAACGGGCTCCCGGAACGGAGCCCCACGATAGCGGCACTACCAGGCTAGGAGAAGTGATTCTCTTAGCGTCGCATCAATTTGACGGAAGAGAATCATGGCCTTGAGCAGCGTTACGCGACAGCGATACTTCATCAAGAAGAAGCGACCCTCGGGTATAGTGAAAGCACGTCGGGACTCGCCCGTGAGCAACATAGAGTCACGCGTATACGGTTCCCTAGTTAGCCCCCCCGTTCGCCCAGTCGTGTTGCCGGCAAGCAAGCTGAAAACAGTCGCGCTGTGGTCAGCCACGCTCCTTGTTCTCGTCGTCGCGGTGCTCATCTTGGAAACATTTGCCGGCCGGAACATCGTTCTTGTAGATGAAATCAGGCAGACCTCAATTTGGCATGGCCAGAGCGGCCTCAATACCTCTTCCGCCGGCGTCGGGGGGGGGCGCGCACCGTCCACGGAAGAGAGCTTCATCGCCACTTACCCCAGCCATCCACCATCCGAGAGCAAGCGCATATCGACTGCGGTTAGCGCTCAAAACGCAAGGCCGACCCACAACACCAGAGCAAAACCGAGACATGCGGGCAGAGTTGACTGCGATGTCAACTTGAATTCGCCCAGCATCTCGACCGAGCAGATCGATAACTGTTTGCAACAACTCGACGGACGGTAAGGCTTTCCCTTGCGCGATGGGCGCGGCTGCCGTATGTTGCCTGGACCTCCCGCCAAAATACACCGCATGGACATCACTGCTTTACTACTGCCCAAGATCGGAAGCCGCGAATCACTGCAGGAGTTCATTGATAGCCTGGCAGAGCAGGTACCTGACATCGAGCGCGACATTGCCCGGCTAAAGCTCGCGCCGGGCGACAAGAGTCTGCTGGCACGACTGTTTCGCGCGCTGCACAATGTCAAGGGCAATGCCTCGGTCTGCGGGGTCGAAATCGGCGTCGCCATCGCCCAACCGATCGAAACACTGCTGGCAAGATTGCGCGCCGACGAGATCGACTTCTCCGACCTGCTCGCCGAGGTGATCCTGCTGGCCATGGACCGCCTCGAACTGTCGCTCGAAGCGCTGGCCGGCAATCGTTCTCTCGCCCCTTTGAAACTGCTGGAACTAGTCGGTGGTTTGGAGGTTCTGGCGGGAACCGACAAGGACGCCATCGATGAACGTTCGGTACTCCTGATCGAGGCGGTCACCGGCTTCCGGCCGGCCGGCGCGGCCCGAGTGACGAAGCCGCGCGTCTCGGTGATTTCACGCAGTCCCGAGAATATCGCCGCGGACCTGCGCTTCTTCCGCTCGCTATCGTTGCAATTCGAGGCCCGCTCGCCGCTGTTCAAGGGACGCGGTGAGCGCCTGCTGCAATTGGCGCTCGATACCGACAAAGCTGCCGGCAACCCGGTGGACCCGGCACAGCTCAAAGCCGCCGTCTATATGCACGATTTCGGCATGATGCTCCTGCCCGAATCTGCCTGGCTCAAGCTGGATAAATTGGCAGCGGACGACAAGCGATTGCTGCACAGCCACCCGGCCCAGGCCGCCGGTCTGCTCGAACGCATGGAAGGATGGCGGGAGGCGGCCCGGATGGTCGCAGAGCACCACGAGATGCCCGACGGTTGCGGCTATCCGAAGAAGCTCAAGGCGGAGGAAATCTGCGCCGGCGCCAAGATTCTGGCGATCGTCGATGCCTTCGAGGCGGTGACCCTGAAACACAGCCACCGCGGCCAGTCCCGTTCTATCCTGCGCGCCATCGCCGAGGTCAATGCCTGCGACAATCAGTTCGCGCCGGAATGGATAGACCCTTTCAACGCCGTGATCCGGCGCATGCTGGAAAAATAGATCTATACCAGTGCCAACCGCCTGGCCGCGGCGGCCAGCGTGTCCTCATTCTTGGCAAAACAGAAGCGGATGACCTGGCAGTCTTCACCGTCGGGATAGAACGCCGACACTGGAATCGCGGCAACGCCGTGCTCGAGCGCCAGGCGCCGGACGAACTCGGTATCCGGCTCACTGGTAATCTCCGAATAGCGCGCCAATTGAAAGTAAGTGCCGGCGCAGGGCAACAGTTCGAAGCGGCTATCGGCCAGCCTCTGACGAAAAAAATCGCGCTTGCCCTGGTAGAACATCGCCAGTTCACGGGCAAACCCGGGCTGCTCGCGCATGAACCCGGCCAAGGCCAACTGCATCGGATGATTCACCGCGAACACGACGAACTGGTGCGCCTTGCGAAACTCGTTCATCAGCGCTGCAGGCGCCAGGCAGTAAGCGATCTTCCAGCCAGTGATATGGTAGGTCTTGCCGAACGAGGAGACAACGAAGCTGCGCTCCCTCAGTTCCGCATGGGCCGCAACGCTGTCATGGCGACGGCCTTCCTCGGCGAATACGACATGCTCATAGACCTCGTCGCTGACGATGATGATATCCGTGTCACGCACGACGGCCGACAATCGTTGCAGATCGTCTGCTGACCACACCGATCCGCTGGGGTTGTGCGGCGAATTGATGATGATCATCCGGGTGCGCGGCGAGATCAGCGCTTGCACTTCGTCCCAGTCCGGCCGGTAATCCGGATAACGCATGGTCGAATAAACCGCCTTGCCACCGTTGAGTTCTATCCCCGGCACGTAGGAATCGTACACCGGCGCGAAGACGATTACCTCGTCGCCCGGCCGCACACAGGCAGCGATAGCGGTGAAGATCGCCTGAGTGGCGCCGGCAGTGACGGTGATCTCGCCAGCGACGGCGTAACGGGCGCCGTAGAGGGCAAAGACCTTCTCGGCGATAGCCTCGCGCAAGGGCGCCGCGCCGGCCATCGGGGCATACTGGTTGCGCCCTGCCGCCAGTTGCTCGGCGACCAGATCGAACAAGCGCTGCGGCGCCGAAAAATCGGGGAAGCCCTGCGAAAGATTCAGGGCGCCGCACTCCGCGGCGAGCGTCGACATCACGGTGAAGATCGTCGTGCCAACCTTCGGCAGTTTCGATGACAAGACCGGCGCCACGGTGCCCTGTTCCTTCAGCTCAAGCCGAGCAGTTCGATTTCGAACACCAGCGTGGCGTTTGGCGGAATGACGCCCCCGGCGCCACGCGCGCCATAGCCCAACTCGGGCGGAATGGTGAGTTTGCGCGTGCCGCCGATTCTCATCCCCACGACGCCCTCGTCCCAACCCAAAATCACCTGACGCTGTCCCAGGCCAAACTCGAAAGGGTCGTTACGATCCTTGCTGGAATCAAATTTCTTTCCATCGATTAGCCATCCGGTGTAGTGCACCGAGACTGTCTGGCCCTTGCTTGCTTCGGCGCCGCTGCCGACGCTGATGTCCTCGATGATCAGGCCGCTGCTGGTGGTGATCTGGCTCATGAAAAGTCCTCGCAAATGAAAATACGGATTATGCCCTAGGGAGCAGTGCCGGCGGATTGAAGATATCGGCCACGTTCGCCGGCGACAGTGCCGTGGAAAAGAGATAGCCCTGAAACTGTGCGCAGCCGTAGTTGATCAGCGCCGCGAGTTGGGCCTGGGTCTCCACGCCCTCGGCCAGCACCTTGAGGCCCAGGGCATGCGCCAGGGCGATGATCGCCGCGACGATGGCGGCGTCGTCGCGGTCGGTGCCCAGATCGCGGACGAAACCCTGATCGATCTTCAGCTTATGCACCGGAAAGCGTTTCAGGTAGCTCAGGCTGGAATAGCCGGTGCCGAAGTCATCGACCGCCAGCCGAACACCCATGTCGGCAATCCGGCGCAACTTGATCATGGTTTCATCGGCGTCATGCATCAGGGTCGATTCGGTGATCTCGAGTTCGAGCAGTTCGGGTGGCAGAGCGGTTTCCTCTAGGATCGCGCGGATGATCTCGACCAGGTCCTTCTGGCGGAACTGGCGCGGCGAGATATTCACCGACACCGGCAACGGCGGATAGCCCTGCACTTGCCACGCGCTGCTCTGGCGGCAAGCCTCGCGCAACACCCATTCGCCGAGCGGCACGATCAGGCCGGTCTCTTCCGCCACCGGAATGAAATCGCCGGGCGGCACCATGCCCTTGTCCGGATCCTGCCAGCGCACCAGGGCCTCCAGGCCGCACACGGCACGGCGCGGATAATCGACCAGCGGCTGGTAGTGGAGCAGAAACTCTCCGCGTTCGAGCGCGCCGCGCAAGCGGTGCTCGAGGTTGAAGAAGTGCGTCGCCTCCTCGTTCATTTTCGGCGTGAAGAACTGGAAGGTGTTGCGACCGCTCGCCTTGGCGTGGTACATCGCCGTGTCGGCGTGCTTCATCAGGGCATAGGCCTCGTCGCTGTCGTCGGGAAAAACGCTGATGCCAATCGATGGTGTGGCGTGCAGTTGATGACCATCGACCCATACCGCCTGAGCGAGCGCAGTGATCATTTTTTCCGCCACCAGCGTCGCATCGTCGAGGCGGTCGATCTCGTGCAGCACGATCACGAATTCGTCGCCGCCCAGACGCGACACGGTGTCGACGGCGCGGACCGCAGCGCGCAAACGCTCGGCGACATGCTTCAGCAACTGGTCGCCGACGGCATGGCCGAGCGTGTCGTTGATGCTCTTGAAGCGATCGAGATCGAGGAACATCACCGCCACCCGCTGACGCGAGCGCGCCGCTTGGGTCAGCGCTTGGTCGAGACGGTCGAGCAACAAGCTGCGATTGGGCAGACCGGTCAGCGCATCATGGTGGGCCAAATGCCAGATGCGCTGCTCCGCCTGCAGGCGCTCGAACACTTCTTCCTGCAGTTGCTGATTGGTGCTGGCAAGCTCGGCGGTTCTCTCGGCGACGCGTGCCTCCAGTTCGTCGCGCGCCCGCGCCAGCGCCTCCTCGGCCTGGTGGCGCTCGCTCACGTCCTCGAAAATCCAGATCACGTCGAGGACGATCCCGGGCGAATCGGTCTTGCGCCCGGTGGCGCGCAACCAGAACAGGCGGCCGTCCTTGCGCCGCACGCGCAGTTCCCTGACGATGGTTTCGCCGCGGCGGATGATTTCGTTGGTGCTCGCGCCGAACGCGTCATATTCGTTCACGGTGGGAAACAGCATCAGGGTCGAATTGCCGATCAACTCACCCTCCGAGTAGCCGAACAAGTCTTCGAGGCGATTGTTGCAACGCTGAATGACGCGATTCCTGACGAACATGATCGCGACTGCGGCGTTGTTGAAGATCATCTCCTGCTCTTCGAGAGCAGCGCGCACCCGCTCTTCAGCCAGCTTCTTGCCAGTAATGTCCTCGATCAGACCGACCGCGCCGGCCAGCGGCCGCTCGGGGTCGAAGGCGCGCAAGGACAATACGCCCAGGAAGGAAGACCCGTCCTTGCGCCGAAACAACTGCTCGCGCCTATGCATGTTGCCCCGCGCGAGATCTGTATAGGCGGCCGCACCCGGCCCCGAATAGCCTTCCTCGGTGAAGTACCACAGCCGGGTGGACTGTCCCTGCAACTCGCCCGGGGCATAACCGAACAACTCCTCCATGCGGCGATTGCAGCGTGCCACGCGGCGCTCGCGCAAGACGAAAATTCCGATCATGGCGGTCTCGAAGATGGCCCCCAGTTCGAGAATGGACTGTTCCAGCGCCTCGCGCATCATCCGGTCTTCGCTGGCATCCTCCATGATCCAGATGGTGCCGTCCCGGGTGCGCTGCGCATCGATGGCCTTGGCCGAAACGCGACACCAGAACAACGAGCCATCCTTGCGCTTGTAGCGGGTCTCGGTATGGAAGGATCTGCCGGCCGAGAGCGCCGGCGACGCCGCACGCCCGAGTTCCTGGTACGCCTCTTCAGAAGGGTAGAGCGCCTCGCCGGACAACCCGATCAGTTCATCCGGGGCATAGCCGAACATTTCGGCGCAGAGCGCGTTGCTGGAGACGATCTTGCGATTGCGCGAGAACAGGATGCCGATCGTGGCGTTATCGAGAATCGCCTGCTGTTCGAGCAGGATCTTGCGCAACTCGGCCTCGGTGAGTTTATCCAGGCGGGCTTTCATCGGCAGCGACACTCACCCATTTGCGACTTCCAGCACCTTGAGCAACGAGACGCTGTCCTGACCACCCCAGCCATGACCCATCAAGGCATTGAGTTGCTGCCAGACCTGGCCGGCAACCGGCAGCGGACAACCCAGGCGGTATGCCTCCTGCATCATAATGGCGAAATCCTTGTGATGCAGCCGCGCTTCGACGCCAGCCTGGAAATCGCGCGCCGCCATGCGACCGCCGAACACCTCGAGCACCACCGAACCCGCCGCGCCGCCCAGCATGGCGGTCCGCACGCGCTCGGGATCGACGCCCGAGGCGGCAGCCAGACGCATCGCCTCGGCACAGGCTTCGATAGCTGCCACCATCACCATCTGGTTGCAGGCCTTGGCTACCTGTCCGGCGCCATGACCGCCGACATGGACGATGGTTTTACCTAGCGTTTCCAGCAAGGGCCGCACCCGCTCCAGCGTCGCGGCTGCGCCGCCGACCATGATCGCCAGCGTGGCTTTCTCAGCCGCAGCGACGCCGCCCGAGACCGGCGCGTCGAGCATGGCGATGTCTTTCTCGGCCAAGCGGCCGGCGATACGACGCGCCACTTGCGGCGCGATGGTGCTCATATCGACATGGATGCTCCCCGGGGCAGCGCCGTGGATCAAGCCATCCGGGCCGAGAGCGAGCGCCGCAACGTCATCGCTCGCCGTCACCATGGTGAACACCACCTCGGCATTTCTAGCCAGTTCGCTTGGGCTGGGATAAGCCCGGGCACCCTGATCGAGCAGCGGCCTCAGGCTGTCAGGCCGACGCGCCCAGAGCGCCAGCTGATGGCCGGCGGAGAGAAGCTGCCGCGCCATCGGCTGCCCCATCGCGCCCAGGCCGATGAAGCCCAGCCTCATTCCTGGCCGCTCATTCGCTCCAGCAGCTTAAGCATAGCGATCGAGTCCTCTTCGCCCAATCCAGAGCCCGCCATGGCATTGAGCATCTGCGCCGTCGCCGCGGCGCTGGGCAACATCAGGCCGAGGCCGTGCGCCTCCTCCATGACGATGCGCAAGTCCTTCTGATGCATCCAGGATTTGAAGCCGGGCTTGAAGTTGCGATCGAGCATCCGCTGGCCGTGGTTCTCCAGGATCTTGCTGTAGGCGAAGCCGCCCAGCAGCGCCTCGCGCACCTTCGCCGGATCGACGCCGCTCTTCCTGGCGAAGGTGAAGGCTTCCGCCACGGCGGCGACGCCGACGCCGGTGAGAATCTGGTTGCAGGCCTTGGCCACCTGTCCCGCGCCCGAATCGCCGATCAGGGTCGCCGACTTGCCGAGCTTTTCGAACAGCGGCCGGATCTCCTCGAAGACGCTGGCCTTGCCACCGACCATGATGGTCAGCGCGGCATTGATGGCGCCGACCTCGCCGCCGGACACCGGTGCATCGAGGAACTCGATGCCGCGGGCCAGCAGCCGCAAGGAGATATCGCGCGCTGCGGCCGGGGCGATGGTGCTCATGTCCACGATGATGGTGCCCTGCCCCGCCCCTTCCGCGATGCCGCCTTCGCCCAGCGTCACCTGCGCCACGTCGGGTGCATCGGCGACCATGGTGAAAACGATCCTGGCGTGCCGCGCCACTTCGGCGGCACTGATGTGAGCATGGGCGTGGACCTCGGCAAACGGCTCCAGCGACGCCGGTCGGCGCGCCCAAAGATGCAATTCATGGCCGGCGCGGGCCAGGTTGAGCGCCATGGGCCGGCCCATCAGGCCAAGTCCGATAAATCCGATTTTCATGTTGCCTCCGCAGGGGTGCCCACCGCCTTGACGATCAAGGGGGTCAGATGCTCGGGCAGTTTGATTTTAGACAGCGCCGCCTCATGGCCGGCAGACGACATTTTCTTCCAGGTTTTCCTTAGGATGTCCAGCCACTTCGCCTCGTCGTATTGCGGATGCTGAGCGGCGAAAGCAGCGAGGTAGTGCTCCAGGAAGACTAGGCCGACCACGTCTTCCATCATCTGGGTTTCAGGGTTGACCTTGAGACCTCGCTTGCCGACGACTTGCCTTACCCGCTCGATCATCGCGTCGTCGTATCCGGCCATCTTCATCAACTGGCCGGCCGTCTCGGCATGGAACTGGTACAGGGTGGTACGCCAGCGCTGGTAGCCGGCAGGCGTCATCGGGTAGTCCTGACGCGGGATTTTCCAGCGCTGGATATGCTGGCAGCGCACCGCGAGCCGCACCGCCTCCGAGGCGTCGGGAGCGAAACGGCCTAGCATCTCGCTCATCCGGCTGGCGTAGAGCAACTCCTTGGGAAACCGTTTGCCCGCCTCGGCCTCGTAGTTCGGATCCTCTCCGTTGGCGGCGTCGAACAGCGCGATAGCTCTGGCGTAGCGCTCCGGATCTGCGATCATCGCTCACTCCTTGACGGTTAGCGGCGCATTATATAGCGCCGCCCGGCAATGGAGCAGCGGCAGCCGATCGGTCGCCATCATGCGAATATATTGACGCAGGAACGGCGATGGCTTACGGTGCCTGCCCATGAGCACCCCTGCCGAAAAGCCGGAGCGAGTCGTAGACGACCGAAATCTGCGCGAGCATTACTTGCGCGCCCTGATCGACAATATTCCTTTTCTGGTCTGGCTTAAGGACGAGAACGGTCGCCTCGTCGCGGTCAACCGGCCGTTCGCGGAATCCTGCGGCTATACCTCCGGCGCACAAATCGAGGGCCTGTCCGATTTCGACATCTGGCCCGCGGATCTGGCGGAGGCTTATCGCGCCGATGACCAGGCCGTCCTGACCAGCGGCAGATCAAGGATCGTCGAGGAACCCCTGGAGCGTGATGGCGACCGGGTCTGGTACGAAACCTACAAGTCGCCGGTCAGCGTCAACGGGCGTGTCATCGGCACCGTCGGTTTCTCCCGCGATGTCACGCCGCGCAGGGAGGCCATAGCAGAACTGCGCTCGAGCGAAGAGCGCTTGCGGCTGGCGAAGACCTCATCGAATCTGGGTATCTTCGATCACGACATCGTCAGCGACAAGATCATCTGGGACGAACGCATGAGGGAGATATGGGGCGTCGGACCGGACGAGCCGGTCTCCTATGCCACCTTTATGGACGGCGTGCACCCCGATGATCGCGCCGCGACGCAAGCCACGGTCAGGAAAGCAATGAATCCCGGTGGCAGTGGCGAGTACTGCGTCGAGTACCGGGCCATCAACCGCATCGACGGCAAAGTGCGCCATGTCGCAGTCAACGGACAGGTGTTTTTCGAGGCCGGGCAGGCCGTCCGTCTGGTCGGCACGTTAAGGGACATCTCGGCTCAGGTACACCTGTCCAGGGAGCTACGGGAACGCCGCAGCGAAATGGAACTGCTGGTCAAGCGGCAGGTGGCGGCACAGACGGCGGCGGCCATCGCGCACGAACTGAACCAGCCGCTGGCGTCGATTTCCGTCTACAGCGAAGCGGCGCTGCGCATGCTGCGCGACAGCACGAAGAATCCGGACCCGGCGAAGCTACAGCGCGCCCTCGAAGGCGCCGTCGAACAGGCACAGCGCGCAGGCCGGACCCTGCACGAACTGCTCGATTTTCTGCACAAGGGCGAAGCCGTGTCGGAACTGGTTGACCTCAACGAGGTGGTGTGCGAGGCACTGACCATCGCTACTGAAAACGGCTACGGCGGCTTTCGCCTGCTGCTCGAACTGGAGCCCGACTTGCCTCCGGTCAGGGCGAATCGACTCCAGTTGCAGAAAATCCTGGTCAACCTGTTGCATAACAGCGTCGATGCCATGCGCGGCGCCGAGGTTCCGGCGGAAACTCTGACGATCACGGTGCAAACCTTGACAGGGCAAGATATGGCGCAGGTGACTGTCCAGGATAACGGCCCGGGCCTCGGTGCGGAAACGGCAGTACGCATCTTCGAACCATTTTTCACGACCAAGCCCGAGGGCGTAGGCTTGGGCCTGGCCATCAGCCGTGCGCTCGTGGAGGCTCACGGAGGACAACTCTGGATCGAGCCGAAAACCGGACCAGGTGCGACGTTTCACTTTACCTGGCCGTTCGCCTCATGAACGGCGCGACGGTCTTCGTGGTCGACGACGATCGCGCCGTACGGGATTCGCTGACGCTGCTGCTCGAACAGGAGGATATCGTCGTTGAGGTTTTCGCTGGCGCAGAGTCCTTTCTCGCGGCCTGTCGACCGACATCGAAAAGCTGTGCCATCGTCGACCTGCGCATGCCCGGAATGAGCGGCATGCAGTTGCAGGCCGAACTCTCGAAGCGCGGCATCCTGCTGCCGCTGATCTTTCTCACCGGCCACGGCGACATTCCGACCAGCGTTAGGGCAATCAAGGCCGGCGCGGTCGACTTCCTGACCAAGCCGATCATGGGCTCCGAGCTGCTCACCAGCGTTAAAGCGGCGTTGCGCGAAAGCGAGCGAATGAGCATGCAGGCCGAGGCCAGTCAAACCGCCACGGCGAGCATCGCCAGCCTGACCGAACGAGAAAGAGAAGTGATGGCCCTGGCCGTCGAGGGTCTGCCCAACAAGGAGATCGCCCGTCACCTGGGCATCAGCCACCGCACCGTGGAAATTCACAAGGCGCGAATCATGCACAAGACCGGCGCGGACACCTTGCTCGACCTGGCCCGCATCGCCGATGCCGGCGGACTGCGCCCCTGAAGCGCGGAAACATTTCTCAACGGCTGATCGCGTTCGCGCCGCTGGCATAAGTGTTCGCACGGATTTCCCGGACACGGCAATGCGGATAGCTTATCCACTTTGCACTAAGGGAGTCCGATCATGCGCCTGCCAGACACCGGCTTGAACGCTTTCGAAGCGATCCTGGCGCGTCGTTCGGTGCGCAGCTACCGCGATGCGGTCGTCGACCGCAACACCATAGGCTCGCTGCTCGAGGCCGCGGTACGTGCGCCCACGGCGGTTCATGAAGAGCCCTGGGCGTTCGCCATCGTTCAGGACCGGCAGTTGCTGCAGCGTCTCTCGGAACGTGCCAAGCCGCTATTCGCCGAGGAAGTGCGACGCGCCGGCGTGGAACGGACCGGCCATGCCTTCAATGCCTTTGCCAGCCCTGATTTCAACATCTTCTACGATGCCGGCACGCTGATCGTCATCTGCGCCAGACCCATCGGGCCCTTCGTTGCCGCAGACTGCTGGCTCGCCGCGGAAAACCTGATGCTGGCCGCATGCGCCATGGGACTGGGCAGCTGCGTCATCGGATCCGCCCTGCCGGCGCTGAATCTTCCCGAGATTAAGGCGGAGTTGTCGATTCCCGCCGACTATTCTGCCATTGCGCCCATCATCGTCGGCCACCCCAGCGGCGCAACGCCCGCGACCCCGCGCAAGGAGCCTTTGATACTCGGCTGGCACTGAGGACATGCGCCATTGTCATAGTCCTGCTCAGTCATGGCGAAGATAGCGATTTCCGCCACGGCATGTTCTTCTTCCAGTTCGCGCCCGCCCTGATCTAAGCCGCAGTCGATCAGAATCGAGTAGCCGCCGGATTCGATCAGGTGGCAGGATCCGGTGACGCCGCGATCGGCGCCGTGGAACGATAATTTCATACGACCTCTAGACGGCCTGTCCCGTCGGCCGTTACGCTGGCGGGCCGTCTAATATACGGGTCCCGAGGGCACGGCAGGGACCTGCTGCCAGGGTTCGGGACACTGACTTACGTAGGGATAGTAGCCTTGCGCCGAAGCGCAGTAGTACCAGCTTGCCGTGGCCGGCGGACCGGGCGGAAGCGCGACGGCGGGCCCCTCGGGAGACGCGAGCACTACCGGTTGATCGACGATGACCACTGGCGGAACGTAAGGATAGCCCGGATACCCATAGTACAAAGCGTCAAGCCCCAAGCCCAGGCCCAGACCCAGGCCCCACCATCCCCAGCCGCCGCCGTTCCAGTGAGCGCCACCAGTCCCAGCCCGGCCAGCGCCTCCATGGGTCGCGTGGGCACTGGCACGGGCGCCACCGGCACTGCGCCCGCCCGCATGGTCAGCGGCGGCCGCCAGCGACAAAGGCAGGCAGGCAGCAAGCATGAAAAGTCGCACAACGCATTTCTTCAATCTGGCTTTCATCATCGTACCCCACCGATAAGATCCACTCGCTCCCCTTAGCCCTTGCCCGGGCCTCCGCGCTCGCCCCTCATGGGGCCGGGGCCGCCCTCATGCATGCCGTGGCCATGACCACGGCCGACGTCCCGGTGATGGACCCCTTGCCAGTAGAGATCAAAAATAGTCTTCTGGTTGGCGTCCAGTTTGTCGTAAAACGCTTTGGTACGAACTTGGGCCGCTTCGAGTCGGGCGAGATGCCTCTGCATCTCGGCGGCTTCGGCACGCAAGCGTTCAATCCCGCGGGCCATGCGCTCGGGCGTGGCATCGGAGGCCGGCGCTGGTACTTTGCCCATTTGTTCCTGCCATAACCTGTTCCTTTCAATCTGCTGCCGGGCATCATTCATCACTCCTGCAGACCAGTTATCCCAAGCCGCCGTCTGGTCCGGCGTGAGATTCAGCTTGCCCTTGAGTTCGGCTATCGTGCGTTGGGTATGCTTCACCCAGTCGAAATTGGCAATGTCTCCGGGTGCGCCCACTGGATGCGGCGGCAACTGGTCGGCCAGAGCCGGGATCGACTGCAACAGCAAGGCGTGTACAGCAAGCACTAGGCAATGGCGGATCAGCGTTGGTTTCATGTCGAACTCCAGAGGCGGACAGCAAGTAGACAATCGAATGACGATGGTATCGATCGGCGGACGGGCTAAATCTAAACCTTGATCCGGAGAGGATCAATACGCGCGGACGCGTATGAGTTTTCCCTGATGCCAACATGCATGGTGACGATGACAATGGACTGTGAAAATTTCTCCCGTGGCGATGACCCATTGCTGCGAGGCTGTTAGAGTAGAACTCTTACTGTGGGCGGAGCCCGATATGAACGATAGCATTCGCCATCTGCTTAACCAGATCACCGTCCTCGAAGAGGAACTGCAGGCAGCGCTCCACGAACAGGAGGCCAGCGTGCTCTTCCAGATCAAGGGCAAGCGCGTCGAATTCGAGCGCTCCATCGTGGAAGCCCACCGTCGGCTGAAGACCGGCTTTCTCCGTTGGCTGGTCAGCTACCGTCCGCAGAATCTAATCACCGGCCCAATCATCTACTCCATGATCATTCCGCTGCTGATTCTCGATCTCTTCGTCAGCTTCTACCAGGCGACGTGCTTTCCGATCTACCGGGTCGCCAAGGTGCGGCGCGGCGATTACCTGGTGTTCGATCGGCAACAGCTCGAATACCTCAATTTCATCGAAAAATTCCACTGCACCTATTGCGCCTATGGCGCCGGGCTGATCGCCTATGTCGGCGAGATCGTGGCGCGGACCGAACAATATTTCTGCCCGATCAAGCATGCGCGCAAGATACTCGGCACCCATGCCCGCTATGCCCGATTCCAGGAATACGGAGAGGCCGAGAACTACGAGGCCAGGCTGGAGGAATTCCGCATTACGCTGGGCAAGAAGAAGTAAAGCCGCCCAGCCATCCGGCAGGCTGCTAGACCGCGGCCTTAGCTTCCGCTTGGTTATATCGCATAAGGAGCACCGGTACCGGACTTGTCCGGATGACGGCCTCGGCATCGCTGCCCATGAATAGGTGGCTGACTCCCCGACGCCCATGGGTCCCCATCACGATCACCTCCGCCGGCCAGGCTTCTGCCTCTCTGACTATCACTTCCGCAACCCTTCCACCCATGCTTTCCACCATGGCCGTCTCTGCAATTATCCCTGCGGCGTCAGCAGTGGCCTTAGCCTTGTCCAGAATTTCGCGGCCGCTGCGGCGAAGTATTTCCAGCCACTCGGCAATATTGATCGAGCCTGGCTCGACCGTCGCGAAGTAGGGATCGAGTACATGAAGGAAGCGCAGCCTTGCCTGCTGGTCCCTGGCCAGGCTGATAGCCTCCGCCACGCCACGATCCGACGTCAGGCTACCATCGACGGGAGACAGAATTTTGTTGTACACGACCGCTCTCCTTTCATATTTCAGTTGATCGACCAGCGGCGAACCCTAAAAGCGATAGATCAAATGCACTTCATTGAGATTGACGCCCTGATTGGGCTGCTTGATGTCGCCGTTGGATAAATGTTGTAAGCGATAGCCGATATCGAATTGCTCACGCTCGCCGAAACTCGCCCCAAAGCCGACATGATCGCCAAACTGGAAGGCGCTGCCGAACTTGCGATCCGCATAGATGTAGGTCGGTGAAATCAGATGGACTCCGATCGCGCCCTCGACGTAGGGTGCAAAGCCCGTTCGCTTTCTCTGCTGCAAGCGAAACACCGGGGTAATGCCAAGATCGGTAATGGTCCGATTATTGCCGGCCGGGCTGTGGCCACGCCAACTGCCGGCCATGGCTTCCCAGAACCCGGTCAGTTGCCAGGCACCATCGCTGAGCCATTGCTTTTGCCAGTTCCAGACTGCGCCGACGCGTTTGGCATTGGTGTACTCACCGCTACCCGCCTCGAATGACAGGCCATCCACCGCCCCAGCGTTGCCTATCATCAACAGTGCGGCGAGCAGGCACACTAGTATTTTCACGGTCATCCCCAAGTGAATTCGAATCTCTATCGGCAACAGGGTCAACCTATGCTGTGATCCGGCGAGGAGCAATACCCGCAGACGCGTATCGCTCCGGATCGAGCCAGGATGCGGCCCAGTCGAGCGCCGCATCGAGGTGGCTGCGCGCAGCGGCGCTCAGTGTTTCGCCCAGTTCGAAGCGATCGCCGCGGATGGCCAGGAGTTGTGTCGGCGGCGGATCGAGGTCGGTGAAATCGCGATAGACCTGCAACAATGCCTGCGGACTCAGGGCATGCGTGGTAAAACTTGCGTCTCGCGCCGGCGTGATGGTCTTCACTGCGAAAGGCGCATCACAGGTGATGCTGGCGTCCACGAAAAGGATGCGTTGTCGCCCGGCCAGATCGAGCGCGTGCTCGATCTGCAACTGGAAATCGCCTAGAGCTTCGAAGCGCAGCCATTCCGGATGGGCGGCGGAGAGCGCTGCCAGGCGCTCGATAAACCGTGGACCGAGGGAATCGTCGCCGCGACTGGGATTACCCCATGCGAAAACCAGGGACGGCGCGGGCATCGTCGCGGTCATGACGAAAGGCCGCCGCCCGATGCGCGGCATAAGCGGCCGACGATGGCCCCCCCGGCGTCGTACAAGAGGACTTCCAGCGGCATCTGCCCCAGCGCATGGGTGGCGCAGGAAAGGCAGGGATCGAAGGCGCGGATCGCCACTTCGATATGGTTGAGCAGACCTTCGGTGAGCCTGCGTCCGTCGAGGTAGGTTTTGGCCACTTCGCGCACGGCGCTGTTCATCGCCTGGTTGTTGTGCGTGGTCGACACGATCAGATTGGCCACGGAAACCAGATCATCGTCGTCGACGCGGTAATGATGGATCAGCGTGCCGCGCGGCGCCTCGATGACGCCGACGCCTTCGGCTACGCGCTGGCCGCTGGTGGTCAACTGGTCGCCCTGCAGGGCCGGGTCGGCAAGCAAGGCGGCTATCGTCTCCGCGGCGAAGAGCATCTCGATCATGCGCGCCCAGTGGTAGGCTAGCGTGGCATGCAACGGACCGCTTCTGCCGTTTTCTCCGGCATAGGCGAGGAACTCCTGGCGCTCAGCCTCGGCCAGGGGCGTGCCTATGCGATCGCAGTTCTGCACCCGCGCCAGCGGCCCAACCCGATACCAGCCACGCTCTTCGCCCAGGCCCACGAGGTAGGGAAATTTCATGTAGCTCCAGGGTTTCACGCCCTCGGCGATCAACTGCCCGTAAGCCTGGTAATCGACCCGGTCGAAGAGCAGTTTGCCGTCGGCATCACGAACGCGCAGCTGGCCGTGATAGAGGTCAAGGCTGCCATCGTGCGCAACCAAGCTCATGGAGTTGGCGCGGAAATTGGCGAAGTTGTCGTAGAGGGCGGGATTCTGGCGATGCAGCTGTTTGATCAGTTGCACCGCGGCGAGACTCCAATCGATCATCCTGGCGCTGTCGGCGAGCAGGAAATCGCACTCCGCTGCGGTCAGCGATTTGTTGACCCCACCGGGCACCGAGCCGGTGCCATGCACCCGCTTTCCGGCTGTGGCGCAGATCACTTCCTGGCCGAACTTGCGCAGCAGGATGCCCCTCTTCGCCGTTTCCGGATGGGCGGCGGCGATGCCAACGATGTTGCGCCGCGAAAGCTCCGAATCGAAACCGAAGAGCAGATCGGGCGATGCGAGATGGAAGAAATGCAGTGCGTGCGATTGCAGGATCTGCCCGTAGTGCATCAGGCGCCGCAGCTTTTCCGCCGTCTCGGTCAGTTGGCCGGCGCCGACGATGACGTCCATCGCTTTCGAAGCAGCGAGGTGGTGCGAGACCGGGCAAATGCCACAGAGCCGTTGCACCATCACCGGCACTTCCCAATAAGGCCGACCCTGAATGAATTTCTCGAAACCGCGGAACTCGACAATGTGCAGACGGACCTGCCGAACCCGATCGTCGTCGTCGAGCAGGATGCTCACCTTGCCGTGACCCTCGACCCGCGACAGCGGATCGATGGCGACGCGGCGCAGGCGCTCCGGATGATCGGCGGTTTCCAGTTCGAAGCCCATGACGGTCTCAGTCGTAGCGCAGCAGTCCGTGGCCGAGCACCGGCGTGCGGCCAATGATCAGGTCGTTCAAGAATTTCCAGATCGCCTCCGCCGACGGCGGGCAGCCTGGCAGGAAGTAATCGACGCGTACGATCTCGTGAATGGGGTGCACCTTGTTCAGCGGCAGCGGCAACTCGGGATCGTTGGGAATGCTGCAGCCTGGCGCCAGTCCCGGACTGGTCTGGTAGACCTCTTCGAGGATGTCGCGCAAATCGAGGTGATTGCGTTGCGCCGGCAGGCCGCCATTGACCGCGCAGGCGCCGAACGCGACGATGATCTTGCAATGACGGCGAAACTCGCGGAGCACCTCGACATTCTCGGCGTTGCATACCCCGCCCTCGATCAGTCCGATGGCGCAAGGGCCGACGGTCTTGATGTCGTTGATCGGAGAGCGGTCGAACTCGACCCGTTGCAACAGTTCAAGCAGACGCAGATCGATGTCGAGCAAGGACATGTGGCAGCCGAAGCAGCCGGCGAGCGAGGTGGTGGCGATTTTCGGTTTCATTGCTCTTCGGCCGCACCAATCTGTTGCCTGTCGTAGCGACGCTCGCCTATCGGTATCACGAAACCCCGCCCCTTCGCCAGGATGACCCCTACCGGGCAGACGCTGGCGGCGCGATCGGCGAGGCTCATGGCCGTGTCAGCGAGCCGGCCCGAAGGACTATTGACGATCAGATGACTCTTGATGCCGCGGCCGGTGATGGCGAAGACATTTTTGCCGTCCGCATCGCGACTGGCGCGCACGCAGAGTTCGCAGAGGATGCAGCGATTGAAGTCGAGCAGCAAATCGGGATGCGAGGCATCGACTGCACGGTCGGGGAAGAAGTGATCGAAGTGCGGAGTCATCATCTTCAATTCGTAGGCGGTGGCTTGCAGCTTGCAGGCGCCGCTCTTCTCGCAGGAAGGGCAGAAGTGGTTGCCTTCGACGAAGAGCATCTGCAGCAGTGTGCGCCGCTGGTCGTCCAGCTCAGCGGTGCGGTTATCGACCGTCATGCCCGGCCGCGCCGCCAGGGTGCAAGCGGCGGCGAAATGTCCGTCGGCCTTGACCGTGCATAGCCTGCAGGAGCCGTGCGGCTGAAACTCCGGGTGCCAGCATAGGTGCGGAATATAACGGCCGGCAGCGCGCGCAGCGGCCATGACGGTCTGGCCGACGGTGAACGGGACCTGCTCGCCGTCGAGTAGAAACACGTCGCTCATGATTCGTTCGCCAGATGCGCGCCGGCGTCGTCGCGACCGGTCATCTGCCGCGCCTGGGAAAGCGCGTAATCGAGATCGAATGCCGGTTCGAACTCGGTGGAATGGAGACGCCGCTGGTAAGCCGGACGGAACTTCTTCAGGGTGTCGGCCACCGGGTTGCAGGCGGAATGACCGAGCCCGCAATGAGCGGTCGACTCCATCAGGCGCTGCAGCTTGAACAATTCGTTGATATCGGCTGGCGAACCGTGACCGGCGTTGATCTTGTCCATCAGATTCTTCACCAGCGCAGTGCCGACCCGGCAGGGTGTGCAAAAGCCGCAACTCTCATGGGCGAAGAAGTGAGCGAAGTTGCGCGCCACCTCGAACATGTCTCGGCTGGCGCCGAATACCATGAAAGCGCCGGCGCTGGGCAGATCCTCGAAAGCCAGGCGGCGCCCGAACTCTTCGGGCGCCACGCAGACCCCGGAGGGACCGGAGACCTGCACCGCCTGCGTATCGTTGGCGCCGGCATCGGCCAGCACCTGGGCGACCGTGACGCCGAAAGGATATTCATAGATGCCAGGCCGGGCGCAATCCCCGGACACCGAGAGGAGCTTGCTGCCGGTGGACATTTCCGTGCCGATGGCGGCATAGCAAACACCGCCATTTTCAGCGATCAGGCAGGCTGCGGCGAGCGTCTCGGCGTTGTTTACCGCCGTAGGGCAATCGAGGTAACCGTGCGTCACCGGGAACGGCGGGCGATTCCTCGGCACGCCTCGCTTGCCTGCTAGAGACTCGAGCAGCGCCGACTCCTCGCCGCAGACATAGGCACCCGCGCCCAGGTGAATCTCGATGTCAAAATCATAGCCCGCGGCTCCGAGTATGTCCCGACCGAGCAGCCCGGCGGCGCGGCGCCTGGCCAAGTTGGCTTCGAGCGCTTCAAGCAGGTAGCGGTATTCGCCGCGCAGATAAAGCAGGCCCTGTCGGGCGCCGATACACAATCCGGCAATACACATGCCTTCAAAGACCAGGTCGGCGTAGGCGCTCAGTAGCACGCGGTCCTTGAAGGTGCCCGGTTCGCCTTCGTCGGCATTACAGACGACGTAGCGGACATCCCCCGGCGCATCACGGCAGGCCTGCCACTTCTGTGCCGTGCTGAAACCGGCGCCGCCACGGCCGCGCAGCCGTGCGCTCTGAATCTCTCCGAGCATCGCGGCCGGCCCTCGCGCCAAAGCCGCAGCGATGGCCGCTCCCGCCTTGTATGAGCGACCAAGGAGGATGTCGCGGCGACGGATGTTGTCTGCCACCGCGAACCATTCCTCCGGCCAGTTGCCGACCAAGGCCCCTCCTCGTATCAGCTCGACCATCGCAGCGACCCGCGCGCGTGTCATTCTGGTCACGGTGCGGCCATTGACCAACAACGCCGGACCCTGGTCGCCCATGCCGATACAGGAGGTCAAGCCGACCTTTACCAAACCGTCTTCGGATGCGCGTCCTGGCTCGATCCAGAGCAGGCGGCACATCTCCTCGCGCAGTTCGGTGCTGCCCTGCATCTGCTCGATGATGTTGTCGCTCCAAAAGATCCGGTAGCGTGCGCGCTGTTCAAGCTCGAGGAAATGGTAGAAACCGGCAACCCCAGCTACCTCGGCAAAGGGCCGCTTGAGCTGCTCGCCGACCATGGCCAGGACTTCAGGGGTCAACTCCCCTAGCACTTCGTCGATCTCGCGCAGGACTTGCACCAGTCGCGCCGGATCCCGGCGCTGGCGCTGCAGAATGTTGGCGACGATCTCTGCCTGTTGGGATGCGGACTGTGCCTGCATGGTGTTCTTGAAATCCGCGGCCTGAAGCCTGGTCCTTGGTGCCGCTCAGCCTCCGTCGCCGGGCGCTTCCGCCGCAGGGCGCACGATCAGCGACAACCGGCCGTGGCCAGCGCTGTCGAGGCAGTTGAGGAACAACTCGCTGGCAAAATTCCTTCCGTCCTGGGTAACCGCGTGAAACTGCAGGCCGATGTGGCAGAGATAACTCAGGAGCGAGTTGGGCTGGCCATTTTCCATCAACGCCATCTCCTCGAATTGCGGCAGCAGCATGGAAACGTGACGCCAGACCAATTCGCTGCGGCGGTATCTGAACAAGGCCTCGCCGGCGCCATTGCAATCGCAGATCATCCCACGATCATCGAGCGTCAGCAGCGCCACTTCATCCCCGACGGCGGCAGCGACCGCGCGGCTGCCGGCTGTTTCAGCGCCAGCGATGGTCGACGGAACTTGACTCGCGATCATGGTCAGACTCCCTCCATCCTGCACACAGTTGCCACGGGCTTCAACTCGGCGTCAGGTTTATGCCATATCGCCGACCGGCACAATGTACTTGGATATCCGGGCAGCATGAATACGCGCGGGCACGTATGGGCTTGCCCTTATGGCCGGCTAAAGCTTCCAGGGCACTATCGGCAAACGCCGACAGTGGTGCCCCGCCGACGGTCAAGCCGGAATGGCGGTCATGCCTTCCAGATGTTGCGGCAGCCAGTCTCCCTAACCGCCAGGGTGGCAAGACAGCCAACCACCGCTGCCCCGGCCATCAGCAGCATGCCTATGCGGTAATCGGCGGCGAGGTAAACCCGCGCGCCATTTTCCATCGCACCGTTCCAACTCCGGTCCATCGCCCAGCCGACCAGTGGTTGCAGCATCGCCGGCCCGAGGAATACTCCGACATTCACGACGCTGGTCGCCATGCCCGAGAGCGGTGGCGGATTGGCCTCCTTGGCGCAAGCCCACGAGAGCGTGAAGCTTGCGGTCAATAGCCCCATCACCAGACAGAAGGGATAGCTCGCGGCGAGCGGCAGCACTATACCGAGGACCCAGACCAGCCAACCCAACGCATGCAGCAGACTACCCAGGATCATGATGGTCTTGCGCCGCCCGAGTCGGTCGGAGATTCTGCCCCATACCGCCGACCCGACGGCGAAGCCGAGAAAGTAGAGGCTGATGTGATTCGACGCAACTGCTCGCGTCATGCCCTGCACCTGGGTGAAGAAGGGCACGGCCCAAAGTCCGGCGAAGGCGAAAAAACTACCGGAGATACCGAAGGTCACGAAGAAGCCGGGCCAGGTGGCCCGATTCTTCAGCACCAGACCGAGACCCGAGAGCCAGGCAGTGCGACCTATCCCGGCCGGGTTGGGTGTCTGCTCAGCGGGTCGATCAACGACCAAGAACAAGCTGGCGACGCCGATCACTAGGGATATCAGCCCGATAACCACGAATATCGCGCGCCAGGAGGCGATCTCGGTGAGCGCGGCGAGCGGCGCGCCGGCCAGGATAGAACCGAGATTGCCGATTAGCATGCACAAGCCGGTGAGCGTCGCGAAGCGGCTCTCCTCGTACCATGCGGCGATGAGCTTGAGCATGGCGATGAAGGTCACCGACACGCCCAGGCCAACCAGACTGCGGCCGACGAAAGCCAACTCGAAGGTCGGCGCCAGTCCGAACAGGAGCGATCCGCAACCAGCCACCAGTCCGCCCGTGAACAGGATCTTGCGCGGTCCCAGGGTGTCGGCCAGGATGCCGGTGGGAATCTGCATCAAGGTGTAGATATAAAAATAGGTGGCGGCCAGGCTGCCCAGGGCAGCCGCGCCAAGATGAAAACTCGCGGCCAGATCCTGGGCGAGCGCGGCCGGTGCGACGCGATGGAAGAACGACAGCATGTAGGCGGCAACGGCCAGGCCCAGAGCTAGCCCACGCCGGCTCATAGCAGCTCAGTGCGCAGCGGAATATTGCCGTTAGCCGGCCCTTCGCCTGCGTTTGCCGGCAACGCGCTCAGGCTCAGCAAGGCAATGCAGAAACGTCTCACTCGAACTCTCCCCATGATGTCGATTCCGATTCTATCAGCCGTCGCACGCCCGAAGTGGCTTCAAAACCCCCGGAAACCGTCTCCAGCGCCGTGCAGTCACCGCGGCCGAGGTATGACATGGGCTAGCAACTTTCATCGCACCAGAATGCGAAATTGAGGCAATCCGCTTGCCCATCGGAGCCTCATGGTGCGTCATGTCCAACCCTGAGCAGCGGCTTAGCTTGAGTCCCCCTACTTGACGCTATGATTGAGAATGATTATCATCCTCAGTTAAGAGTGACTCCCAACTGTTTGCGGCAAATTAACCAGGAAAGCGCCCATGAATAGATCTTCTGCTTACTCGCTAGCGCTATCCGCTTACCTGTTGTTTTCAGCGTCAGCGCAAGCTGAAGAATATGTCATCACGCTAAAGGGCAATCAATTCTCGCCTAAAGAGTTGATCATTCCGTCCGGCCGGAAAATCAAAGTCACCGTGAAAAACCTCGATGCGACTCCGGCGGAATTCGAGAGCAGCGATCTAAACCGCGAGAAAGTGGTTGCTGCCAACAGCGAGGTCATCGTATTCATCGGGCCGCTGGATGCCGGTCGCTATGGCTACTTCGATGACTTTCACCGCGACACGACGACGGGCATGATCATCGCCAAATAGGATGATCATGCCCACTCGACTTCCTTATCCGTACCGGCGCGCAATGACCGCCGCTTTGATCGCCGCGCTTGGCTGCGCCACGAAACACAGTGGCGCATTTGGCCTGGACGAAATGTATTCGCCGAATGTCGAATACCGCGAACTCGCGCTGGAGTACAGCGGTTCCCGGTCCTTCGACCCACGGCCGGCTGTCGGTGGCGCGCAAACCGGTGAAGTCACGCTAGAAGCCGGACTCGCGCCCCGGTTGGCAATGGAAATCAACGGTCTGTACTCAGGAGAGCCCGGCAATACCCTGCAACTGTTCGCGCACGAAATCGAGGCTCGCTACCAGTTCGTCGAATCGGGAGAATACTGGCTCGATGCCGGCGTGCTGGTCGCCTATGATTTCCCCACACGAAGCAATTCGCCCAGTTCTCTGGAGGTCAAACTGCTGTTGCAGAAAGATGTCGGCAGATTCACACACACGGCAAATGTCGGGTTTACTCAGGACGTCGGAAAGTATTCCGGCAATAGCGGTGGAGCTGACTACCTCTTTCTCTGGAACACCCGCTATCGTTACAGCACGTATTTTCAGCCGGGCATAGAGATACAGAGCGATTTGGGTCAAGGCGGTCCGTTAGGGCATGCCAGCGAGCAAGAGCATTACATTGGCCCCGCTGTCTATGGGAAGCTCTTTGGACACGTCAAGTATCAGGCCGCCTATTTTGTCGGCGTAAGTTCCGCGGCGGCGCGCAACGCCGCGAGATTTCTAATCGAATATGAAACGCATTTTTGAGGTACGCCCATGCTCGCCACGCTGATTATCGTATTTCGTGAGGTTATTGAGGCCGGCTTGGTGATCGGCATCGCCCTGGCCGCAACGCCCGGCGTGCCTCACCGCAGCCTTTGGTTGGGGCTTGGAATCTCGGCGGGTATAGCAGGCGCCTGCCTGTTAGCCGCATTCGCCGATTCCATTGCCGGCATGATGGCGGGTGCCGGACAGGAATTGTTCAATGCCACGGTGATGGCGATCGCCGTGTTGATGCTGACCTGTCACAACGTCTGGATGGCACGCGAAGGCCGTCATATAGCGAAAGAAATGAAATCCCTGGGTGAAGATGTCGTCGGAGGCAGGCGCACCCTGTCAGCTTTGGCCATCGTGGTGGGCGTTGCCGTATTGCGCGAAGGGTCGGAAATCGTGCTGTTTCTTTACGGCATTGCGCTATCCGCAGGAAGCGGCGGAATCCCCATGTTCCTAGGCGGCGCAATCGGTCTTGCGCTGGGAGCGGGCGTCAGCGCCCTGATGTATTTCGGCCTGCTCCGCATACCAACGCGCCATCTGTTTACTGTGACCAGTTGGTTGATCGCCCTGCTTGCGGCGGGTATGGCGTCACAAGCCATGGTATTCCTCCAACAGGCAGGGTTAGTGACCGTGCTTTCCCGCGCAGTTTGGGATACATCTGGCTTGCTTTCGGATGCCAGCTTGGCCGGAAAAGCGCTCCATACGCTGATTGGCTACGCCGATCGCCCCACTGGCATTCAACTTGTTGCCTACGCCGCCACATTGGCGACAATCTTCTTCCTGATGCGCTTGTTTGGCCAATCACCGCAGCCAGGGCAGCCTCTCAGCCACGATGGTGTGCGCGAGACCTGATCCTGGAGGGAGCGCGCAGACTTCCTGGTGCCGGCAGCATTTGGCACTGCAGGTTCAGGCCGTGACATCGCGCCAAGGAATTTCGGTGCTTCGGGCAACGGCAGGAACACGAATCAGCTCGATTACTGGAAGGTCAGGGCCTGCCCGTTGTCATACACAGTCACCTTCATCGCCGAAATATTCCCGGTTTGGTCAACCCTGTAGCACTGCGCACCCGAAACCGCTGGCGCATTATTGGTAAAGGCCGTTGTCGAGTTGATGCATGCCCAAGCACTTGTCGCCGTATCGGATTCTAGCGACCAAGTGACCAACCCATATGAAGAGATGAGTATTTTGGCGCTACTGGTATAAGTGGTGTCAGTCTCGAGCGCGCCGCTTTGACCAACGGTAGCGCTCGAAGGGAGCCGCGAGTTCAAATTCGAAGTGCAACTCTTGATTAACCAGTGGAGTGGGCGAGATGCGATAGCATCCGAGCCCCTAGACCTCCAAGTCAAAGTTGCCAAGAATGAACTACACACATCTCACCCAAGACGAACGGTACCA
>CAILCO010000125.1 GCA_903832735.1 uncultured Sterolibacterium sp.
ATGGGCGCCTGGCTCAAGGGAGAGCTGGCGCCGCTGCTCGCCTCGGTGCTCTCCGAGCAGGCGATCACCCGGCGCGGCCTGTTCCATTTCCCGGCAGTGCGCAAGCTGATTGCCGATCATGCCCGGAACGCGGTCGACGGCACCGACCCATTGCTGTCGCTGCTCAATTTCGAGGTCTGGGCGCGCATCTATCTCGACAGGCGCGATCCGTCAGACGTCGCCGCCGAATTGCAGGAGGTGCTGGCATGAAGATACTTTACATCTGTCATCGATTTCCCTTTCCGCCGAAGCGTGGCGGCAAGATCCGGCCCTTCAACATGATCCGTCATTTCAGCCAGCGGCACGAAGTGACGGTGGCCTCGCTGGTGCGCTCGGAAGAAGAGGGCCGGGAAGGCCAGGATATCTCGCCGTATTGCGCGAACTTCGAGATGGTCGAGGTCAGCAAGCCGGTACAGATGGCGCGGATGGTCGCGCGCCTGCCGACATCTACAGCATCGACGCTGGGATATTTCTATTCAGCCGAGCTGGCGCTGCGGATCCGGGAAATGTTGCGCAGGAGGAGCTTCGACCTGATATTCGTCCATTGCTCGTCGGTGGCGCAATACGTCTCCGAGGTTCGCGGCATTCCGAAGATTCTCGACTTCGGCGACATGGATTCGCAAAAATGGCTGGAATACGCCCGATTCAAATCTTTTCCGCTGAATCTCGGCTACCGGCTGGAAGGCAGGAAGATGCTGCGAGTGGAAAAGCGCCTTGCCGGCTGTTTCGACCTGTGCACCACCACCACCCGCGCCGAATGGGAGACATTGAACGGCTATGGCGTCGATGTCGCGAGCGACTGGTTCCCCAATGGCGTCGACAGCGATTTCTTTGCGCCCGATGGCAAGGATTATGACCCGGACACGATCAGCTTCATCGGCCGTATGGATTACTACCCGAACCAGGAATGCATGGCAGACTTCTGCGCCAATACGCTGCCGCTACTGCGGGCAAAGCGTCCCAATGTCAAGCTGCTGATCGTCGGCGCCGACCCGTCGGCGGCGATGCGCAGACTAGGTGATTTGCCCGGCGTGACGGTCACCGGCTCGGTGCCCGATGTGCGTCCCTTCGTCCGCGGCGCGGCCCTGATGGTGGCGCCGCTGAATATCGCCCGCGGCACACAGAACAAGATCCTCGAGGCCATGGCCATGGGCGTGCCCGTGGTGACCAGCAGGGTCGCCGCCGGAGGCGTGGACGCGGTTGCCGATGAACATTTTCTGGTCACGGAGACCTATATCGGATATGCTAACGCCATATTGAAAATCATGGACGATAAGGCAGAGCGAAATCGCCTGGCCATTGCCGGGCGGGCACGGATGATCTCCAACCACGCATGGCCGAAATCGATGGAGCGCTTGGATGGCATCGTCGAACGCTGCATCGACGGATATGACAAACGCGCAATTGCTTGAATAAGGGAAGCTCTGGTGAATATCAGTATCTTTGGTCTCGGTTACGTCGGCGCGGTTTCTCTGGCCTGTCTTGCGCGCGACGGGCATACGGTCTATGGCGTCGATGTCGACCCGGCAAAGTTGGCCTTGATTGGCGGCGGCAAGACGCCCGTGATCGAGGAAGGCATGATCGACCTGATGCAGCAGGCAGTCGCCAGTGGCAGGGTGCACGTGACGCCTGACGTGCGCCTGGCCATGGCCAACACCGAGATTTCCTTGATCTGCGTCGGCACGCCTTCTGCTGCCAACGGCAGTCAAGACCAGGCCGCCATGCTGCGCCTGGGCCGAGATCTCGGGGCTTGCATGCGCGAAAAGAAAACCCCACACACCTTTGTCTTCCGCTCGACCCTGGTGCCTGGGACCGTGGAGGAAGTACTGCGGCCGATCATGGAACGCGAATCGGGGAAGCGGGACGGCATCGATTTCCATCTCTGCTTTCAGCCGGAGTTCCTGCGCGAAGGTTCCTCCATCCGCGACTATGATCATCCGCCATTCACCATCGTCGGCGCCAGTTGCCCGGCTCCGCTGGAATTGCTGAGGAAGTTGTTCGGGCATCTGCCCTGCCAGTTTCACCCGACTTCGCTCCGCTCCGCCGAGATGGTCAAGTATTCCTGCAACAACTTCCACGCCCTCAAGATCACCTTCGCCAACGAAATGGCGCGTATCTGTGAAGCCATGGGCGTGGACCCGTTCGAAGTGATGGACCTGCTCTGCCAGGATAACCAACTCAATATTTCCAAGGCCTACCTCAGGCCGGGTTTTGCCTTCGGCGGTTCGTGCCTGCCCAAGGATCTGCGCGCCACCCTGTATATGGCCAAGATGCGCGATGTCGAAATGCCGATGCTGGACGGCATCGTCAAGTCGAATCAAGAGCACCTGAGCCACGCCATCAGCAAGGTCATGGCCTCGGGCAAACGGCGCATCGGCATGATCGGACTTTCCTTCAAGTCCGGCACCGACGACCTGCGTGAAAGCCCGATGGTGGCTCTTGCCGAACATTTCTTCGGCAAGGGTCTTAGCCTGTTGGTCTATGACCCCGAGGTGAATCTATCCAAGCTGCTCGGCGCCAACCGCCGCTTCATCGAGCAGCACCTGCCGCACATCGGCTGTCTGATGAAGAGCGAGCTGGAGAGCGTTATCGGCGAGTCCGAGGTACTGGTGGTCGCACTTGCAGATAATCAGGTGGTCGAAGGTCTGCAGCGCTACCTGCGCGACGACCAGATAGTCATCGATCTGGCGCACCTGCCCGATCGCGACAGGCTGCGCGGCGAATATTTGGGCTTGTGCTGGTAGCGCCATGACCCGGATGCTCATAGCCAACCTGGTGGCGCTGGGTGCGCTGGCAGCTTTCCTCCTGAGGCAGGCCTGGCCGCCCGTCGGGGCGGTGCGCGTGCGCAATGCGCTGCTGCTCGAGCCATCCCGTGACGGGGACTTCCTGTGGACTCCGGACACGGTGCCGGCGGATTTCCGTCGCGAACTGAGGCCTGCCAGCGCCGATTATCTTGCCATCGTAGCCGCACTCGATCTCGGCGGCTTGGACGACTGGGACAGGGCGTTGCGTCTGGCCGGCCACCTTGCCGAGAAGGCTCTGGACAAGGGACCGATACAGGCCGACCTGACTGCCACGTACGCCGGCATCCGAGAGGGCTACGGACATTGCGCCGATTTCGTCAAGGTGTTCCTCGCTTTGGCGCATGCAGCCGGATTGGATGCACGCCAGTGGGCCTTTTCCTTCGACGGATTCGGCGGCCATGGCCACACCTTCGTCGAAGTGTTCGACCATCGTCGCGGCAAATGGCTGTTCCTGGACCCGCACAATAATTTTCACGTTGTCGACGCCGTCAGCGGCGAACCCCTCTCGGCCCTGGAGTTTCGCGCCAGCCTGCTAGGGCGCAGGGGCTCCGTCTGCCTGCAGCCGAACGGGCCGGGTCGTGCAGGTTATGTTGAAGATGAAAAAGCGCTAGCCTATTTCCGACGTGGCGCCGCCGAATGGTATTTGTGGTGGGGCAATGCGCCTTTTTCCTATTACGCGCATCCGCTGGTGCGGTCAGCTGGCATGGTCTCCCGTGCCCTGGCGCATCTGGTCGGCGACCTGGTCGGCGTACAGCCGCGCATTCACATCTACCCGGCTGCTGAGAGCCGCAGTTCTGAGCAGCGCATGTTAAGGCTGCGTCGGCGTCTGCAAGCTGCGATGGCGGCGGCACTGGCTCTGTCGCTATTGCTCGTGGCGCAATCGTGGGGTGCCGCATGATGCGCCTGCTGATGCACGCACTGGCGCCGGCCGGAAGGGGTGCCAAGCTGTCGGTGCTGATGTTTCATCGCGTCCATGCCGAACCTGACCCGCTCTTTCCTGGCGAGCCGCATACCCACTCCTTCGAGCAAAAAATGGACTGGCTCAAGCGCTGGTTTAATGTCCTGCCGCTCGCCGAAGCAGTGGCCGGACTGCGCGATGGCAAGCTGCCGTCGCGGCCGGCGGTGATCACCTTCGATGATGGCTATGCCGACAATCGCAACGTGGCCTTGCCCATACTGCTGCGCCTTGGCTTGCCGGCCACGTTCTTCGTGTGCACAGGTTTCATGGACGGCGGTCGCATGTGGAACGACACAGTGATCGAGACCTTGCGCCGCTGCGCCGGTTCGCTGCTCGATCTGCGTCCGCTCGATCTGGGCGTGCATCCGATAGAAACCGTTGCGCAACGGAGATCCGCCATCGCTCGTCTGATCGGTAAGCTGAAATATCTGCTGCCGGCAGAACGGCAAAGCCGGGTCAATGCCATTGCCGTCTGCGCCGATGTCGATTTGCCAGACGACCTGATGATGAGTTCGTCCCAGTTGCAGGAGATGGTCCGTGCCGGAATGACGATCGGCGCCCACACCGTTCATCATCCGATTCTGCAGGGATTGCCGGAAGATGAGGTTTTATCCGAGCTGCTCGAAGGCCGGCGGCGGCTGGAACAGATTACCGGCGGCGCGGTTCGTTTCTTTGCCTACCCGAACGGAATTCCGGGCAGGGACTACAGTGCAGTCCAGGTGCAACTTGTCCGGCAAGCCGGCTTCGAGGCCGCAGTGACCACGGCCCGTGGTGCCGCGCGCCATGGCTGCGACCTGTTCCAGATCCCGCGCTTCACCCCCTGGGATAGTGGCGGGTTGCGCTTCGGCCTGCGCCTGGCCAATAACCTCAGGCAAGTCGGTTACGCGACTGCGTAAGACTGCGATGACCATGCCTGCCACGTCCGCACTAAATAGCACCGGCGAAACGCCGGCGGCTTCGAAATCTCGGCGACCTATCCGCATCGGCTTGGTCGGTCCGTTGCCACCGCCTTCCGGCGGCATGGCCAACCAGACCATGCAACTGGCGCGCCTGCTCCGCGAAGCCGGGATTTTGGTGGAACTGGTGCAGGTGAATGCGCCTTATCGGCCAGTCTGGGTTGAAAAGCTGCGCGTTGTCCGTGCCCTGTTCCGTTTTCTGCCTTATCTGGCGAGGTTATGGACCTGCGCCGGCCGGGTCGATCTGTTTCACGTCATGGCCAATTCCGGCTGGGCTTGGCATCTCTATGCCGCACCGGCGGTGTGGTTGGCCTCGCTGCGCGGAACGCCGGTGATCGTGAATTATCGCGGCGGTGATGCGGAGCGCTTTTTTCAAGCCGAGTTTGCCTGGCTGAGGCCGACCCTGGCGCGCGCCGATGCGGTGCTCGTGCCATCCGAGTTTCTCGCGGCGGTATTCGCCAAATGGGCGGTTCCTACCGAGATCGTGCCGAACATCATCGACCTGGCGCGTTTCAAGCCGGCCAAGGGCAAGGAGCGCGGGCACCACCTCATCGTCACCCGCAATCTGGAGGATATCTACGACATCCCCAATGCCCTGCGGGCATTTGCCGCCATCCGGCGGGTTCATGCCGACGCCCGTTTGACGGTGGCTGGATCGGGTCCGCGGCTCGCTTCGCTGGAGAAGCTCTGTGCCGAGTTAGGGGTGGCCGATGCCGTTCGTTTCACCGGCAGGCTGGACAACGAGGACATCGTCGATCTTTACCTGAATGCCGACTTGCTGCTCAACCCTTCGCTCGTGGACAACATGCCGATCTCCTTGCTCGAAGCCATGGCCAGCGGGGTACCTATCGTCAGCACCAACGTCGGCGGCATTCCCCATCTGGTCGAGGATGGCAAAAACGCCATCCTGGTCGCGCCCGGCGAGCCGGCGGCGATGGCCGCCGCAGCCTGCAGCGTCCTCGGTGACGGGAAGCTTGCCGAGCGGCTGTGCCAAGCGGGGCTGGAAACAGCCACGCGTTTTGCCTGGTCACAGGTGCGCGGCCAACTGTTTTCCGTCTATGCCCGCGCCTTAGGTGCGCCTTCCGTGGAACTGGCCTGACTATGAATCCTGAGAGTGCCATCATGTCCCGTCAAGTCGCGACCATCCTCTTCCCACTTCACGAAAGGCTCAAGGGCCACGATAGCGTCGCCCGGATGGGCGCGCTGGAGGGTAGCCAATGGTGGAGTGCCGGTTCGCTGCAAAATCACCGCCTGGCCGGTTTAAAGAGCTTGCTCGAGTATGCGGGCTGCCATGTGCCCTATTACCGCTCCCTGTTCCGGGAGATCGGTTTCGACCCGCGAGCCATGAATCAACTGAGCGACCTGCAGCGGCTGCCTCTCCTCAGCAAGGCGATAATCCGCGCCAATGATCTGAAATCGGAGGTGGCTGGACCTCTGAAGCGCTACAACACCGGCGGCTCCAGCGGCGAGCCGCTGATCTTTTTTATGGGCCGCAGCCGCATCAGCCACGATGTTGCCGCCAAACGGCGGGCGACCCGCTGGTGGGGCGTGGATATCGGCGATCCGGAGATCGTGGTCTGGGGTTCGCCGATCGAACTGGGGGCGCAGGATCGTTTGCGCCTGATCCGCGATAAATTGCTGCGCAGCAAGCTGCTGCCGGCCTTCGAGATGTCGCCGGCGAGGCTGGCGGGTTTCATCAGGGAAATTCGTGCCTTCCGTCCGCGCATGATCTTCGGCTATCCCTCGGCACTGGCGCACATCGCGGAGTATGCAAAAGCAAGCGGCCAGCGCCTGGACGACCTGGGCGTCCAGGTCGCCTTCGTCACCTCGGAGATGCTCTACGGGGAGCAGCGGGCACAGATCTCGGCAGCTTTCGGTTGTTCTGTGGCAAACGGCTATGGCGGGCGCGATGCCGGCTTCATCGCCCACGAATGCCCATCCGGTGGCATGCACATCAGCGCCGAAGATATCATCGTCGAGATCGTCGATGCCGAAGGGCATGCACTTTCGGCCGGCGAACCGGGCGAGATAGTCGTCACCCACCTCGCAACGGCCGATTTCCCCTTCATCCGCTACCGTACCGGCGACATCGGGATTCTCGATGACGCGCAATGCCAGTGCGGTCGTGGCCTGCCCATGCTGAAGGAAATACAGGGGCGTACCAGCGATTTCGTGGTTGCGGCGGACGGCACGGTGATGCACGGCCTGGCCCTGGTCTACATCGTGCGCGACCTGGCTGGGGTCAAGCAGTTCAAGATCATCCAGGAGAGTCTCGAGTTGACGCGGGTGCAGCTGGTCACGGATGCGGCCTTCGACACGGCATCGCTGATCCTGATCGAGCAGGGTTTCAAGGCAAGACTGGGGAGCGAAGTCAGAATAGTAGCCGAGCAGGTGGCCAGGATTGCGCCGGAAAAATCAGGAAAATTCAGATACGTTGTCTCTCATGCGGTCATGCCCGGGATCGGGACTATTCCAGCATCGCCACGTCAACCTCAGACATGTGAAACCCGATAGCAAAATTCCGAACGCGATTCGATCATGAATTCGAGACCCAACGCACGCTTGCTGGCTCTGTACTTGCCTCAATTCCATCCCATTGCCGAAAATGATCAGTGGTGGGGCAAGGGCTTTACCGAGTGGACCAATACGGCGAAGGCCAAACCGATGTTTTCCGGCCATTATCAACCGCATGTCCCCGCGGATCTTGGGTTTTACGATCTGCGCCTGAGCGAAGCGCGCGAGGAACAGGCCAAACTGGCGCAGGCCTATGGCATCGAAGGCTTCTGTTACTACCACTACTGGTTTGGCGGCAAACAGTTGCTGGAACGACCTTTCCAGGAAGTGCTGCGCAGCGGTCGGCCGGACTTTCCATTCTGTCTTTGTTGGGCCAATGAAACCTGGACTGGAATCTGGCATGGTGCGCCGAACCGCGTCCTGGTCGAGCAGACCTATCCGGGCGACGATGATCACCGTGCGCACTTCCAAACCGTGCTTCCGGCATTTTGCGATTCGCGCTATGTCAGGGTCAATGGCAAGCCGTTTTTCGCCATTTACCGACCGATGAATCTGCCCGAATCGCGCCGGGTCACCGATCTCTGGCGAGAGATGGCGTTACAGGCCGGTTTGCCTGGTTTGCACTTGGTCGGCATGGGCGTGGACGAGAGTTGGAATCCCGCTCTTCATGGGTTCGATGCCGCCAGCACCTGTCGCATGCCGATCAGGCGGCCGTGGGTATCCCGGCGCAGGTTCGGCGAATGGGCCCGGCGCAAGTATCAGGAGCGGGCCGGATTGCCCACGATCTATTCCTATGCGGAAGTCCTCGATACGCTGTTGCCGGTCCGTGTAGAGAGCCATGACAACTATCCTTGCATTGTCCATGCCTGGGACAATTCGCCGCGTTCCGGAAAGAATGCCTTGGTACTCCACGAATCATCGCCGGAATTGTATCGCGGCATCTTGAGGAAGGCCATCGAACTCAGGATCGACAGGCCGCCGGAAGAGAACATTGTCCTCGTCAAATCATGGAATGAATGGGCCGAGGGAAACCACCTGGAGCCTGACCTCAAGTTCGGCCATGCCTATCTCGAGGTCATCCGACAAGAAGTATTTCGTGCGCCGACGTCCGGCGGAGGCAAGGTCCTTCATGAATAACTTGGCGAGTGCTTACGAAGACAAGAACAGCAGCTACTTCTCCAATGATCGGCGCGAGATGCTGTCTTTCATTCCGCCCGAAGTGACTAATTTGCTTGAGATAGGCTGCGGAAATGGCAGTTTTGGCGCTTTGCTGAAAGAGTCCCGCCGGGTCGAAGTGACGGGTGTGGAGTCGTTTGCCGCTGCCGCAGTGCGAGCTCGGCGAGTTCTCGATCGGGTTCTGGAATCTGACATCGAGAGGGCGGATCTGGAAATCCCTCACGGATATTTCGATTGCATCACGTACAACGATGTCCTCGAACATCTCCACGACCCTTGGACCACGGTGAGCCGATTCGCGCAGTATTTGCGCCCGGGCGGCTACGTCGTGGCTTCGATTCCGAATATCCGTTATTTCGACGCATTCAAGAGTCTGCTGGTCAATAAGGATTGGATCTACCAGAGCGAAGGAGTATTGGATCGTACCCACTTGCGATTTTTTACCGAGAAGTCGATCGCTCGCCTGTTCGAAGAGTCCGGATTTGAAGTCCTTCGACTTCAAGGGATCAACGGCCGTCCCTTTCCCTGGAAATTCCGCGTGCTCAATTTCCTCTGTGGGCATCGCTTCGATGACGTACGCTTCCGGCAATTCGCCTGCGTTGCTCGACGTCTTGCGACATGACTGACACTGTCACGAGTTCTGGTATTCAAACGCCGACCTCAGTTCCCTTGGTCTCGGTCATCATTCCCGCTTTCAATTGTGGGCGATTTCTGCGCGAGGCGATCGGATCAGTGCTTGAGCAAACGGAGTCCAGGCTCGAAGTCATCGTGGTCGATGATGGCTCGACAGACGACTCCCTGGCCATTGCTAAAGCTATGGCCGGTAATGACGCGAGGGTACGAGTATTTAGCCAAGGAAATTCCGGCAGGCCGGCGGTGGCTAGAAACGCGGGCATCCGCCAGGCAAGGGGAGAGTTCATCGCCTTTCTCGATGGCGACGACCGTTACTCACGAAATCGTGTTGCCAGCGTGGCTGAGGTTTTCCAAGCGAATCCGGAAATCGATTTTGTCTTTCATGATTTTCAGATCATGGATGAGTCAGGCTGCACTGAAATACTTGGTTTTCTGGCGCGACACGAGTACCAAAAGCAGGCGGCAAAGCATCTCGAAAGCCGTGGCGGAAAAACCTACCTGTGTAAGAAGAGTTTCTATGCCTTTATTTCCGCCGAGTTGAGCGGTATGAATACCAACACGGTGACCGTTAGGGCAGAGGCTCTCCGTCGGCAGAAGGAGTGGTTTCCGGAAGATCTCACGCTGATGGAAGATCACGACCTCTGGTTCCGCCTGGTGCGCGACGGAAATTGCGCTTTTCTTAACTTGCCCTTGAGCGCCTACCGCCATTATGCAACGAGTATTTCATCGCGTGTCGAGCAGTTCCGGCTCGATCAATTCGAGGCGCACCGGCGTAATCTTGAGCGCGCCCGGCCATTCCTGACCGGGGCCCAGTATGCGAGTTACCGGCGCAAGGTGGCGGACATGAAGGCTAGTATTGGCTACCGTCGGTTGCTCTCCGGAGATATTGTCGAGGCGCGGCGGGCTTACTGGCAGTCGTTGAAGATTATCCCCCGTGGGCGGATCATTTCCTCACTCGCGAAGACTTATTTGCCTTCGCGTATGGGTCGCTGGCTTCGGGACTGGCGCGCCGGTCTTGGTACGGGTGGCTGAAATGGACGCATCGGCAACGGCTTCCATACTGCTGGTGTTGCCCTGGTCTGCCGAACATCGGGCCGGAGTCAGCGTGGTCGTGAAGAACCTGGCAGTTTGCTTTGAGCAAGCAGCGCTGCGACCTGCTGTCGTGGTCAGCGACTGGGCCTATCCCCGGCCCGGGAGGGGAGAGGACGGCGCCATCTGGTTTCGTTTCGCGCTGATGAGCGGGACGATCGAAAAGGCAGGGCTGAAAAATGTTCTGGCCTCTCCACTGCGCTTGTTTCGTATTTGGCGATTGCTGTCGTCCTCCCGTGCGCAGGCAGTCAATTTTCACTATCCATCGCTTCAGGCGCTCGGTGTGGCTCTGTTGAAGCGGATAGGGTTGTTCCGCGGCCGTCTGCTGCTCTCCTTTCACGGGACCGACGTGCGCCGGCCGAAGCCGGGACTGGAGTCGCGGTTATGGGCAACGCTACTCGATTCGGTGGACGCGATTACCGCCTGTTCGAACTTTCTGGCAAATCGCGTGGCAGAGGAGTTTCGGATACCCCTATCGCGCATTACGGTCATCCACAACGGTGTCGATGCCTTGCTGTTCTCACCTAAGGCCAGCCAACAGAGTACGCCCGGGGTCGAATTGCCGCATCGCTACATCGCCAGCGTCGGGAGCTATCTGCCACGCAAAGGACATCAGATTCTTTTGGAGGCATTTTCGCGCGTCGCACAGGATTTTCCCGACCTGGATCTGGTCATCGCAGGAATGGACGGTCCTGAACGCAAGCCTCTGGAGGATGCAGCTGCGCGTCTAGGGCTGGGCGGGAGGTTGCTTTGCCTCGTCGATCTATCTCGCGAGTCGGTGGCCGCTATGCTGTCGAGAGCCGCGGTATGTGTGCAGCCATCCCATGCTGAGCCGTTCGGCTTGGCAGTGATCGAGGCGGGTGCGTGCGGCGCACCCTTGGTAGCCTCTGCGGTTGGCGGGCATGCCGAAATTCTTCGGCATGGAGAAACGGGTTTATTGTTTCGCGCCGGCGATATCGACGCTTGTACTCGAGCGCTACGTGATGTGCTCGGCGACCCGGCGTGGGCACATGCGAGGGCCGAGACGTTTCTGGCGGAGGTGAGACGGGACTATACCTGGGCAGCTTGTGCCGCAAAGTACTCTGCGCTCGCCGTGCCGGCAGTTTGCGCAGCGACAACGTCTAAGGATAGCTCAGAGCAGCCAATGGCCAGGGGTGCCCGGTGAGCAAGGTAAATAAATTCGGTCGCGTTTTCCGCGGCGCCCTGTGGACCGTAGGCATCCGCTGGACCGACCGGGTGATCGGCTTCGTCAGCACGCTGATCCTGGCGCGGCTGCTGGCGCCGGAGGATTTTGGCGTCATCGCGATGGCCTCGATCGTGATTGGGCTGATCGACGTTCTGCTCGATCTTGGCGTCAATATCACGCTGATCCAGAATCTCGACGCGCAACGGGACGACTATGATACCGCCTGGACGGTTCGCCTTTTTCAGGCGCTGCTGGTTGCTGCGCTTGTCGTCCTTGCGGCGCCGCTGGCGGCGGGCTACTTTCGCGACGAACGGGTGATCGACGTCCTGCGGGTGCTGGCGATCGCAATCGCCGTGGCGGGGTTCGAGAACATCGGCGTCATTTCCTTCCAGAAGGCGCTCAATTTCTCCAAGGATTATCAATTCACCATCGCGAAGCGGATGGTCGGATTTCTGACGACACTCGCGGCCGCGATCGTTTTGCGTAACTACTGGGCACTGGTGTTGGGCACCCTCGCCGGTCGAAGTTTCGGCGTCGGCTTCAGTTACTTGATTCACCCCTACCGGCCGAAAATCTGCCTAGCCAAATTTCGTCAGATCTGGAGGTTTTCTCAGTGGATACTGGTTCGGGGGATAGTCGGTTACCTGGACTCCGAGATGGACAAGCTGGTGGTCGGCCGTCGCGAAGACTCCGACGGCCTGGGAAGTTATGCGCTCGCCGCCCAGATCGCCGCGATGCCGACGACGGAATTATTGGCACCTTTGAGCCGGGTGTTGTTTCCGGCCTTCGTCGAGAATCTCCATAATCCGGAAAGATTAAAGCGCGACTACCTGCTCGCTCTTGGTGTCCAGGCCATGATCGGGATCCCTGCGAGCGTGGGGTTGGCGCTCGTCGCGCAGGAGGCGGTGTTTGTCCTGCTGGGCGCGAAGTGGTCGCAAGCCGTCGTCCTGGTGCAGTACTTGGCCTTGGCATCCGGATTCCAGGCCCTGGGTTACAGCGGGGCCTATGTCCTTACCGCAAAGGGAAGATTCAGGACCTTGGCAACGATGTCATGGGTTTTTCTGATTGCCTTTGCCGTCTTTGCCTGGCTGGTATTTCCCGAGGCTGGTGCCGCAGGAGTTGCGCGCTTGAGACTGGCTTTGGCAATACCGGGGCTGGTGATATTCAACTGGTTCGTAGTGAAGGAAATTCAGGGGCTTTCCCTTGTTGAATTGTTCGCGGCGGTTGCGCGGCCTTGCTTGGCTTGTGCCGCGATGGCAATTTCGGTAATGGCTCTCGACCACTGGCTGGTCCTGGCTCCGGCTGCGGCTCTGGTATTGAAGATCGGCATTGGCGCGATGGTCTATGTGGGGGTGTTGCTGCTCTTCTGGTTTTCCGCTGGCTTTGCCGACGGCGCAGAAGCCTACCTGCTGCGGCAACTCGGATGGGCTGACCGATGATCATGATTCGACGCGCGAACCGGATGAGCAACAGGAGCTGGATCGTCTTGCTGCTGACGGTCATGTCCGCCGTGTTCGGCAGCATATGGCTGCCTGAACTCGCCCACTATTTCGTGGTCACGCCATCGGTCAGCGGTGAAACCATAGCGCGCTTCCGCGATACGCTGTCGCATCCCGGATCGCTGCTCGATAATCCCAATATCATTGGCGTTGTGTCCGTGCCTTTACGCTCGTCGAGTAGCCCGATTGCACTGGCAGAACAGGTCCTGCATGGCGACTTCAAGCCGGGTTACGACCTTCGTCCGGTGCGCTTCCCCATGGTGGCCGATGATCTCAATGCAAGAGGACCGGAAGCAGGCTTAAGTCTGGCCAGCCTGGCGGTGCCCTCGATACTCCTCGACGCGTACACGGCGACTGGCAACGCCGGATATCTGGAAGCGGCCAGGCAAGACATTCTGAGTTGGTCGAACCTGGAACGGCATGCCTGGCTGCCGCTTGCCTATTTGTGGAACGACCATGCCGTTGCCGCGCGTACCGGCGTGCTCCTACGATTTCTCGCCACTTATCGGCGCCTGCCAGACCTCGACGAGAGTGTTTTGCGCGAAGTTCTGGTGTTTGCGATGCGGGGGCTGACATTTCTGGCCAAGGATAGTCATTTCACCTTTTGGAGCAATCATGGGGTGATGCAAAATCTGGCGTTGCTCGAGGGGGCCGCGGCACTCGACTTCCTACCGGATAGTGCAGCCTGGGCGGATAAGGCCATGGCGCGTCTGCAAGAGCAGTTCATGTGGTACGTCGGTGAAGATGGTTTCGTGCTTGAGGACTCTCCGGGCTACCACAGGGTGGGCATAGCGCTGCTGGAAGCTGCTATTCGCATGGCCAAGCTGACCGGTCGCGAGGTGCCGAGGAACTGGACGGAACAATATGTCCGTGCGCGCCGCATCGACGATGCTCTGGCGCGTCCCGACGGCTCTCTTCCGGTATTCGGCGATACCGACGGTGGCGTCTCGTCCGACGTCCACAGAGCTTACGCCGGTGAATTGGCGCTTGCCCCGGCATGTCCGCCGCTGCAACCGCTGGTATATCCGATCAGCGGTCTTGCCGTGATTTGGAGTCGGCTGAACAGTCCGTCGGCTTCCTGCCGTATGGCGCAACTGGTAGTCAAATGGAGCCACTGGCCCGGGCATGCCCACCAGACACCCGATGAAATGGCGCTCACGTTGTGGGCGGAGGGAACAGCCTGGCTTACCAACCTAGGTTATTGGCCATATGGTGCGCCGGGCAGGCAATTTACCGATTCATGGCAATCATCGAACGCTCCGCATTTGCAGGGCGAATCTCCCATCGATGCCAGCCGTTTGGTTTCGGGGGCTCAAGGCGCCAGTGGCGATCGGTTTGCGCTTGATCTGTCGCGTCATGCCGGCAGCGGTCAGACGGTCGGGCGACAGGTTCTCGGAATGGCGCCCGGACAATGGCTGGTCATCGATTCCGTTGCCGGGGAAGGAATTGTCCCTCTGGAAGTGGTATGGACCTATCCTCCCGGCGTGTCCCTCGCATTACTAGACGACGGCCAGGGGTTCCGTGCGGCAGATGCTCAGGGAAATACGGCTCTGATGCAGATAGTCGGAGGACCACGGCTTGAAGTTCGACAGGTGCGTGGACAAGTCGGGTCCGCCCCTGGCTGGACTGTGGTCAACGGGATGCCGGCCCGGACTGCCGGCATCGTCGTTCATCAGGGAGATAGTCCGCGATATCTCGCGACGCTTATGTCGCTTGCGCCGTCGGGAGCCGCCTACGTTCAGGGGGCACGCATGATCGAGTGGTTAGGACCGGATCGATGGAAACTGGCGGTTTCGGGGTCGAGTGGCATCCGTCTCGTTGAACGCGATGGGTCGGCAATCGCATTTAGCGGCGGCGTGGATCCCGGTTCGATCATCCTGTCGCCCATGCCAGACTCGGCGACAAGCCGGGCCAGTGATCACCGCCGGCTTACCGAAGCGTTAAGTAAGTACCCCAAATGGCGCGACATTTACGCCTATCGATTGAAGCTGAGCAAGTGGCTTTTGTGGGCCGCCTTGTCGACCCTGTGCGTCTTGTTTGTCGTTCGGCGAGTCCCGCGCCTAAGCAGCGTTCAATGGCCTCGTCTCGCCATGGTAACGGGATGGACGCTATTGCTGGCGGCGGTACCGGCGTACTTGTCAACCTGATGCGAGAGGAACAATTATGGAAATGAAAAGCTTCCGGGCATGTTGCCTTGTCCCGTCATCTCTACCCGATACTCGATATTCCTTTGCTCAGACTACGCGGGCCGATCCTAAGCTTGCATCGAGCGAACCATGAGAGACATCGTCGTTACCCTCGCGGTCTTCGGTGCCGTGCCCTTCATTCTCGTCAACCCATGGGTCGGTGTGATCGTCTGGTCGTGGCTCGGCTACATGAATCCGCACCGTCTCAGCTGGAGTTTCGCCTTCAACATGCCCTTTGCCCAGGTCACGGCGATTGCCACGCTGCTGGGTTTGCTCCTGTCGCGTGAGAGGGCGCGCATTTCGTGGAGCTTGCCGACGCAAATTCTGGTCGCGCTCAATCTCTGGATGACCGTGACCACGCTATTTGCCATAGAGCCTGCCGCCGCAACCGACCTGTGGTTGAAGACCATCAAGATCCAGTTGATGACCTTCGTTACGCTTGCCTTGATCAACGACCGGAAAAAACTGCATAGCCTGATCTGGATCATTGCCTTGTCGCTGGGTTTCTATGGCACTAAAGGCGGCGTGTTTACGCTCACGGGTGGCGGCATCAACCAGGTTCTCGGGCCCGAAGGAAGCTTCTTCAGCGGAAATACTGAGACGGGACTGGTGTTGGTGATGGTTCTGCCGCTGATGCGTTATCTGCACCTGAACGAGGCGAGAAGATGGCTGCGCTTTGGCCTGGTTGCTGCCATGTTGCTGACTGGGGTGGCGATCCTCGGCACACAATCGCGTGGCGCGTTGGTGGGTGGCATTGCCATGGCAGCCATGCTCTGGGTTAAGAGCCGGAACAGGCTTCCTCTGTTCATGATGATGATGGTGGTCATCCCACCGTTGCTTGCTTTCATGCCGGACAGTTGGTACAACAAGATGAGAACGATCGAGACCTACGAGGAGGACACCTCGGCCATGGGGCGTATCGTCGCCTGGGAGTTTGCCACCAAGCTGGCCTTGAAGCGACCCATCGGCGGTGGTTTCGGCTGCTTCACTCCTGAGTCGTATGCAAGCTATGCTCCCGAGATTGCGGCAGTTAATGATAAATATCAGGATGCACACAGCATTTACTTTCAGGTTTTAGGCAATCATGGCTTCATCGGACTGGTTATCTATATTAGCTTGCTGTTGGCGACATGGAGACTCGCATCGCGAGTGATGCGACGATCCAAATCCTCCCCGCATTTGAAATGGGCCTACGATGCCGCGGCGATGACCCAGGTCAGTCTGGTCGGTTTCATGGTGGCAGGATCATTCCTCGGACTGGCCTATTTTGATCTCATATTTTCGCTTATTGCGATCGTCGTCATCACTGACTCGCTGGTCGAGCAGGAATTGGCAGAGGCGAGTAGCGCAAACCTGGCTGGGCGAAGCGGACAGTTGAGCCATGCAGGAGCATGGTCTCGGTGAAATCGGAAAGCCGATTGTTGCAAGCCGATTTTGAGAAGCGCTGGCGCAAGCGCTTCGAGGAGTTCGCCGCGCTCAGGGATGATGATGCCGGAATCGCCGGATGGACTTCGTCGGGGCTCGATGTACGCTTTCGCAATTTCGTCAACTTGTGGCAGTCCACAACACATGGACAATCTTGGCTAGACGTGGGTTGCGGGGCGGGTACCTATTCCCGTTATCTCGCCAGCCGGGGAGCCCGTGTCGTAGGTCTCGACTACTGCCTGGCGTCGGTCGCCAAGGCGAAACGGCGGGACACCGGGAACTGCTGCTGGGCGGCGGCCGACGTGACTAGACTGCCACTAAAGGCTGGTGGTGTTGACGGCGTCATCTGCTTCGGTGTGCTGCAGGCTTTGACCAGTTCTGGGCCGGCCATACGCGAATTAGTGGCGCAGGTAGGCGAAGGTGGAGAAGTCTGGATCGATGCCCTGAACGGCTATTGCATTGCCAATGTGTTGCAGCGCATGTTGCGATGGCTACACGGCAAGTCCATGCACTTGCGCTACGAATCTCCGCGCCGTCTGAAGGGCCTAATGATCGAAGCCGGCTTGTCGGAGGTGCGGATTCACTGGATTCCCATTCTTCCAGCGGGCCTTAAGGCGTTGCAGCCGGCAATGGACGGTCGCCTGTTTGGTCTGCTACTGCGCTATGTTCCCGGCCTCGGAATGTTTTTTAGCCATTCGTGCCTGCTCCGGGGTGTGAAACGCTGAGGAGAGGAGGGCCAGCGCATGGGCGTTCCTATTTTGCCTGATCACTGATTAGCGCTGCCAGGTGCATACGTTCAGCCAGTAATTTCGACCCCGCGTACGACAGATGTCCTGCATCGCGGTAAAGCATAGTCCCGTCCAGCGTTGTCTTGCAGAACTGGCTAGTGCATAGCCAGGGATCGAAGCGAATCACGGAAACGTTAATATTGGCAGCCAAGGACTCCAGGAAATTCAGCACGTCGGCCCGCTTCGAATGATAATTCGCCAGATCGATCACGCAGCCCTGTTGTCCGCCGAGCGAAAACCTTCCACTTAAGTGCCGTTCCAGGCATCCACCAATATCAAATTCTGACGATGGCGGCGGAGCGACCAGCACAACTTTCTTGCCGAGGGATCTGATCTCTTCGACCGTACGCCGCAGACTTGATTGAACTGCAGCGGTGCTGACCGGAACTGAAACGAAAGTATCTTCGCGCAGCATTACATGCTCATAATTGTCCTTGATCAAATATTCAGAGATTGGACTTGAAAGGACAACGATCTCAATTGAGTTTGCAGTGTGCAGGAAATCAACAACAGATTGGTTAAACTGAATACATTGCTCGGCCCATGTCTTGTCCATGACCGTTCCGTGTTCCGGTTGGATGGTTCTGCGGGGCGCCAATCCGAGAAATGGGCCACATTGGCTCCGGGTTGCTTGAATGACCCCCCCGTTCTTCCATTCGTGCAGTACCCCAGGAACCAAGTGCATCGCGAATGAATCACCCCATACTAAAAGCTTCGGGGTTTTGCTATTTCGGCACTCGTTTCGCGGTGCAAAGAGTGTCTTGTACTCGCAGGCCTCAGAGAATCCGAAGTTTGCCCTTCGCGCTTCGGTAAAATCAATCTCTCGAGGCATGGCTTGTATGGCCAGCGGAGTAATCGAAACAAGCAGCACGGACGACAGGGCGATCTTGGCGAACAGCGGCGCTGACAAGCTCAGGTCACTTTTCCTGACCGGATCTTCAACGAAACGATAGAGCAGGTAGGCAACTGCAAAGGAGAGAAGTAGTGCCATAAGCCTTAAATCAAGGCTCATTTAGCGAATGATGTTGTTGAACTCATACCCTGACGGCGAGAGCGAGCAACTGCACGGGATCCGGGCTGAATCGCGGCGACCGGTCGAGCGCCCTGAACCAACCGAGATAATTTGCGAGGTATTTCGTGG
>CAILCO010000126.1 GCA_903832735.1 uncultured Sterolibacterium sp.
CCCAATGTCCCGATGAGCCTTGCCAATTCTCTCGTCCTCATTTTGCATCTCCTGGCTCCAGCGCCCGTGCGCTATGTAACCAGTATCCACTTCCACAGGCTCGCTAGATGAGCCAGCCACGTTATTCGCTAAATGAGCCAAAAGTTACCGACGCTCGCCAGCACTTTGGCGGGAGGAAATGTATTGAGCCGGGGACTATTTCTCAAGATGACAATTTGAGTTGCCAGGCACACAATCAGCGCGCTTAGACCCGGATGTGCGAGCCCGATGGACAGGAATGGCAGCACGAGCAGGCAAATGAGTGAAGGAATAAAGCATATTCGAACGACTTCACCGACCATTGGGTTTCGCGCGTTTGGCGGGCATCGCAGCCACAATGCTCCTGCGGACCCGATCAGGAGTTCCCAGCAGCGCGTTGGTAGGAAATAGAACGTGGCAATGGGCTTCCAGTTTCCGCCAAGAATGCATAGAACCAAGCTGATCAGGGCGAGGACAAGCGCACTTGATAGCCAGCGAGATGGCCGGGTGAGCAAAAGCGCCGCAGGCAACAGGAAGTAGTACTGCTCTTCGATTGCCAGGGACCAGACGTGGAGCAATGGTTTTAAATCGCCCGCGCCTTCGAAATAGCCGGTCTGCTGCCATAGGACGAAGTTGCCGGTGAATGTGACCGCACCGACGAGTTGTCTGGAAAAATCGCCTAATTCACGCTGATTTAGAAACCACGGCGAGAACAGCGCCGTCACCAGGAAGGTGACGTAGGCCGCCGGCAGCAAGCGCTTCGCACGTCTAAAGTAGAAGTCCGTCAGGCGAAAGTCGCCTCTGTCGATTCCCGAAGCGACCAGCGTCGTAATGAGGAATCCCGATATGACGAAAAAGATGTCTACCCCCAGGTAGCCAGCACTGAGAGAGCCTATCTTCGTATGGTAGAGCATGACCACAGTCACCGCCAGACCGCGCAGCGCTTGAATATCAATTCTGTTGAATGTAACGGTCATGGTCGGTATGCTTGCGCGTATCGCTATGAGAGGCGCAGCGCATTTCTGCCAGCCATACTCCCGCGCCTTCCTGGTTTGATCGACGTCAAATGAACTTTGACCGTTTAGGCATGATGTTCGAACCACAGTTCCAGCATCATCAGTATCCACACCATCGTCCCGTAATAGCCCGGGTGACGAGGCATGTGCTCGCGTTGCAGGCTGTCGATGAATTCCGGGCGGACGATATGACGTGATTTCAGCCGTTGCAGGGAGTCACCGGCAAGTTCGCGCAGCGGCGCGTGGCTTTGCAGCCAGGCACCGACAGGCAGACCGAAGCCGTGCTTTTTCTTGCTGATGATTTCCTTAGGCAGGAAGTCGCGCAGCGCTTCCTTGAAGAAGTAACGCAACCGTGTGCCCTTGAGTTTTAGCTGCGGCGGGAGGGACGCCGAGAATTCGACCACGGATTCGTGCAGCAGCGGGAATGCCACATCCACGCCGGCCAGTTCGCACATCCTGGTCACTTTCGGCAGGTCGTTGTCGGCCAGGGTGAACTTGAGGTCGAGGGCGAGCATGCGGTTGATCAGTGTCCCGGCTCGCGAGGTTTCGTAAGTCCCGGTCATCAGGCTAAGCGGGTGTCCCGGATCTATTGCAGCGATAAAGTCGGCAGTGAGTACATTGCCGACGCCGAGCCGTTGCAGCAAGTTGTAGCTTTCATAGCGCGCCGGCATCGGCGCCGAGGCCTGGACAATGTAGCTGCGCGCCTTGCGGATCAAGGCTAGGCGATCAAGCCCTGGCACCGCGAAGAGGACTGGTTCGATCAGGCCGCGGCGCAATGCGTCGGGAATTTTTTCGTATAGGGAAAACTGGTATTGCTTGCCGTATCGCGCGTTGCCGCCGAACAGTTCGTCGCCACCGTCGCCGCCAAGAAGGCGAGTCACACCGTCAGCCTTGGCCATCTTGGCGCAAAAATAGGTGGGTATGGCTGAGGCATTACCGAAGGGTTGGTCATAGGCTTCGGCGATGGCGGGAATGGCGCGTACCACATCGTCGGGCGTGACGTAGTATTCGTGATGCACGGTCCCGAAATGGCGCGATGCGAGGCGGGCATAGGCCATTTCGTCGAAGCCCTCGGCATCGAAACCGATGGAGTAAGTATGCGCGGGCTGCTCCGTCTGCTCTCCGAGCAGACCGGCGATGGTCGAACTGTCGGTGCCGCCGCTCAGGAAAGCGCCGACCCGGCCATGGTCTGCTGCTGTTGCCAAGCCCTCGCGCAGCGCCTGCATGAACGGCGGCTTGAAGCGCCCAATGTTGTCATCCCGTTTTTCGATGAAGTTCATCTCCCAGTAGCTTTGGGTCGAAGTTCTTCCATCCTTGAAATGCAAATAGTGGCCGGGCTGCAGTCGCTGCTGATTTTGGAACACGGTTCCGGGTCCGGGCACCATGTGGAAATAGATGTAGTTGTAGAGGCCCTGGTTATCCAGAACCCGCCGCACCTGCGGATGGGCGGCGATGGCGTCTGCGGTCGAAGCGAAGATCAGTCCGTCGTCGATAATCTGGTAGATCAGGTTGCGCACGCCGATACGGTCGATCGCCAGCAGTGCTTCGTCGAGACCGCTATCGATGATGGCCAGGGCGAAATCTCCTTTCAGGCGGGACAGTGCTTGAGGACCCTGCTTCCGGTAGTCATCAAGAAAGGCATGACAGACTGCAGTGATCTCGGTTAGGTGCGTATTCGCAGCCTCCCAGCGCGGGTGACCGCAGAGCGCCAGTTGCAAATCGCCATCCTCGACGATGCAATGCGTCCTGTGGTCTCCAGCGGAAGCTATACCCGCCACTCTGCCCAAGCTCTTGGATAGTTGCGCGCCGTCAAGGCGGCAGAGCTGCTCTCCCATGCGCTGCAATACCGCACCGTCCTGCGCGGAGCCGTCGCCTGCCCATCCGCACAGTCCGCTCATGTCGCTATGCCGCTGTTGAATTGAGGCAACTTAGCCTTTAGTGCATGCAAAGCCGGTTTCATCTTCAGATCCCAGAGAGCCGCCAGCCGACCGCGTGCCGACGGGCTATAGGCGTCTAGTTGGTACAACGGTTCCTCGTTCTCGCTCCAGTGTTTCTTGTAAGCGTTGCCCCCAGGGCCCATCAGATAGCGCTGCAGACCGCGGCCAAACAATTGTTCCAACTGCTGGCGGTTCAGATGCGATCCCGGAGATATTTCATCGTGGCCGTCGACGAAGTCGGCGCGCAAGGCGTGGACTTTGCCCGCGAAAACGAGCTGATATTCCATTGCCATCGGCTTGCCATCGAGCATCAGCAGCCAAAGGGATAGCCATCCTTGCTGCTGCGCAAGATCGGATAGCCGTCGTATGAAGGCCTGTGGGCCAGGGTAGTCGAGTGTATTTCCCGTGCTCCTCTTCCAGCTGTCGGCGGAAATCGCGATGACAGCTTCTAGTGCCGATCTTGTTTCCGCTGCGGAAGTGTTCCCGGGTTGCAACCAATCGATACAGATATTTCCTGCTCTGGTCAGACGATTGGAATTCAGGTTGCTGGCCTTTTTTAGTCGTCTGCTGCGTGTCGCGTAATATTCGTTCCAGTCAGTCTTCAGGGAAATGTAGGGGTTGCTGCCTCCGTCGTTGATCCGGTAGGCGATGCCATGTGCCCGCAATGCCTGAGTGAGCGCGCTTCGAACCAGCGAATCCTCGGGTAGGTAGGATAGATGCAGTACGTCCCATTCGCCGCGTTGCGCGGACAAGGTGGCGGCAATGGAGTCGGCCACTGCCGTTTGCTCGGATTCTGCGGCGATGATGTCGCACGATTGGTTGTCGGGAACAGTCAAGAATTCGAGAATCCAGCGTCTTATTCCGCTGATCTGTCCGACGACCTGGATCAGTGGGCATACGCCGACGAGATTCGTCCCGCGGTAAGCGCAGAGGATTGCGAGTTGGACCGTTTCATCTAGCCTGCGCCACTGCCAGGCGGCATCAAACCATTCATGGCGGAGGAATACAGAGCGATTGGCGACGAGCTCATTCCATTGTTCGCGCAATTGCAAGAAGCCGGAGTAGTTGTCTACGCGGAAGATATCGAGGACATCGGCGCCACGGCTTTCAATAGATATCGTCATTCAGGAATTTCGTGGAGGTGGCGGTTTGGATGATTTTGCTGGCGAAAGTGTTCGCGGCGCTACTTGCTGCCATCTGCTTTCTCAGCGAGTGGTTCTCTGCGGGTTTCGCCGGAAGCATCGCCAGCAGGTAGTGGCTGAACGATATTGCCCGGGCTGCCGTCTTCCGACGCGGGTTTCAACTCAACCTGATGCCAAGCGCCGGCAGCCTCGAGCTTGTTACGCAAGCCTGGCAGGGTCAAGCCCAATGCGTAAGCTTTTTGTGCATGTTCATTGGCTCTGGCGTTTTGATTTTGCGTCAGGTATGCAAGGCCAAGGTTGTAATGGGCATTGGCAGAATTCGGGTTGATGTCGAGAGATTTCTTGTAGTTGTCTATCGCTTCATCCAGATTGCCGAACCTTTGCAGATAATGCCCCTTGATCAGATAAATGCTGGCGTTGCCGTCGTTGACCTTGATGGCCCTGTCAAGATAGGCCTCGGCGTTGCACTGGCTATCCTTGTAGATCCGGCAAAGCTCAGTCATGATCGGCAGGGCGCGGGGGTGGTTAGGAAAATACCTCAGGATGAAGTCGAAGTTTGCCCGCGCTGTGCCGTACTGTCTGCTCTTGATCTGGTCGATACCAAGTTGCAGATGAAACTCTTCGACGTTGTGCAGCAGTTGGGCCAGCTTGGAATCGCTTTTCGCTGCGTAGTAGTCGTTATTCTGCGTCTGTGCGCCGACGGATGATGACAATAGAATCATCAGCAGAACTGTTAGCGATCGAATATGCATGGCAGTTTGGCCCTCACGTCACTCTTATTGCTGGAAGGTTTTAGCAAGGTAGTCGTCTCGTGGTATAAAATGCATAATACCAATGTCATGATAAGATGGCAATCGATGATGGATAAATTCTTTTTCTTCCAAGTCGACTACTTGACATTGATGAAGGATGCGTAACGTGACACGTCTGAAACATGCGCTGTTCGTGGCCTTCCACTACCCGCCCGAGGCAAGCAGCAGTGGCGTGCTGCGGACCTTGAAATATTCACGCTATCTGCGGGAATTCGGCTGGCGCGTGACGGTATTGACACCGCAGAAGGATGCCTTCGAAGTGACCGATCCTGCGCTCGAGTCGCAGATTCCGTCGTCGGTTCGGATTATTCGCACCCCGTTCCTGAATACCAAACGTCACTTGGCGTTTCGCGGCGCGTATCCATCCTTGCTGGCTTTACCCGATCGCTGGATTGGTTGGTGGCCCTGGGCGGTGGCGGCCGGGAAAAGGCTGCAACTCGAAGATCCGTTCGACATCCTTTATTCAACCAGTCCTCATGCCACTGCGCATCTGATTGCATGGCGTTTGGCCAGGATTTCAGGTAAGCCCTGGGTGACAGACTTTCGCGATCCATGGGTTGAGGATATAGCCGAGCCCGGCGATAACAGCGGACCGTTGTATCGTCGCTTGAATCGCTACCTGGAAGGCCGGGTGATCCGGCGCTGCAGCCGGGTCGTGGCCAGCACCAGTCATCTTTGTGATCAATTGCGCAGTCGTTATCCGGATCATTCAGGGAAGATTTCGACGATCTTCAATGGCTATGACGAGGCTGATTTCGCCTCGATATCTCCCTATGGGGCCGGTAGGAACGAGCGCATGACGATCACCCATGCCGGCAATATCAACGCCGAATTCCGCGATCCGAGATTCTTGTTCCGCGCGATGCGTCTTGCCGCAGATGGCGGTAATCTTGACTTGCGTCGCGTCTGCCTGCGTTTCATAGGCGGTGGACCATATACTGAGTCAGCGGACGTGAGGCAGTCTCTTGCCGAGCTCCGGCTCGAGGAGTGCGTCGAATTTCTGCCGCGAGTTCCCTATGAGCAGTCTCTGGCCGAACTGGCGCGGGCCGACATGCTGTTGCTGTTGCAGGCTTCGAGCGACACCGTGGGTCTGGTACCGGCAAAGCTTTACGAGTATTTGCGCGCACAAAAGCCGGTTCTGGCGCTGGTTCCGCCCGGGGCGACGGCGGACGTTTTGGCTAGCACTGGCGGCGGCTGGTCTGTGGCACCCCATGATCTCGCTGCCTTGTCCAGGGTGGTTGGCGACGCCTTTCGCGACTGGACGACGGGAGCGTTGACTGCCTGTCGCGCGGACCTGCAGGCGCTGCGCCGCTTCGACCGGAAACTGCTTACCCATGAACTCGCCACCATGTTCGACCAATTGACCTCCTCACCCGCCTGAGTTACTCATCGCGAGCTCTGGCGACGAAAATATATGTCGGTCGATAACGCCACTTGTTCAAGCCCGGCCGGCGCGGTTTCTGTCTGGCCCGGATGGCTCGCTTATCTTTGCTTTGTTATCTACGGCAGTCTGGTGCCGCTGGATTATCACCCACGTTCGCTGGACGATGCATGGGCGGCATTTCGGCATCTGCCCATGCTGGAGATTGGGCTTCAGGGTCGGGCGGACTGGATAGCGAACGGGGTACTCTTCATGCCGCTTGCTTTCCTCACGGCGAGTATGGTCAAGGAAAGTTGCTCGAAATATTTTTGGCTGTCTGCCATGCTCGGGTCGCTGCTTTTCTGTAGCGCGCTTGCCGTCTGCATCGAGTTCGTCCAATTGTTCTTTCCTCCGCGCACCGTGTCGATGAACGACGTTGCTGCTGAAGTCCTGGGCAGCCTCGTCGGCGTCGCTGTTGCCTGGCGCTGGACGGGAAATTTCAGGAAGCTTGTCGGCGCATTCTTCGGTGACCCGGTGCTGCTCAGGTTGCGCTTGCTTGAAGCCTATGCTTTGGCCTACTTGATCCTTAGCCTGTTTCCCTATGATTTCCTGTTGTCGGGTGCGGAATTTCTGAATAAGCTTGAATCCGATCACTGGGCCTGGTGCCTGGCTGACAAGACGGTACATGGCGGCATTTTTTTGGTTCTGCTCAAGCTTGCGGCCGAAGTGCTCGCCGCAATACCCTTCGGTTTTCTGCTCTCACAGCGTTTGTCGGGACGGAATGACTATCTCCGTGGCTTGATCCTGGGCGCCATCCTCGGGCTGTGCATCGAGGTGGCGCAGTTCTTCGTCTTCTCCGGCATCAGCCAGGGGGCTTCGGTGCTAACCCGCTCGTTGGCCGTAGGCGCAGGCACTTGGCTATGGAATCTGGACTGGGATGCTGATGTCTTGAGGGCTCAGTTGCGACGTTTCGGCGCTATCCTCGGATCGTTATATCTGCTGGTTTTGGCGGCGATCAATGGCTGGTTCGCGGGGTCCTGGCGAGACGTGGAATTGGCGGCCAAAAAGCTCGGCGATTTGCACTTCGTGCCATTTTATTATCATTACTACACTTCGGAGACCATCGCTCTGGTGAGCCTGACCTCGGTGTTCCTGATGTATGCGCCAGTCGGCATATTCTTCTGGGCAATTCGAACAGCGAACCTGTGGCCTGCGTTCGCCGCCGCGCTGATCGCCGCCATCATGGAAGGGGGGAAGCTATTTCAGGCCGGCGTTCATCCCGATCCGACCGATATCTTCATCGCTGCCCTTGCCGCGTATGCGACCGGGTGGCTGTTGGCTCGGTTAGACGCGACTGCTCCTGAGATCGGCAAGCTGCCAACACCATCTGCATGGCGCACGCCCATCGGACCTGTCCATGTCGGGTTGCTGCTGGTCATGATCTTGCTAGTCTGGGGCGTGGCGAATTTTCCTTTTCATCCATTCCTGCTGGGCCTGCTCCTCGTCGCTTTCGGCATTCTGATCTGGCGCCGGCCACCGCTGCTGGTCATGCTCATTCCGGCCGCGCTGCCGGTGTTCGATCTGGCACCATGGAGCGGACGCTTTTATTTCGACGAATTCGACTTGCTGATCATCACTGGCCTCGCCGTCGCTTATGCCCGTGTGCCGGCCGTGCCGCGCGGTGTTATCCGGGATTCGCTATTTCCGGCGCTGTCCGCGCTGGTCGGCCTGTCCTTCGTCATCGGCGCCGTACGCGGCATGCTGCCGTGGCAGGTGCCCGATGCCAATTCCTTCAGTAACTATTACAGCCCCTACAATGCCCTGCGCATCGCCAAGGGCGCCTTGTGGGCCTTTCTGCTCTATGGACTGTTGTCTCGCTTCAGAGACAGAAGTGTGGATGTCCTCCATCTCTTCGCCCGGGGCATGGTGTTCGGCTTGCTGGGCACGGTGGCGGTGGTTATCTGGGAACGCATGCAATTTTCCGGACTGTTAAATTTTTCAAATGACTACCGGGCGACCGGACCCTTCTCGCAGGCGCATATCGGTTCAGCCTATATCGAAGCGTACCTGACGGCAGCCGTCCCTTTTCTGGTTTGGCTGATCTTTAAGGAGCGGCCGATCCCGGCAAAGTTTGCCGGCGTGTTGCTGTTGTTGGCGTCCACCTACGCTCTGATGGTTACCTTCTCGCGCAGCGCCTATGCGGCTTACGGCATTGCGCTGGCAATCGTCTGCCTTGCGGCATGGGCGCAGTCGGCGCGTCGATTTGCAGCGCAATTTGCAGCACAACTGCGGCGTGGCCTCGCCGCCCTGGCGCTGATGGGATTGGTGCTGGTGGTCGCGATGCCGATCTACAAAGGATCGTTTGCGCAAGCGCGGATGTCTCAGGTTGGCGCCGATTTGGATTTGCGCCTGGCTCATTGGCAGGACGGCTTGCGCATGATCGCCCCGGATTGGGCGACCAGACTGTTCGGCATGGGCATTGGTCGCTACCCGGAAATGCACTACTGGCGAAGTGGCGAGGAGGTTCGTGCGGCCGGCTATCGCTTGGAGACTGAGGACGGCAATACTTTCCTCCGGCTGGGCAGCGGTGGTGCGATTTACATGGAGCAGGTGGTTGCCGTGCTACCGCAGCGCTACTATTTACTGAGCCTTGATGCACGCGCCAGCCAGGCCAACACGTCGGTCAAGACCTGGGTCTGCGAAAAATGGCTGCTCGCTTCTTATGAGTGCTTTTCCCAGAATCTGGCCTTGGACCAGGAGCTAGGTGCGTGGCGGCATTATCAGGTGCGTGTCGCCTCAGGCGACATCGGTCGGGGATCTTGGTACGCCCGCAGGCCGGTCAAATTGGCACTGTCCAACCCGACCCACAAGGCGGCTGTTGATGTCGATAACGTCAGGCTGGAAAGCGCTGATGGCGTTGAACTGTTGAGCAACGGCGATTTTTCTCATGGCCTGGACCGGTGGTTGTTCTCCGTCGATGATTACTGGCCGTGGCATATCGAGAGTCTGCCATTGGCAATTCTGTTCGACCAGGGTTGGCTGGGTTTCGTCGCCGTGGGACTGATTGTTGCGCTGGCCCTGGGGCGTGCGACTTTCGCCGCGCTGCGCGGCCAGTTAGCGGCTGCGGCGATCCTGGCATCGTTGGTAGGATTCCTGACGGTCGGTTTGCTCAACAGTCTGATCGATACGCCGCGCTTCTTGCTGCTATTCCTGTTGCTGCTGTGGTTTGCCAGTCATGCTGACCAAGGTGAAAGCGAAAAAGGCTCAGAAGTTCTGCCGCAGCGCCTCCGCCACAGGCGTTCTTGATGCCCGCCTCGCCGGCAGTATTGCCGCCAGGACGGTGGCGCTGACGCCGGTGACGGATGCTGTCAGCAGCGAGAACGGCAGTATCAGGATGTGCGCGGTATAGCCGAGATCAGCGTTTGGCGGCGGCGGCATGGCGATTCCGACGGCCGATATCAGCACCGCCAGGCCGCTGCCGAGCAGGACGCCGATGCCTGTTCCCGCGAGGCCGAGCAGCATGTTCTCGAGTACGATCAGACGAAACACGTAAGCTGCGCGGTTGCCGAGCGACATGATGGTGCCGAATTCGCCGATCCGTTCCAGCACGCTCATGCCCACCGTGTTGGCGACGCCGAGTAGCACGACGATCAGGATGATCACCTGCAGTGCGCCAAACTGCTGCCGGTATAGCGCCACTGTTTTTTCGTAGAAATCGTTGAGTTGAATCCAGCTCTTAATTTCGAAGTTATCCTGTTCGATACGGGCGCGCAGTTCTTGCATCACTGGTTCGGTGTCTTCAGTTCGATGCAAGCGGACGACGATATTCGTTACGCCCGAGGTGTTGAGCAATTCCTGCGCGCCGGCGAGCGGAATCCTGATGGCATGCGCATCGTAATCTTTGGAAAATGTCTGGAAGATGCCGGCGACCTCGCAGTCCAGGCTGTTCATGGCGCCGCCCGCGGTGCTCACCAGCAAGGTGACCCGGCTACCCGGCTCGATCTTGAGCGCATGCGCAACCCCCGCACCTACCAGCACGGCGTACCGATCGGCGTCATTCAGTTGCCGTCCGGCGCGCAGCATCAGGCGGGTACCCAGTCGCTGTTCCTTGTCCGGTTCGACGCCTTCGCCGACGATTGCGAGGTCGGTACGGCCGTTGTTGATCATGCCGGAGAAGGAGAGTCGCGTCATGGTTTCGGCGATCTGCGGCATCGCTGCTGTTGCGCTTTGAACATTGCCGGGATGCTCGATCGAGTATTTTTCCGGTGAGCGCGTGCCATGCTCGAAATACCCTGTCCTGAACACCTGGATGTGGCCACTCTGTGAGTGGATCAGGGAGTCCCCGAGTTGGACGAAAATATCCTGAACAAAGCCGCCGCTGAGAATCAAGGCCGCTACGCCGAACGCGACCGCAGCCAGGGTCAGTGCAGTCCTCAACTTGTGGCGCAAGGTGTTGCGGAAGGCGAGTTTCAGCATGAATGGACAGTGCCCGGCTAACGGTTATGTCGCAGCGCGTCGACAATGGCGATGCGCGAAGCGCGCCACGCAGGGTAGGCGCCGGCGGACAAGGTGGTGGTAAAGCCGATAACGAATGCTTCCAGAGCGTGTCGCCAGGTGATCGTGATTCCGGCGGTGAATCCGTGCGCCATGCCCGGGCCTGCTGGCATCGGGATGCCGATCAGGGAGATCACGGCGGCTAGCGCGGAGCCGAACAGAAGACCACCCGCGCTACCGAATGCGCCAAGCAGAATGCCCTCCGCCATGAACATGCGCAAGGTTTCACTGCGGCGGGTACCGAGCGCCATTGAGGTGCCGATCTCGCCGGTGCGCTCGAATACGCTCATCATCAGCGTATTCGAGATGCTCAGGATAATGATGCTGGCGATGACGATCTTGATGACGTTGACCTGTTTTTCGAACAAGGCGGCGGTCTTGTTGTAAAAATCCGCGAGAGCGGTCCAGGGCACAAATTCCAGCGGCTTGCCGGAGAACTCCCGCCTCAAGGTGTGCAGCACTTCGTCCGTATTGTCCGTGTCGTCGAGCAAGACCAGCCAGCTGTGGGCGCCGCGAACACGCAGGAGTTGTTGCGCCATGGCAAGCGGTACCCGCAATGCGGTATCGTCATAGGCCTTGGTGATGGTCGCAAACAGGCCGCGAACCTGGCCTTCAACTCCGCTAATTCCGCCGCTAGCCGTGCTCGCCATCAATACGACGGTGTCGCCGACCTTGAGACCCAGGTTGGCGGCAAGACCCTGGCCGACGATGATGCCCCGGCTGTCGCCGCCGGAAAGTTCATTGCCTGCCGTGATCCTCACCGACTCGCTCAAGGAGACTTCCTTGCCTGGATCCACTCCCTCGCCGATGAATGGAATCGTCGAGTCGCCCAGGCTGATCAGGCCATTGAAGGCCAGTCTTGGAGCCAGCGCGCGCACATGGGGCTGCTTTTCGAGCGTCGCAAAGTCATCGCTGTTGGCCGGAAGAAGGTAGGCAAACGGGTTCGCCAAACCATCATCGAGATAGCCTGGGCGAACGACGCGAATATGGCCGAGTTGCGAGCGTATCGTGGATTCGCGTCCGTACGACAGATTCCATTCTATGAAACCAGTGGCCAGCAGCAACGCGGCCACGCCGAAGCCGACGACCAGCACCGAAAATATCGAACGCCGGCGCTGTCTCACGACGTTGCGGTAGGCCAGGATCAAATAGGGGGGCATCTTGCATCTGGCGCCCCGCGAGGCCGGGGCGCATCGTTATCCCAGTGACACTGGTTTTCGCGCCATGACGTTATAGGTGTTTCCCGATCGTATTTCGCGGATGATTTCAAAGCCTGCCGCGAGAATACGCCTGCGGATGTCTTCGCATTCGTACGGCGTATAGAGAATTCCCTTGCGGATGCCCCATGTATTGATCCTTTCGGCGATCGATTTAAGCGGCCAGGGTCCGCGAGGATAGAGCAGCACATTTGCGGCCATCGTGGCGCCTGGCTTAAGTACCCGGAATACATCGAGCAACGCGCTATCGACGGCCGGAAAGCAATGGATCGCGTTTGCGATATTTGCGGTATCGAATGTCGCGTCGGCGAATGGCAGCCTGGCCGCATCCGCATGTCGCAACCTGACCCGGCCGTTTCCGGCAAAGCGCCGCATCGCGCCCGCAAGCATTGATTCCGCATAGTCGATGCCGGTGATGTCGACTTGGGGGAGTTTGTGCCAGCGCCGCCAGCGCAGGAACAAATCAAGCAGCGTCCCTGTCCCGCAGGCGATCTCGATATGATTTTTGCCAAAGTGCGGGCCGAAGAAACGTAATTGGGCACCGATCGTGCTGTTGTAGGCAAAGGTCAGGATAAAGAAGCCCCGAATGTCATACCACCACGGTTCGGAATGGTATGCCTTGGCAATCTCGTCGCGGGTCTTGCCCAATCTAATTCTCCTGTAGCGAACCATGCAAGCTTGACTTGGGACAGTAGACATTTTTTCCGCAGCGGAGTCAAGAAACAATGCTGATGGCATTGTCGGAATTCTTTACACAGGGGTTTATGCTGGTCCAAGAACGCAATGCAACGATATGATAAATAACTGATAAATATTTGTGGCATGGTCACTGCTTATAGGATGCGCGAAGTGATGATTTTTTCGAAGTACCAAGAGTGACAATTTTTGGAGAGATATGATGAAAACGGCAAAGATGAAAATGAACAAAACCCTGCTTGCCGCTGCCCTGACGGTCGCGCTGGGTGCTTTGAGTACGAGTGCTCTGGCTTACCCCAGCTTCACGGTGCAGGAAGGCTCGGTGGTTGGGGCAGCCCCCAACACCATCACCGCAGACAGAATGGTCGGCGGCTATACGGAAGTCATTACCTTTGGCCCGGGCAATACTTTTGACGCCTCGCTGCTTTGGAACGCGGGACAGTACTTCCTGGGAAGCACCTCGCCGCTTGCTCAAATGCATAACTTTGGTGCCGGTGCCTATAATCTGTATGGCATCTATCAGGCCAGCGGAACCGTCTCCAACGTGGGTGGGATAACGGTCTTCACGGACACGCCCGGCCTGGGCAGCCTGCAGGTCTTTATCGATCCTAACAGCGATACCCTGTTTACCGCTCCGGGAACCGGGGCCGGTGCCTGGACGACGGCGGGCGCCACGGGTGCGGAGGACTACCTGATTGCGTCGGGTATGCCGGCAGGCGGGGCGGGACTATTCAATCCTGCCTTGCCCACCTGCGGTACAGGCGGCGGCGGCGGCATCAATTGCGGCAGCTTCGGCACGAACACCAGTTTTGCCCTGACGCCGGCCGGAGAAAGTTATTTCTTTGGGCCCAGCCCGTTCTACAATATTTCCTTCCAGTCCGGGCAGCTCGACAACCTTAATATTTCTGGCACACAGACGATCGTGGGTTCCTTGGACGTCACTTTCGGTACCGTGCCGGAACCCACCGGTCTGGCGCTCCTGGGCATCGGCCTGGCAGGTCTGGGGTTGAACTCGCGCCGCCGCAAGCAAGCCTGATTTACCAAGTCAAGCACGCAACAACGAGAGGCCTATCAGGCCTCTCGTTGTTTTTCCGGCCTATGATCTAAGAGGTAGATAGGATATGCTCATGCTTTCAAATGCCGACGGCGGTACTTTTTTCCGTTTGGGCTTCTGGAGTCTGAGTGTGGCGAAACAGCAGGATAGGTTGAAGAACTGGGGAAAGCTGAGGTCCGGCGGTGTTACGCGCTACATCCTTGTTCATGGAGCCGTTCCCTGGGGCTTGTTGCTCGGCCCTTTCTGCTATTTTGCGATGTCGCTGCTATTTCAATTTGAAATATTCTCTCTGGCTGGTTTTTTTCGCTTGTCCTCGTGCTTGTTGTTTTTTTCCTATTGCGGCGGGTATTTTGCGTGGCATCGTTGGCGAACGGAAGAAACGATCTGGCAATCGAGCGGCCAATCAAGTTCCGACGCGGCGCAGGACGGCAAGGCTTCTATTGCGACTACGAGGTATGAGGGTCCATAGCTTCCCACTGGCCCTGCACCAAGCCCTCCAGCGGGCGAAAATTGGCTTTGTAGGCCATCTTGCGGCTGTCGCGGATCCAGTAACCGAGATACAGGTAAGGCAAGTCTAGCTTTTGGCACTGCATCGCTTGCCAGAGGATCGCATAGGTGCCAAGACTGGCGCCGGGCATCTTGGGATCGTAAAAAGTGTATACGGACGACAGACCGTCGGGCAGCAGGTCGATGATGCTGACCATGAGCAGGGCGCCGTTTGCGCGGAACTCGACCAGTCGGCTATCAACATGGGTTTGCAACAGGAAGTTGGAATACTGTTCGCGATTGTCTCGATCCATGCCGCCGCCACTGTGGCGCGCGGCCTGGTAGTCTTGATAGAGGGCGTAATGCTCCTCGCGGAAGGCAAGCGGGCGCTGCAAGGCGACTAGGTCCGCATGGCGTGACCATGCCCGACGCTGGCTGCGGTTGGTCGCCAGATGGTCCACAGCGATTCGCACCGGAATGCATTCGCTGCAGGAATCACAGTAAGGCCGGTAGGTGAACATACCGCTGCGGCGGAAACCAGCGCGCACCAGATCGCCGTAAGTACTGCTGTCGATCAGGTGGCTGGGCGTGGCAACCTGCGATCGGGCAACCCGGTTTGGCAGGTATGAGCAGCCATAGGGCGCCGTGGCATAGAACTGAAGCAGTGTGAACGGAAAGTCGTTCAATTGTGTCATGGCGTCACGCGAAACAGTCCATGTAAAGCAGCCTCGGGCCAGCATCCGGGGGCGTGATACGCGCTGGCGGCCAGGTTGGTAAAGTTGGCGAGCAGGGCGGCGAAAGCACTGCGCCGAATCTCCCGCGCACCGAGCGAAGCCAGATGCGCCGTGTTCATCTGACAATCTATCACGGCGAAACCTTGATGTTCAAGATGGCGGCACAAATGCGCGAGCGCGATCTTGGATGCATCCTTGGCGCGGGAGAACATCGATTCGCCATAGAAGACACCGCCGATGGCCACGCCATAGAGGCCGCCCGCAAGCCGGCCGTCGATCCAGGTCTCGACGCTGTGCGCATAGCCCAATTCATGTAGGCGTAGATAGGCTGCTTGCATTTCCCCGCTGATCCAGGTGCCGGCGGCTCCCGCGCGTGGTGCCGCGCAACTCTCCGTGACCTGGCTGAAGGCGCTATCCAGCCGGACTTCGTAGGCGGCGTTTCTCAGCGTCTTGGCCAACGAGCGCGAGATGGCAAACTCTGCCGGGAACAACACCATACGCGGATCCGGGCTCCACCAGAGAATCGGCTGATGTTCTGCATACCAGGGAAAGATGCCGCTGCGGTAGGCGGCCAGCAATCGTTCCGGCGAGAGATCGCCGCCGGCTGCGAGCAAGCCGTTGGGTTCGGCCAGCGCCGAAGCTAGCGGAGGAAAGCGCGAACTGCGCGGCAGCAAGGGAATCATGTAATGTTTAGTGCAACTGCAAGCGGTTCTTGGAAATCGGCAGCACGACGCTTCTTCCCCTGGGATAAAATCATTGCCATCATGACATATTCACGAGCCCGAATATTTTTCGCTATCTTCACGGCCCTGTTCCTGGCCGCCTGCGCCGGACAGCCGCAGATACTGCCGCCGCGGGTGGCGCCGAAGATCGCTCTCGTCCTGGGCGGCGGTGCGGCGCGCGGCTTCGCCCACGTCGGGGTCATCAAGGCGCTGGAGGCGCAGGGTATTGTGCCGGAAATCGTCGTCGGCACCAGTGTCGGTTCGGTGGTTGGAGCCCTCTATGCCGCCGGTCACAGCGGCTTCGAACTGCAGAGACTGGTCCTGCAGATGGAAGAAGGCCAACTTTCCGACTGGTCGTTGCCGGACCGCGGCGTCCTGAAAGGAGAGGCGCTGCAGAACTTCGTCAATCGAGCCGTCGCCGGGCGTCCGCTGGAAAAACTCGGCAAGCTCATGGCGGTGGTCGCGACCGACCTGCAAAGCGGCGAGGCGGTGGTGTTCCGCACCGGCAACACCGGCATGGCGGTGCGAGCGTCAAGCAGCGTGCCGGGCTTGTTTCAACCGGTCGTCATCAATGGCCGGGATTATGTCGATGGTGGCCTGGTGAGTCCGGTGCCGGTGAGAATTGCCCGCGGCCTCGGCGCGGATTTCATCATTGCCGTCGATATCTCCGCCCAGCCTCGATACGGCAAGACGCAAAGCACGGTCGATGTCATGCTGCAGACCTTCACTATCATGGCACAGGCGATTGCACTCCGCGAACTGCCCGACGCTGACATTGTCATCCGTCCGTATACGCCGGAACTGAGTGCAACGGATTTTCAGGATCGCCATCTGGCGGTACTGGAAGGAGAAAAAGCGGTTGCCTTAGCGCTGCCGGCGCTGAAGGCCAAGTTGGCAAAATTGCGCTAGTCCGGGTCGCCGGTCTAATTGCCTGCCACGCGTCGGGCACCATTGAAACGCTTGGCCCAGTAATGTTCGCGCATGTCCTCGATGCGCACCTCGCCGCCATTGCGCGGGGCATGCAGGAACTGGCTGTCGCCGAGATAGATGCCGACATGGGAGAAGGCGCGGCGCATGGTGTTGAAGAAAACCAGGTCGCCGGGTTGGAGATCGTCCGGTTTTATTTTCTCGGCGGCTTTGGCGATTCCAAGTGCGTTATGAGGCAGAATCAGGCCGAAACCTTCCTTGAATACATGGTCGATCAGTCCGCTGCAATCGAAACCGGTCTCGGGTGAGGTGCCGCCACGGCGGTAGCGGATGCCGATGAGTTCGAGTGCTTGGCTGACGGTAGCGCTGGCGCGGGTGGCGGCTCGTTCGATCAACGACGAAGATGAGCCCACCGCTTGTATGTCCAGCCCGGTTAAAGCCGCTTCTTCGGCGAGGACTGTGCCGGCCGACAGGATGCTGCCCAGGAGCAGTAGCGTGCAGGTCGTGCGGATGAGTTGGTGAAATGGCATGGTGGCGGACTATAGCGGCCATCACGCCAGGAGTAAACCCCCTTGGTATTTCCCCGTGGCGTCCGGAGGAGGTTATTGCATGCTTGGGTCGATGGCTATGCGTCAGCCATCAGTCAGAATCGCGCGGTTATAATCCCCAGCCGAAGTGCATCCCGAATTACCTCACTAAGGCGCGAGTCTCGCGCTGCCGTGCGAAGGAGAGTCCCGTGAATTTCAACGCCTATCTCATTAGCCAGGAAGACGGCAAGATCGTCAGCCGCTTCACCCAGATGAGCGACGCAGACCTCGATCCTGGCGAAGTGACCATCCGCGTCGGCTACTCCAGCGTCAATTACAAGGATGCTTTGGCCGCGACTGGCGCCGGCCGCATCATCCGCCGTTATCCATGCATCGGCGGCATCGATCTCGCCGGCACCGTCATCGAGAGCCGCGATCCGCGCTTTGTCAAGGGTGACGCAGTGCTGTGCACCAGTTACGACGTCGGCGTCGCCCACCACGGTGGTTATGCCGAAATCGCGCGCGTGCCCGCCGACTGGGTGGTAAAGCTGCCGCCCGGCATGACTCTGAAGGAAGCCATGATTTTCGGCACCGCCGGCTTCACTGCCGCGTTGGCGGTGGTGCGCATGGAAGCCAATAGACTGACCCCCGCCAAGGGACCGGTGATCGTAACCGGCGCGACCGGAGGAGTAGGCAGCGTCGCCATCGAGATCCTCGCCAAGCTGGGCTACAAGGTTGTCGCGCTGACCGGCAAGGAAGCCCAGAGCGATTACCTGAAGCAGATCGGCGCCAGTGAAGTGATGCTGCGCTCATCGCTCGATCTGACCAAGATCAAGCCGCTCGACCGGACCACCTGGGCTGGCGCCGTGGATAACCTCGGCGGCGATGTGCTCAGTTGGCTGGCCAGCACCATGCAAATTGACGGCACGCTGGCCAGCGTCGGCCTTGCTGCCGGGACCAGCCTCAACACCACAGTAATGCCTTTCATCCTGCGCGGCGTAAGCTTGCTCGGCATCGACTCCGTAAATTGCCCGATGGCGACCAGGGCCGAAGTCTGGCGCCGGTTGGCCAGCGACATGAGACCTAGCCATCTCGATGCCTTGACCCGCACTATTTCCTTTGATGCGTTGCCAGGGGTCTTCGAGGATTTCCTCAAGGCCCGCGTCACCGGTCGCATCGTCGTGGATATCAGCGGCTGATGTTCCGTTCTCCAGCGTCGAGGGTTATTATTCATGGCCACTTATCAGCAGTTTTACCAGCGTTCGATCGAGCAGCCGGAAGCTTTTTGGGCTGAGCAGGCTAAGCTCATAAGCTGGCACCGTCAGCCGGAGCAGATTCTCGATTTCTCGCGGCCTCCGTTTGCCAAGTGGTTCGTCGGCGGGCAAACCAACCTTTGTTACAACGCCGTCGATCGCCATGCCGAGACCCGGCCCGATGCGCGTGCCCTGATCTACCTGTCCACTGAAACCGGCGAAGAGACGATCTATAGCTTCTCGGAACTGAAGCGCGAAGTGATGCGCATGGCCGCGATCATGCAGAGCCAGGGCGTCGGTCGCGGCGACCGGGTGCTGATCTACATGCCGATGATTGCCGAAGCCTGCTTCGCCATCCTTGCCTGTGCGCGCATCGGCGCGATCCATTCGGTGGTGTTCGGCGGATTCGCGGCGGCTTCTTTGGCGACGCGTATCGACGATGCCAAACCAGCGCTGATGATCACCGCCGATGCCGGCATGCGGGCGGGCAAAGCGGTTCCCTACAAGCACCTGGTCGATGAGGCCTGCGCTCTGGCGCAGTTTCCTCCGGCCAAGGTGCTGATTGTCGATCGCAAGATCGATACCGGTTTTACCCGGATAGCCGGGCGCGATCTCGACTATGCCGAGTTGCGCGTCCAGCATATGGATGCGGACGTGGCGGTCGTCTGGCTCGAAGCCAACGAGCCTTCGTACATCCTGTACACCTCGGGAACCACCGGCAAGCCCAAGGGCGTACAGCGCGATGTCGGCGGCTATGCCGTGGCGCTGGCGTCGAGCATGCAGCATATCTATTGCGGCAAGGTCGGCGAGACCATGTTCACAACCTCCGACATCGGTTGGGTGGTCGGTCATTCCTACATCATCTATGGACCCCTGATTGCGGGCATGGCCACAGTGATGTACGAAGGCACGCCGATTCGTCCGGATGCCGGCATCTGGTGGAAAATCGTCAAGGATTACCGGGTGAGCGTGATGTTTTCCGCGCCTACCGCAATCCGCGTGTTGAAAAAGCAGGATCCGGCTTTTCTCAAGTCGCACGACATTTCCTCGCTGCGCCGTCTCTTCCTGGCCGGCGAGCCGCTCGATCAGACCACCCATGAGTGGATCACCAGCGCGCTCGGCATACCGGTGATCGACCACTATTGGCAGACCGAGACCGGTTGGCCGATGCTCTCCTCGGTCCCGGGCATCGAAGAGACGCCGATCAAGTACGGCTCGCCGTCGTTCCCGGTGTATGGCTACAAGCTCAAACTTTTCCGCGAAGACGGCTCCGAGGCCGGAGCCGACGAGAAGGCCGTGGTCGGCGTGCTGCCGCCGCTTCCGCCGGGCTGTCTATCGACCCTTTGGGGCGACGATGCGCGCTTCGTCAGTACCTATTTCAGCCTGTTCAAGGAGCCGCCGGTCTATTCCTCCTTCGATTGGGGTATCCGCGACAAGGACGGTTATTACTTCATACTCGGGCGTACCGACGACGTCATCAACGTTGCCGGTCACCGGCTTGGGACGCGCGAGATCGAGGAGGCGGTGCAGGCCCATCCGGCGATCGCCGAGGTCGCGGTGGTCGGAGTGGCCGATCAACTCAAGGGTCAGGTGCCGATGGCATTCGCCGTGCTCAAGGATGCCTCGTCGGCGGCAACCGTGGAGGCGCGACAGAGCTTGGAAAAGGAGGTCATGGCCAAGGTGGACAGCCTGCTCGGCGCCATCGCCCGTCCGGCTCGCGTGCATTTCATCGCGGGTCTGCCCAAGACGCGTTCTGGCAAGATGCTGCGCCGTTCCATCCAGGCACTGGCGGAAGGTCGCGATCCGGGCGATCTCACGACCATCGACGATGTCTCGACGCTGGAGCAGATCAGACAGGCCCTGGTCAGCCGTTGAGTAAAAGACTTTGAACATGTCGCAGGTTTCAGTTACAATTCGCGTCCTTCAGGCGCGTAGCTCAGCTGGTTAGAGCACCACCTTGACATGGTGGGGGTCGATGGTTCGAGTCCATTCGCGCCTACCAAACTGAAGACGACAGGGCGCCAGTTTCGGCGCCCTGTCGTGCTTTTCGTCGTAGTGTTTTAAGGAATTGATCATGCCGGTCATCACCTTGCCCGATGGTTCCCAACGCGAATATCCCGAGCCGGTGACGGTAGCGGAGGTCGCCGCCTCAATCGGCCCCGGTCTTGCCAAGGCTGCCCTTGCCGGCAGGCTGGACGGCAAGCTGGTCGATACTTCGCAACTGATAGCGTGCGACGCCCGGCTTGCCATCGTCACCGACAAGGATGCAGAAGGCGTCGAGGTCATCCGCCATTCCACCGCCCACTTGCTGGCCTACGCCGTCAAGGACTTGTTCCCGGAAGCGCAGGTGACTATCGGCCCGGTGATCGACAATGGCTTCTATTACGACTTCGCCTACAAGCGACCGTTCACCCCCGAGGATCTCCGCGCCATCGAAGCGCGCATGGCGGATCTCGCCAAACGTGATTTCCCCGTCACGCGCGAGGTTATGCCGCGCGATCGTGCCATAGCATTCTTCGAGTCCATCGGCGAACATTACAAGGCCGAACTGATTGCGGCGATTCCGGTTGATCAGGAAGTTTCGCTTTACCGCGAAGGAGACTTCGTCGATCTCTGCCGTGGTCCGCATGTGCCCTCAACCGGCAAACTCAAGGTCTTCAAGCTGATGAAGGTGGCCGGCGCCTACTGGCGCGGCGATCCCAAGAACGCCCAACTGCAGCGCATCTACGGCACGGCCTGGGCGAAGAAGGAAGAACAGGACGCCTATCTGCACATGCTCGACGAAGCGGAGAAGCGCGACCACCGCAAGCTGGGCCGGCAACTCGATCTCTTCCACCTGCAGGAAGAGTCCCCGGGCATGGTGTTCTGGCACCCGCATGGCTGGACCCTCTGGCAGGAGATCGAACAATACATGCGCGACCTGCTCGGCAGTCGCGGCTACAAGGAGGTGAAGACGCCGCAGGTCATGGACCGCGTGCTCTGGGAGAAGTCGGGCCACTGGGAAAATTATCACGAGCACATGTTCACGACCTCTTCGGAGAACCGAGAATATGCGGTGAAGCCGATGAATTGTCCCGGCCATATCCAGATTTTCAACCAAGGCATCAAGAGCTATCGAGAATTGCCCCTACGCCTGGCTGAATTCGGTTCCTGCCATCGCAATGAGCCTTCAGGCGCGCTGCACGGCATCATGCGGGTGCGCGGCTTCGTGCAGGACGACGCCCATATCTTCTGCGCCGAGAATCAGGTACAGGATGAGGCTGCCGCCTTCATCGACCTGTTGCGCTTGGTCTATGCCGACTTCGGCTTCACCGACATCCAGGTCAAGCTGTCGACCCGTCCGGCGAAGCGCATCGGCTCCGACGAAGCCTGGGACAAGGCCGAAGCGGCGCTGGCGCAGTCCCTGACTGCCAAGGCGCTGGCCTTCGATCTGCAGCCGGGAGAGGGCGCCTTCTACGGACCGAAGATTGAATTCTCGCTCAAGGACTGCTTGGGCCGGGTCTGGCAATGCGGCACGTTGCAGCTCGATTTCGCCCTGCCGGGCCGTCTCGGCGCCGAATATGTCGGCGAGGACAACGCCCGCCACACCCCGGTGATGCTGCATCGTGCGGTGCTCGGTTCACTCGAACGTTTCATCGGCATCCTCATCGAACACCATGCTGGCGCCTTCCCGTTGTGGCTCTCGCCGGTGCAGGCGGTGGTCATGAACATCTCCGAGAGTCAGAGCGATTACGCCAAGGCGGTGGCCGAAAAGCTCACGGCTCATGGCTTGCGCGTCGAATCCGATTTGCGCGGCGAGAAGATTAACTATAAAATACGCGAACATAGCCTGTTGAAACGGCCTTACCTGATCGTCATCGGCGATAAGGAAAAGGCCGAAGGGATGGTCGCCGTGCGTGCCCGGGGCAATCGAGATCTCGGGCAGATGTCCCCCGAAGTGCTGATCGAGCGTTTGCTGTCGGAGCGCAGTGCCAGGGTTTAGTGTGTTTACTAAATGGACCGCGCGACCTGATTTTTGATTAATTGGAGAACCGAACATCGCCCAGGAAAAGACGCAGCGCGTCAACAACGAAATAACCGCCCCCGAGGTCCGTCTGGTCGGACTCGAAGGCGAACAGGTCGGCATCGTGACTTTGCGCGCGGCGCTGGAGATGGCGGAAGAAGTCGGTGTTGATCTGGTCGAGATAGCGCCCCTGGCGCAGCCGCCGGTCTGTCGCATCATGGACATCGGCAAGTTCAAGTACCAGGAAGCCAAGCGCGCACACGATGCCAGGCAGAAGCAGAAGCAGATCCAGGTCAAGGAAGTGAAGTTCAGGCCGGGAACGGACGAGGGCGATTACCAGATCAAGCTGCGTAACCTGACCCGCTTCCTGCAGGAAGGCGACAAGACCAAGGTGACGCTGCGTTTCAGAGGGCGCGAGATGGCCCACCAGGAGTTCGGTATCAGGCTCCTGGAACGTGTGAAGGCCGATCTGATGGAATTCGGAATAGTCGAGCAGTTCCCGAAAATGGAAGGCCGCCAGTTGGTGATGGTGATGGCGCCTTCGAAGAAGCAGGTGAAGGTGTAGGCGAAGTGTCAGTGTAAGTGCAGGACCGTTTGCCTTAAAGGGGTAAGCGACATAAGTGGCTAGCGGGTTTTACAAGCACCTTCGGTATGAAGGTCACCTGGTGCCATGTTAAAAAGGAGATCTTCGATGCCGAAGATGAAGACCAAAAGCGGCGCCAAAAAGCGCTTCAAGGTACGCCCGGGCGGCAGCATCAAACGCGCATCCGCGTTCAAGCGCCACATTCTGACCAAGAAGACCACCAAGTCGAAACGCCAGTTGCGCGGGACGACGGCTGTGGTCGCGGCTGACGTGAAATCCGTCCGCTCGATGATGCCCTACGCGTAAGGAGAAGCCGACATGTCTAGAGTTAAACGTGGAGTAACGGCGCGCGCGCGCCACAAGAAGATTCTGGTTCAGGCCAAGGGCTATCGCGGTCGGCGCAAGAACGTCTACCGCATCGCCAAGGAAGCGGTGATGAAGGCCGGGCAGTATGCCTACCGCGACCGCCGCCAGAAGAAGCGCCAGTTCCGTGCCCTGTGGATCGTCCGGATCAATGCCGCAGCCCGCGAACTGGGGATGAACTACAGCGCGCTGATGAACGGTCTCAAGAAGGCAGCCATCGAGGTCGACCGCAAGGTCCTGGCCGATCTGGCGGTGTTCGACAAGCCTGCCTTCGCGGCGATCGCGAACCAGGCCAAGCTCCAGCTGGCTGCCTAAAACCTGCCGGTGCAAGAAGAGGAGGCCATGCCTCCTTTTTTTGCGCGCTGAGCGCCTGGTGCGCACGAATTCTTATGCAAGATAGCGAGCATATCGAACAACTCGACCAACTCGACCAATTCGCCCAATTGGTCGAGTTGGTCGCTGTAGCCTCGGCCGAGTTTGCTCGCATCAATGATGCGGCGCAACTCGAACAGGCGAAGGCGCGTTTCCTCGGCAAGAGCGGCGCCCTGACCGAATTGCTCAAGGGCCTGGGCAAACTGCCTGCCGACCAACGCCGCAGCCAGGGCGCCGCGATCAACCAGGCCAAGGACCGGATCGAGGCGGCGCTGTTCGAGCGGCGCGAACTGATCAAGCGCGTTGCACTCGATGCCCAACTTGCCGCAGAGGCACTCGACGTGACTCTGCCTGGGCGGGGCCGCGGCCGCGGCGGATTGCATCCGGCGATCAGGACGCTTGCGCGCATCGAGCAACTGTTCCGCTCGATCGGTTTCGAAGTCGCCGACGGTCCCGAGATCGAGACCGACTGGTACAACTTCACTTCGCTCAACACGCCCGAGAATCATCCGGCGCGTTCAATGCACGATACCTTCTACCTCGAAAGCTCGCCGGGCGTGAATGCGCCCGGCGTACTGCTGCGCACCCATACCAGCCCGGTGCAGATTCGCTACATGCAGGCGCATGTGGCACAGTACGGCCATCTCGAGCAGATGCCCGAGATCCGCATCATCGCCCCGGGACGTGTTTATCGCGTCGATTCCGACGCCACCCATTCGCCGATGTTTCATCAGGTCGAAGGCCTGATGGTCGGTGAGAATGTCAGCTTCGCCGACCTGAAGGGCGTGGCGGCGGATTTCCTGCGCCGCTTCTTCGAAAGCGACGACCTCAAGACGCGCTTCCGTCCCTCCTTCTTCCCGTTCACCGAACCTTCCGCCGAAATCGACGTCGCCTTCATGAGCGGTCCTATGGAAGGCCGTTGGCTGGAGATCGGCGGCTGCGGCATGGTGCACCCGAATGTCCTGGCCAACGGCGGCATCGATCCCGAACGCTACACCGGCTTCGCCTTCGGCATGGGCCCGGATCGCCTGACCATGCTGCGCTATGGCATCGACGATCTGCGCCTGTTCTACGACGGCGACTTGCGCTTCCTTTCGCAGTTTAAATAATCATGCAGTTCTCCGAACACTGGTTACGTAGCTTGGTCAACCCGCCACTGGATAGCGGGGAACTGGCTCATCTTCTGACCATGGCCGGGCTCGAGGTCGAGGAGATGCGCGCCGCCGCGCCGGACTTCTCCCGCGTCGTTGTGGCTCGCGTGCTGTCGACTGAAAAACATCCCGACGCCGACAAACTCAAGCTCTGCCGGGTGGACGCGGGCCAGGCGAGTGTCGATGGGCCCCTGCAGATAGTCTGCGGCGCGCCCAATGTTGCCCCCGGCATGCTGGTCCCCTGCGCCCTGGTCGGCGCGGAACTCCCCGGCATGAGCATCAAGAAGGCCAAGGTGCGCGGCGTCGAATCCTTCGGCATGCTTTGTTCCGCGCGCGAACTCGGGCTCTCGGAAGATCACGGCGGTTTGCTCGCCCTCTCGGCCGATGCGCTGGTGGGGCAGGACATCCGCGAGCATCTGCTGCTCGACGACACGCTCCTCACGCTCAAGCTCACGCCCAATCGTGCCGACTGCCTGTCGCTTACCGGCATAGCCCGCGAAGTCTCGGCGCTCACCGGCGCACCGCTATGCCTGCCGGAGATCAAGCCGGTCCCTGCGGCGCATGATCAGAAACGTTCCATCGTACTCGACGCCTCCGCCGCCTGTCCGCGTTACTGCGGCCGGATCGTCAGCGGCGTCGATGCCCGTGCGCCGTCGCCCGAATGGATCAAGCGGCGCCTGGAGAGAAGCGGCATCCGCTCGATCAGCGCCCTGGTCGATGTTACTAACTACGTCATGCTCGAACTGGGGCAACCGCTCCACGCCTTCGACAACGCCAAACTGGTGGGCGCCATCCACGTGCGCTACCCGAATCCCGGCGAGCGACTCACGCTGTTGTCTGGCGCAGTCGTCACGCCCTCCGCCGACACCGCGCTGATCGCCGACGAGTGTGCTCAACCCGGCGGTCGTGCGCTGGCGCTGGCCGGCATCATGGGCGGCGAGGAGTCAGGCATCACTGAAGACACCCGCGAGCTGTTTCTCGAAAGCGCCTTCTTCTCGCCTGTCGCGGTGGCCGGCAAGGCGCGCGCACTGGGCTTTTCCTCGGACGCTTCCTACCGCTATGAGCGCGGCGTCGATTTCACCTTGCAACGCGCGGCGATCGAGCGTGCCACGCAACTGATCCTCGATATCTGCGGCGGCACTCCCGGGCCGGTGATCGAAGCTGTCTCCGAAGCCGATCTGCCGCTGCGTCGGCCGGTGCGCCTGCGGAGTGCCAGAGCCGCGAAAGTGCTGGGCATCCTGCTGGCCCCGGCGCAGATCGAAAAGCTCCTTCTCGGGCTGGGCTTCCCCTTGCAGCAGGAAGGCGATGACTTCATCGTTTCGCCGCCGCCCCACCGTTTCGACATCGAGATCGAGGAAGATCTGATCGAGGAGATCGCACGTCTTCACGGCTACGACAACATTCCCTCGCCCGTACCCGAGGGCCAACTCGCCATGCGCCCGCTGCCCGAGGAAAGGCGCAGCGCCATGCAAGTGCGCCAACTTGTGGCCGAGCGCGACTATCAGGAAGTGGTCAATTACAGTTTCGTCGACGCCGCCTGGGAAACCGATTTCTGCGCCAATCCCTCGCCTATCGTGCTTAGCAATCCGATCGCCAGCCAGATGGGGGTGATGCGCAGCAGCCTGATCGGTAGCCTGATCGGCTCGCTGGTCTTCAACCTGAAGCGCCGTGAAAGGCGCGTGCGTGTATTCGAGATCGGCCGCTGCTTCCTGCGCGACGAGGGAGCTGCACCGGTGGCCGGATACGCCCAGCCGCTGCGCCTGGCCGCCCTGTGCGCCGGCCCGGCGGAGCCGGAGCAATGGGGCGAGTCATCGCGCAACGTCGACTTCTACGATGCCAAGTGCGACCTCGAAGCACTCTTCGCACCCCGGCTGCTGCGCTTCGAGAAGATCGTGCATCCGGCGCTGCATCCCGGCCGATCGGCCAACGTATTGCTGGATGGCAAGGCCGTCGGCGTTATCGGCGAAGTGCATCCGCGGTGGGTGCAGAAATACGAACTAGCGGCTCTCGGCAACGCCGCACCGATGGTCTTCGAGATCGAACTCGAGGCGCTGATCAGCCAGCCGTTGCCGCGCATGACCGAGGTCTCGCGCTTCCCAACGGTGGTGCGCGATCTGGCCCTCGTGGTGGCGATCGACCAGCCCCTGCAGGGTCTGCAGGATGCCATGCGCGCCGTCGCTCCGGCCATCGTGCGTGGTCTGGAACTGTTCGACGTATATCACGGCAAGGGCATTGCCGAAAACAAAAAAAGCCTTGCATTTCGGATAGTTATGCAAGATACTGAAAAGACTTTAGCAGACAGTGAAGCCGATGCGGTGATCGGGAAATTGATCGCCGTGGCGCAGCAGGAATTCGGCGCGACTGTTCGAGCATAGCAAGAATATCGGGGAACATGCATGACACTGACCAAGGCGGAACTCGCCGACCTGTTGTTTGAAAAAGTCGGCCTGAACAAGCGTGAGGCCAAGGACATGGTCGAAAGTTTTTTCGAAGAAATCAGAGGTGCGCTGGAGACTGGCGATAGCGTCAAGCTCTCCGGTTTCGGCAATTTCCAGTTGCGTGACAAGCCGCAGCGGCCCGGGCGCAATCCCAAGACCGGGGAAGAGATTCCGATCACCGCAAGACGGGTAGTCACCTTCCATGCCAGCCAGAAATTGAAGGTCGCTGTCGAGAGCGTCAAGCATGGCAACCTCAAACCATAAGGAACTGCTGCCGCCGATTCCGGCGAAGCGCTACTTCACCATCGGCGAGGTGAGCGAACTGTGCGGCGTCAAGCCGCATGTGCTGCGCTACTGGGAGCAGGAATTCACGCAATTGAAGCCGGTCAAGCGGCGCGGTAACAGGCGCTATTACCAGCATCACGAAGTGCTGCTGGTACGTCGCATCCGCGAACTTCTCTACCATGAAGGCTTCACCATCAGCGGCGCACGTAACCGCCTCGACGAACCCAACGCCCGGGTCGCGCCAGCCGAGGTGCAGGAAATTCCGATGGCATCCGACGCGCGGTCATTTTCGCTGCGTGCCGAATTGGCCAGCATCATCGAATTCCTCCACGCCTGAAGCCGATTCTGGCGGCGCGATCTGGTATAATTTCTTTCAGTCGGGGCGTAGCGCAGCCTGGTAGCGCACTTGCATGGGGTGCAAGGGGTCGAGTGTTCGAATCACTCCGTCCCGACCAAATAAATCAAGGGTTTCTGCCACTAGGCCGAAGCCCTTTTTCTTGGATTTTTGGTTTAGGGTGCCATCTAGGGTGCCAAAGAAATATTGATACCCGCGGTCGCAATAAATTGCAGGTGCTTAGCCGTTTAACTGAGCGGCGCAGTTGGCGCAGCTGACATCCGAAATAAGTCTGTTGGCTCCGTGATCGGGTACGAACCAATTAGGAGAGGATCGCAACAGTGCCGAGATTTATGCCGCTCTGCGCTCAACTATATCGGCAATCGCCGATTGCAGTGCTTCCATATCCAGCGGTTTATAGAGCAGCGTGATGCCCCGGTCGGCCATGCTGCGAACAACGGCCGGATCGGTGTCGCCGGTGATCAGGATCGCCGGCAGGTGATTGGTAAAGAGACTTCTCACCTCGGCAATCACGTCGAATCCAGTTTCGCCTACGGCCAGGCGGTAATCCGAAATGACCAGGTCAGGTGCCTGCTGTCCCAGCCTGTCGATCAGTTCTCTGCCGTTCTTGGCCCAGACCACCGCATGGCGGGAATGTTCCAGCGCCATGACCAGGGCTTCCAGGGCCATTGCGTTGTCCTCGACCAGGGCAATCCTGAGCGGCCTGGTGGCCGTCAGGGAAGTTGTCGGCAGCGTTATAACCGGCGACCGGCCGGGCGGCAGTTCCACGGCGAACATCGAGCCACGTCCAGGCCGCGAGCGCACGCGGATCTCCAGATTGAGCAGGGCGGCTGCCTTGGCCACGATGGACAGGCCCAGGCCGCTGCCGCGGTTGCGCGCGTCGTCGCCAAGCTGCCGGAACTCTTCGAAGATGATCCCGGTCTGGTCTTCGGCAAAGCCGATGCCGGTGTCCCAGACCTCCACCCAACATTTGCCCCGATGGTGGCGGAAGGCGATCAGCACCCCGCCTTGCGCGGTGTAACGGATGGCGTTGGCGACCAGGTTGTTCAGGATCTGCTGGATCAGCCGGTGGTCGGTGCGCACTACTGCGCCGCCGCTGTAATGCACATGCAAGTCCAAGCCCTTCAATTCGGCTTCGGCAGAATGAACGGCGGCAATGCCGGCGAGCAGCGCGTCGACGTCGATGTCGGTCGGTTCCGGCTTGACTACGCCGGCATCGAGTTTGCTGACATCGAGCAGGTCGTTGAGCAATTCGCTCAGGTTGGCCACGCAGCTCTGCAATTTGACCTTCAAGTCGGCACCGTCCGGCGTAGCGTTTTCCTTGATCAGGCTGACATAGAGCGATAGCGCCAGGAGCGGCTGGCGAAGGTCATGACTAGCCGCTGCCAGGAAGCGCGACTTGTCGTTGTTGGCCTTCCTGGCTTCTTCCATCGCCGCCTTAAGATTCGCTTCGGTCTGCCTGCGGTAGGTGACGTCGCGAACCAGGGCGATAAATAGGGACTCTCCGTTCTTTTCAAAACGCCCAAGCTGCACCTCGACAGGTGACACGACGCCGTCCTTGCTACGCTGATTGCTCTGAACGGTATGCCCCCCGCTAGGCGGAACCTCGCGCCATATGGCTTGTAGGCATGCCAAGTCAAACTCGGTCTCGATGTCTAACACAGTCATGCTCAAGAGCTCTTCTCGGGTGTAACCGAGGCTAGTGGCGTGTAACAACTAAAGTAGTAGTAAAATCGTGGCTATGAAAAGCACGATTAAATTGACGAAAGCGGAACGGGTGGAGCTGACCAATCGAGCGACGAGCCGAACTGGGCGCGCAGAAGATGCGAGACGCGCTCGG
>CAILCO010000127.1 GCA_903832735.1 uncultured Sterolibacterium sp.
AGGTCGTCATGATTAGCACGCCTCCGCCGGGCCGCCCCAAGGGGGCGTGCAGCCAAGAGCACGGAAGCCGCGGAGCGGCTGAACTACGGTCACCCCTTTCCTTGGGAAAGGGGCTGGGGGAAAGGTCGTCATGATCAGCACGCCTCCGCCGGGCCGCCCCAAGGGGGCGTGCAGCCAAGAGCACGGAAGCCGCGGAGCGGCTGAACTTCAGTCACCCCTTTCCTTGGAAAACGACTCGTCGTTTCAGAGCAGGCTAACCCCTGCGAAGCAGGCGTTACGCCGAAACTAAAAGGGGCTGGGGGAAAGGGCGTCATGGTCAGGCTTTTCTTTCCAGCACACGGCCGAACAGCCCTGAAGGCCGCACCAGCAGGATCAGGAAGAGCAGGCCGAAGGCGACGGCATCACCCATCTGGCTCGACAGGTAGCCCTTGCTGAAGACCTCGGCTGCGCCTAGGAACAGTCCGCCGATCAGGGCGCCGCGAATATCGCCCATGCCGCCGAGAATGATCACGGCGATACCTTTGTGCAGGATGGGTTGGCCCATGAACGGTGTGATGGCATTGAAATTGAGTCCGATCAGGACGCCGGCAATGCCGCCCAGGGCAGCCGCGGCGAAGGAGGTGAAGTGAAATAGACCTTCAACGTTGATGCCGAGCAGGTAGGCCGCTTTAGGCGATTCTGCAATGGCGCGCAGTGCCCTGCCCAGTTGGCTACGCCTGATGGTGAGGAACAGCACTGCCATTAGCGCGAAGGCGATGGCGACGATGGCGATTTCGAGAACTCTGACGTGCACTTCCCCGATGACAAGTTCACCAGCCGGCAGCACGTCTTCAGGAAAGCGTTGCATCTCGGCGCCGAACAAGCCCTGGGCGCCGCTGGTCAGGATGATGGCGACGCCGATGGTAGCGATCATCGGGATCAGATGCGGCGCACCACGCGCCCGTAAAGGCTTGAGAATCAGCACGTCGATCGCCAGACCGAGCAGGCCGCTGATCAGGGTTGCAGCGATGAGTCCGAGCCAGAGCGGCGCCTCGAATCGGGTGACGACCAATAATGCGGCATAACTGCCGACCATGAACACGGCGCCATGAGAGAGGTTGATCACCGCCAGGACGCCGAATACCAGCGTGAAGCCGAGCGCGAACAGCGCATAGACGCTGCCCAGGGTCAGGGCATTGAGCAGTTGTTGTTCAAACATGATGTTGCTTCATATTAACAACGCCGCAAGCGCGGCTGCGGTTGCGGCGTCACCGGCGGACTTGCGGATTACTTGCCGGTATAGAGCGTGAACTTGCCGCCCTGGACGACATAGATGAAAGGTTTCTGCTCGGCGTCGAAGCCGCCGGCCTTACCGTCACGGGTCTTGACCTGACGGAATCTGAATGGGCCGGTGACACCGGTGAAGCTGACTGCCGGCAACGCATCGCGGATGGCCTGACGGTCGGCATCGAGATTGCCGGAGAGCTTGATGCCTTTCAGGGCCACGGCAACAATGTGCAGGGCATCATAGGCCTGCGCCGAGAACTGGTTTGGTTCGGCGTTGTACTTCTGCTTGTAGGCGGCAACGAAATTCTTGTTCACCGCTGCCGGGTTGGTGTTGGCCCAAGGACTGCCAACGAAGGTACCTTCGCCAGCGAGCTTGGAGATCTCAAACAGTTTGGTCGAGTTGAAACCGTTGCCGCCGATGAAAGGTGCCTTGATGCCCAGCGAGCGGGCCTGCAACATGATGTTTGCAGCTTCCTCGGCGAGGCAGGAACAGACCACTGCATCCGGCGCAGTGACCTTGATCTTGGTCAGTTGGGCCTTGAAGTCCACGTCGCCCTTGACGTAGGTTTCGGTGGTCGTCACGGGAATTTTCTGGTCCTCCAGCACTTTCTTGAAGACGTCGTAACCGCTCTTGGTGAAGGCATCGTCGTTGCCGTAGATCACCGCTACTTTCTTGATGCCGTAGTGCTTGGCGGCAGTCGCGACGGTGACAGGCAGCACATCGGATTCCATGACCGAGTTGCGGAAGAGATAAGGGCCCATGTCGGTGATGCCGTTGGCCGTGTTCGAAGTTCCGAAAGCTACGGTCTTTGCGGCATTGGCCACGGGACCGGCAGCAAACATCGAGTTGGATAAGGTCGGGCCGAAGATCATCAACACCTTGTCCTGGAAGATCAGCTTCTTGAAGACGTTGATGGCTTCTTCTTTCTTGCCCTGTTCGTCCTCGATGACCAGTTGGATCTTGTTGCCATTGACCCCGCCCTTGGTGTTGAGTTCCTCGACGGCAACCTGGAAGCCGTTACGGATTGCGACGCCATACTGGGCAGCCCCGCCCGACAGCGCTTCGGCCACGCCGATCTTGATGTCAGCGGCGCCGGACAGGCCGGCAAGCGAGCAGGCAACGACCAGGAAGGCGAGTTTGTGCGATGGATTCATGAAGACCTCGGGAAGTTTTGATGGTGCCTGGCAGGCATCTAAGACGTGCAGGATATCAAGAACTCGTCCCCATGGGCAATGACTATGCTACTTGCCGAGCAATGCTTCCTTGAGATCGTCCTGGGCCGGCTTGGCTCCCAGCCAAATCTTCAGCAGGGCGCGATAGAAGTCATCGCCGGCAATGTCCCGCCCCTGCTGCTTGCCATTGACGCTTAGGCGAGTGCCGCCTTCAGGCAGCCAGTCGATGGTGACGACATCGCCCTTGGCGGCGGTCTTCAAGCCCAGGATGGCATTCTTGAACTCCTCGATACGTGCCTTGAGCGGTTCTGTTTCCGCATCGCTATGGTTCTTCTGGATGCCTTCCAGCAGCGCATCGGAGAATTGCTTGGCGGACAGTTCGCGCAAGGTGACGATGTGCAGGCGCTTCGCCCCGGACTGCCCCAGCACGTCGGCCGCGGAAGTCTTCTTCTCGGCGAGATAGAGTCCGACGGCATAGACCTTGAAGACGAGCTTGGTGCGCAATCCCGCGCCGTTCAGGGTGAGTTCGCTCTGCCCGAGTTTTTCCTTGTCCGCGAATTTCACTCCGGCGATGTCGACGGTGGCATGGGCTGCGCCGGTCAAACACAGGAGTAACGCGAGAGCCCGGAGTTGCCGAAGGGCAACCCAGGGCTTTGCAAGCAGCAGTTTCCGCATGATCTTCTCCTTGAGGACTAAAGATGGGCTATCACTTCGGCGACCGCGCGGCCGACATCTTGGGTCTTGGCGGCGCCGCCGAGATCCGGCGTCTTCGGGCCTTCGACCAGCACCGTTTCCATCGCCCGGACTACGGCGGCGGCGGCCTCCGCCTGGCCCAGATGGTCGAGCATCATCGCCCCCGACCAGATCATGCCGAGCGGGTTGGCGATGTTCCTGCCGTAGATGTCCGGCGCCGAGCCATGCACCGGTTCGAACAGCGACGGATAGATGCGCTCCGGGTTGAGATTGACCGAGGGTGCGATGCCGATCGTGCCGGTGCAGGCCGGGCCGAGATCGGAGAGTATGTCGCCGAACAGGTTGGAGCCGACCACGACATCGAACCAGTCCGGATGCTGGACGAACTGCGCGCAGAGAATGTCGATGTGGAACTGGTCGACCTTGATTGCCGGGAAGTGCAAGCTCATTTCCTTCACGCGCTCGTCCCAGTAGGGCATGGTGATCGAGATGCCGTTTGACTTGGTCGCCGAGGTGAGGTGTTTTTTGTTCCTCTTTTCGGCCAGTTCGAAGGCGAACTTGAGCACGCGGTCGACGCCATGGCGGGTCATCACGGTTTCCTGCATCGCCATCTCGCGCTCGGTGCCTTCGAACAGGCGGCCGCCGGCGTTGGAATATTCACCCTCGGTGTTCTCGCGTACGATCATCATATCGATGTCGCCGGCGTTTCGCCCCGCTAGCGGCGACTTCATGCCCGGCATCAGGCGCGCCGGACGCAGGTTCACGTAGAGGTCGAAGCGCCGGCGGAACTGGATCAGCGAACCCCACAGCGAGATGTGGTCGGGCACCCGGGCGGGGTCGCCGACTGCGCCGAAGTACACGGCGTCGTGCTTGGCGATGCGGGCAAACCAGTTCTCCGGCATCATCACGCCGTGCTTCACGAAGTAATCGCAACTGGCCCAGTCTATCCAGTCCCAGTCGAGGGCGAAGCCGAACTTGGCTGCGGCGGCATCGAGCACGCGCACGCCTTCGGGCATGACTTCCTTGCCGATGCCGTCGCCGGGAATGGTGGCTATCTTGTAGTGTTTCATGAGCGTGTTTCTCCGGTTCCTAGGACTATCCATTTTTGTGAGGTCAGTCCCTCCAGCCCCACCGGTCCGCGCGCGTGGAACTTGTCGGTGGAAATGCCGATCTCGGCGCCGAGACCGTATTCGAAGCCGTCGGCGAAGCGCGTCGACGCATTGACCATCACCGAACTGGAATCGACTTCGCGCAGGAAGCGCAGCGCGTGGCTGTAATTCTCCGTGACGATAGCATCGGTGTGCTGCGATCCGTAGCGCGCGATATGGAGGATTGCGTCATCGAGCCCGGCGACCAGACGCACCGAGAGAATCGGCGCCAAGTATTCGGTTGACCAGTCTTCCTCGCACGCCGCGTGCATCTCCGGAATGAGCGCCCTGGCCTGTTCGCAGCCGCGCAGTTCGACGCCCTTGTCGGTGTAGATTTTCGCCAGTTGCGGCAGCACGCGGCCAGCGATGGCCTGGGCGACGAGCAGCGTCTCCATAGTGTTGCAGGTGCCGTAACGCTGGGTCTTGGCGTTGTCGGCGATCCTGATGGCCATGTCGATATCGGCATCATCGTCGATATAGACATGGCAGATGCCGTCGAGATGCTTGATCACCGGCACCCGCGCTTCGGCCGCGATGCGCTCGATCAGGCCGCGGCCGCCACGCGGCACGATGACATCGACGAACTGCGGCATGGCGACCAGATAACCGACGGCGGCGCGGTCGGTGGTGTCGAGGATTTGCACCGCCGACTCCGGCAGGCCGGCGATGGTCAGGCCTTCGCGCACGCAGGCGGCGATGGCCTGATTCGAGGCGAGCGCTTCCCGCCCGCCTCTGAGGATTGCGGCGTTACCCGATTTCAGGCACAGCGCCGCGGCGTCCGCCGTGACGTTGGGCCGCGCTTCGTAGATGATGCCGACCACGCCCAGCGGCACGCGCATCTTGCCGACCTGGATGCCGGAAGGCCGGCGCTTCAGATCCGAGATGTCACCGACCGGGTCCGGCAGGGCCGCGACCTGTTCCAGCCCCTGCGCCATGGTCTCGATCCCGCCGGCCGTGAGCGTCAGGCGATCGATCATGGCCGCGTCCAGGCCCTCTGACCTGGCTTGTTCTACGTCGCGCAGATTGGCCGCCAGCAGCCCCTCGCGGCCGCTGCGGATTTCACCGGCCATGGCATGAAGCGCGGCATTCTTGGCGGCGGTCGATGCTCTCGCCACGATGCGTGAGGCTGCCCGGGCGCTGCTGCCGACATGTTCCATGTAATCCTTGATGTTCATCGCGTTCCTTTGCCCGCAGATTTCGCCACTCATCTGGCCACTCCTTTGCCAAATTTGGTGGCCGCTCTTGGACTGAGGCGCAGCACCAGTTGCAGGAATTCATCCCACAGGTCGCCGCGCGCCAGGCCCTTAATCATGCGGTCAATACGCGCCGCCTGCAACAGCGCGGCGCGTAACAGCGGCGTCGTGCAGCGTTCTGCCGCGGCCCGGTAGGGGCCTTGGCGGGCGCCAAAGATGCGCAGGCCGGCACAGGCAGCATCGAAATTCTCGCCCTGGTCGAGCGCCACGCGCAGTTGCGCCAGGGTGCGCGCCTCCTGCGCCAGGGCCCAGAGGATCAGGGGCGGTGCCGTGTCCTCGGCGCGCAGGCCTTCCAGGAGCCGTGCGGCGCGCGGCGCATCACCCGCCAGGAGAGCCGCGCGCAGCTTGTCCACATCGTAACGGGCGACGTCGAGTACGGCAGCTCCCACCTGTTCGAGGCTCAGCGTGCCTGCGGGATGGAGCAGCGCCAACTTCTGGATCTCCTGATGGGCGGCCAGGAGATTGCCCTCGACATGCGCGGCGATAAATTCCAGCGCCTCCGGCGTCGCCGACTGATGCTGGCGCGACAGGCGCTCCGCGATCCAGGCGGGCAACCGGGAGAGCGGCGGCGCGTTCAATTCCAGGGCCACGGCGGTCTTGTTGAGGGTGACGAACCAGGCCGCCTTCTTGGTCTGCCAGTCGAGTTGCGGCAGGGTAATCAAGGTGAGCACACCCTCACTGCCGCGGCCGAGTTGCTCGGCGTGGCGGACCAGCGCTTCACCTCCTTCACGCCCGGGCTTGCCCGTGGGGATGCGCAGGTCGATCAGCTTGTTGCCGCCGAACAGGGATAGGTTGCCGCCGGCCTGGGCGAGTTGCTCCCAGCGGAAGCCCGGACCGGCCACCAGCACCTCGCGCTCGTCAAAGCCCTGGATTTTTGCCGCGGCGCGTATCGCGTCGCCCGCCTCGATCACCAGCAGCGGTTCGTCGCCGTAGAGCAAGTACAGCGGCGCGAGCGGTTTTTCCAGATGCGCCTTGAGCGTAGCGGCGGGAAGGAGCATCGCGGCTTCTAGGCGGGTGGCCTGGCGGCGGCCAGGCGGCGCATGATTTGCCGCACCAGATCGTTCTGGATGTCATTCCAGAGCAAGCCTTCCTCAGATTCCTTGGCGAGTACCTGATTGTTGTTGAAGGTGAGGTCGCGGCGCAACACGATCGGGCTCTGCTGTACCCAGTCCGCTCCGCTCTTGTCGATCACGCGGAAGACGAAGGTGCGTACCAGTTGATACTCCTGCGCCTGGCCGGCGGCGGAAATGCTCAGGATGCTTTTGACCTGACTGTCGTTTAGCACCAGGAGCGTCGCCTGGGCTTCCTGCCGCGCGTCCACCACCCGGGCACTGCTGCCCGCGACGATGGCCCGCTTCAGCAGCGTGCGCAGTTCGGCCTCCTCGGGCAGGCTGATGTACAGGCTGTCGAACGGCAGCGGATAGACGCCGCGCAGTTGAAAGCCGCAGGCGGTGGCGAGAAGGAGCAGCGAAAGCAAGGCGATCCTGCGGCGCAAGACTATTCCCCTAAACGACGACATTGACCAGGCGGCCGGGAACGACGATGAGCTTCTTTGCCGGTCGGCCATCCAGGTATTTCTGCGTCGTGTCGGAAGCCAGCGCCGCCGCTTCGATGGTTTCCCTGCTCGCGCCGGCGGGCAGAAGCAGGCTGCCGCGGTGCTTGCCGTTGATCTGCAGGACCAGTTCGATTTCCTCCTGGGCCAGCGCGCTTTCCTGGGGCTCGGGCCACGGCGCTGTCAGGATGTCGTCGCCGAAACCCAACTCGCGCCAGAGCGCATGACAGATGTGGGGCGCGATCGGGGAGAGAAGGCGCAGCAGGATGGAGATTCCCTCGGCCATGACCGCTGCGTTGCCGCCGCGTTCCCGGGGCGCCTTCTCCAGGGCATTCAACATTTTCATTGCGGCCGAGGCGACGGTGTTGAATTGATGCTTGGTGATGTCGTAGTTGGCCTGCTTGAGATTCAGGTGGATCTCGCGGCGGATGCTGGCCAATGGCGTGTCCAATTTTTCCGGCACCGTCCCGGCATTGCGCACGCTCTCCTTGGCCGCATAGGCGAATGCCCACAGCCGCTTCAGGAAACGAAAGGAACCTTCTACGCCCGAGTCCGACCATTCGAGAGTCTGCTCCGGGGGGGCCGCGAACATCATGAAGAAGCGCGCGGTGTCGGCACCGTAGGCGTCGACCAGGGCCTGCGGGTCGACGCCGTTGTTCTTCGACTTCGACATGGTCCCGATGCCGCCGGATTCGACCGGCAAGCCATCGCTCTTCAGCGTCGCGCCGCTGCGATTGCCCTTGTCGTCGAAGACTAGGGTTACTTCGGCCGGGTTGTAGTAGACGACTCGCCCGCCACCCGCGGGCTTCCTGAAGAAAATCTCGTTCAACACCATGCCCTGGGTCAACAACTTGGCAAAGGGTTCGTCGTAGGCAACCAGCCCCAGGTCGCGCATCACCTTGGTCCAGAAGCGCGAGTAGAGCAGATGCAGAATGGCGTGCTCGATGCCGCCGATGTATTGGTCGACGGGCATCCAGTGATCGGTTCGGGCATCCACCATCGCATCCTGGTTGTCGGCGCAGCAAAAGCGCGCGTAGTACCAGGAGGAATCGACGAAGGTGTCCAGGGTGTCGGTCTCGCGCTTGGCGGGTTGGGCGCATTTCGGACAGAGACAGTCGACGAAATCCGAGCGTTTGTTGAGCGGGTTGCCCGAACCGTCGGGCACGCAGTCCTCGGGCAGGACCACCGGAAGATCCGCTTCCGGCACCGGGACGGCGCCGCAGTCCGGGCAATGGATCAGCGGAATCGGGCAGCCCCAGTAGCGCTGGCGCGAAACGCCCCAGTCGCGCAGGCGGTAGGTCACCTGTTTGTCGCCCAGTTCCAGGGCCGACAGATCTGCGGCGATTGTCTCGGTCGCCTGGGTGAAAGGCAGGCCGTCGTATTTGCCGGAATTAACGCAGACGCCCTGCGTCTTGTCGGCATACCAGTCGGCCCAGGCATCGAGGCTGTAGGTCTTGCCCGGCACGGCTATCACCGGTTCGATGGCCAGTCCGTATTTCTTGGCGAAGGCGAAGTCGCGCTCGTCGTGCGCCGGAACCGCCATCACCGCGCCCTCGCCGTAGGCCATCAGGACGTAGTTGCCGACCCAGACTTCGATCCGCTTGCCGGAGAGCGGATGCTTGACGAAGATGCCCGTCGCCATGCCTTTCTTCTCCATGGTCGCGAGGTCGGCCTCCATCACCGAGCCGCGCTTGCATTCCTCGACGAAGGCGGCGAGCGCCGGATTCTTCTGCGCGGCTTGCGTCGCCAGCGGGTGCTCGGCAGCGACGGCGCAGAAGGTTACGCCCATGATGGTGTCGGCGCGGGTGGTGTAGACCCAGAGATTCGTTTGCCGGCCGTCCTGTTCGTAGGGAAAGGCGAAGCGCACGCCGTAGGACTTGCCGATCCAGTTCGCCTGCATCGTCTTGACCCGCTCGGGCCAGCCCGGCAGGCTGTCCAGCGAGTCCAGGAGTTCGTCGGCGTATTTCGTGATCGCCAGGTAGTACATCGGGATCTCGCGCTTTTCCACCAAGGCGCCGGTGCGCCAGCCGCGGCCGTCGATCACCTGCTCGTTGGCGAGCACCGTCTGATCGACCGGGTCCCAGTTCACCGTGCCGGTCTTCTTGTAGGCGATGCCATTTTCCAGCATGCGCAGGAATAGCCATTGGTTCCATTTGTAATACTGCGGCGTGCAGGTGGCCAGCTCGCGCTTCCAGTCGATGGCGAAGCCCAGCGCCTGCAACTGCTGCTTCATGTAAGCGATGTTGTCGTAGGTCCACTTCGCCGGCGGCACATTGTTGGCCATCGCCGCGTTCTCGGCGGGCAGGCCGAAGGCGTCCCAGCCCATCGGCTGGAGGACGTTGAAGCCGCGCATCTTGTGGTAACGGGAGAGTACGTCGCCGATGGTATAGTTGCGCACGTGTCCCATGTGCAACTTGCCCGAAGGGTAGGGGAACATCGACAGGCAGTAGTACTTCGGCAGCTTGGCATCCTCCACGGCGCGGAATGCCGCGGAATGCTGCCAATGCGCTTGGGCTGCCTGCTCGATCTCGCGCGGCTGATATGCGTGGTTATTATCCTGCATGGACGGGATGCTCTGGTAGGCTTTGCAAAGAGACGGATTATACCCGGCGGAGGTCGAGACGCCGGGTCGCATCGAGGTGCCAACATGCGCAAGTTCATAGCTGGTCTGGTTTCCCTGTTCTGCACGCAGACCTTCGCCGTTCCCCAGGCCGTGGTCGATACGGTGCAGATGCCCGCATGGCTCGATCGGGCCGGCATGAGCCGGCCGCTTGCCGTCGGCATGGAAGTGAAAAGCGGCGATCGCATTCGCACCGGACGGGACGCACGCGCCATTCTCAGGCTGGCCGAAGGCAGTTCGGTCAAACTCGGCCAGAATGCGGCGCTCGGCTTCTATAGTCTCAGCCTGCGCCCGGAACGCCTGTTCAAGGGCGCCCTGGATGTGCAGGGCGGCGCGATGCGCTTCACCCCTGCCGCGCAGCAATCCGCGCGGAGCAGTCGCGATCTCAGTGTCCGCGTCGGCGCATTGACTGCCGCGTATGCCGCCGAAAGCACGGGCAGCGACCTGTGGGCCAAGACCGATGCGGAGCGCGACCAGATCCTGCTGATCGCAGGCAGGATAGCGGTCAGGCACGCCGGCGAGACGATTGGATTGGAACAGCCCCTGAGTTCCCTGGTGGCCCCGAAGAGTGTCGCCATCCTGCCGGTGGTGCCGGCCGACCCGGAGCAGTGGCCGCTGTGGACGCGGGAGACGGAGGTGCTGGCGGGAGACGGCGCGACTCGGCGTGGGGGCAAGTGGAAGGTGCTGCTGGCAAGAGCCGGCAGCGAAAAGGAAGCCTTGGCGGCCTATGACCAGGCGCGCGCCGCCGGCTACGCGGCGCAGATCCGTCCGCGCGCCGCAGGCGAGCGCGGGCAGTGGAACTACGAAGTTTTGCTGGCCCAGCTGGCTAGCGAGCGTGAAGCCTCGGCGATGGCGCGGCGGGTCGGCGTCGATCTGGGCCTGGCGGCGACCCCGCTACGTTAGTGCCAGAATCGGAGCTAGGGCTGGCGCTATAATCGGCGCAAATGTCGCCCCTCCTACAAGGTCTCAATCCCGAACAGTTGGCCGCCGTCACCCTGCCGCAGCAGCACGCGCTGATCCTTGCGGGTGCCGGCAGCGGCAAGACGCGCGTCCTGACCACGCGCATCGCCTGGCTGATCCAGACCAACCAGGCCGGGCCGCATGGCATCCTGGCCGTGACCTTCACCAACAAGGCGGCGAGGGAAATGCTGACGCGGCTGTCCGCCATGCTGCCGATCAACCTGCGCGGCATGTGGATCGGCACCTTCCACGGCCTGTGCAATCGCCTGTTGCGCGCCCATCACCGGGAGGCAGGCCTGCCGCAACTGTTCCAGATACTCGATCAGGCCGATCAGCTCTCGGCGATAAAGCGGCTGGTCAAGTCGCTCGATGTCGATGACGAAAAGTTCCCGCCGCGCGAACTGCAGCATTTCATCAACGCGCAGAAGGAGCAGGGCCTGCGCGCCTCAAGCGTGGAGGCCTGGGACGAGTTCACGAAAAGGCGTATCGAGATCTACGAAGCCTACGAGAGGCAATGTAACCGCGAGGGCGTGGTCGACTTCGCCGAACTCCTGCTACGCAGCTTCGAGTTGCTCTCGCGCAACGAGATCCTGCGCCACCACTACCAGGAGCGCTTCCGCCACATCCTGGTCGACGAATTTCAGGACACCAATGTGCTCCAGTATCGCTGGCTGAAACTGCTTGGCGGCGGTGGCGCGAGCATTTTTGCGGTAGGCGACGACGACCAGTCGATCTACGGTTTCCGCGGCGCCGAGGTCGGCAATATGCGCGACTTCGAGCGCGAGTATAAAGTTGGCCGCGTCATCAGGCTGGAGCAGAACTATCGCTCCCACGGCAACATCCTCGACGCCGCCAACGCGATCATCAAGCACAACGAGGCGCGCCTGGGCAAGAACCTGTGGACCGACGCCGGCAGTGGCGAGCCGATTCGCGTCTTCGAGGCGATGAGCGACCTCGATGAGGCGCGCTGGATCGTCGAGGAAATCAAGGAGCTCTCCCGGGACGGCCACGCCCGCGCCGAGATCGCCCTGCTCTACCGTTCCAACGCCCAGTCGCGCGTGCTCGAGCATGCCCTGTTTTCCGCCGGTCTGCCCTACCGCGTGTATGGTGGCCTGCGCTTCTTCGAGCGGGCCGAAGTCAAGCACGCCCTGGCCTATCTGCGCCTGATCGCCAATCCCGACGACGACACTGCTTTCTCCCGGGTGGTCAATTTCCCGACCCGCGGCATCGGCGCTCGCTCCCTGGAGCAACTTGCCGACCTTGCAAAGGCCAGGAGCCTGAGCCTGCATGGGGCGATCCGCGAGCTCTCCGGCAAGGCCGGGGCCTCGCTCTCGGCCTTTGCCGCGCTGATCGAAAACATGAGAGCGGGAGCCGAGGATCTGCCCTTGCCCGAGATGGTCGATCAAGCGATCGAACTCTCCGGCCTGTCCAGTCACTACCGTAACGAGAAGGAGGGCGCTGATCGCGTCGCCAATCTCGACGAACTGATCAATGCCAGCGCGAGCTTCGTCGCAGAGGAAGGCGGCCGCGAAGTCGGCGAGGAAGGGCTGAGCGATCTTGCTGCCTTCCTGGCCCATGCCTCGCTCGAAGCAGGCGAGCATCAGGCCGGCGATTCCGACGACGCCGTGCAGTTGATGACGGTGCATTCGGCGAAGGGCCTGGAGTTCAACGTGGTCTTCATCAGCGGGTTGGAGGAAGGTCTATTCCCGCACGAAAATGCCATCCTCGAAGAAAAGGGCCTGGAAGAGGAACGCCGCCTGATGTACGTCGCGGTGACGCGGGCGCGCGCACGGCTCTACCTGTCCTTTGCCCAGACCCGCATGCTGCATGGCCAGACGCGCTACAACGTGGCCTCGCGTTTCGTGGACGAGATTCCCGTGGCGCTCCTGAAATGGCTGACGCCGAAACTCAGGAACGCTTATACCGCCGGGGCAGGCGCAGTCGGGCCGAGTAGACCGGCGTTGCGTCAGGGTCGTGCCGGCGACAGCGGCTTCGCCATCGGCCAGAATGTCCAGCACGGCAAGTTTGGTCTGGGCGTCATCGTCGATGCCGAGGGTTCAGGTAACGATACCCGGGTTCAGGTGAATTTCGGCCACGCCGGAATGAAGTGGCTGGCCCTGGCCGTGGCGAAACTGACGCCGGCGTAACGACGGTGCGCCAGCCGCCTCGCCGCCTGTCGAGCGACAAGGCAAAGCGGAGGCTCAGGGGGCGGGGAGGAAGGCTCTAGGCGCGGCGCTTGGTTGCTGCCCGGCGCGGGTTCACCAGTTCGCCGTAAAGCGCCGTGAATTCCCGGGAGAGCTTGTGCTGAGCATCCAGATAGACCATGGGCCGGGCCAGTTGGTGCGACTCGCGGATCTTGACCGAGGCGGAGAGCATGGTGTTTAGCACCGGCAGGCCTTCGTCGCGCAGTTCCTGGACCAGGCGGGCAGGCAGCTTGGCGCGCGGCTGGAACTGGTTGACCACGATGCCGGCGATGGCGAGCGATTCGTTGTGGTCGGCGCGGATTTCCGCGACATGCTCAAGCAGCGAATAGAGGGCGCGACGGGAGAAGTCGTCGCAGTCGAAGGGAATCAGGCAGGCGTCGGCGGCGATCAGCGCGGACAGGGTGTAGAAGTGCATCGCCGGTGGGGTGTCGATCCAGATCTGGTCGTAGCCGGAGAGCGCGTCGAGGGCGTCCTTCAACTTGTAGATCTTGTGCCGCGACTCCAGCTTGGCCTGCAATTCCTCGAGCGAGGGATGGGCCGGTAGCAGCGACAGGTTGGGGTACGGCGTCGCGACGATGAAATCCTCTGTCGCCTTTGGGCGCAGCTTGAAATTGAGCACCTGGTCGAAGAACTCGGTGGCGGAGAGCTCAAGTTCGTCGGCGGCCTCGCCGAGCAGGTAGCGGCTGGTGTTGGCCTGCGGATCGAGGTCGATCACCAGGGTGCGTTGGCCGGCCGCGGCGCCCACCGCCGCCAGATTGCAGGCGATGGTGCTTTTGCCGACCCCGCCCTTCTGATTGAAGACTACCCGTTTCATGCGCCGACCTTCCCTTTGCCGAGCGGCCTATTGTGCCACAGGGCAGAGCAGCTATTGCGCCCAAGGGTTATCATTCCGCTTTGCCATTTGGGACGTGCGACATGGAAAAAGATCTCAGCGCTGCAGCGCTCGAATACCATAGCTTTCCGACCCCCGGGAAAATCTCCGTCGTTCCGACCAAGGGATTGACCAACCAGCGCGATCTGGCGCTGGCCTACACGCCAGGCGTCGCGATCGCCTGCAACGCCATCGTCGCCGATCCGGCCCAGGCCAGCCGGCTCACCAGTCGCGCCAATCTGGTCGGCGTGGTCACCAACGGCAGCGCGGTGCTCGGCCTGGGCAACATCGGTCCGCTTGCAGCCAAGCCGGTGATGGAAGGCAAGGCGGTGCTGTTCAAGAAGTTCGCCGGCATCGATGTCTTCGACATCGAAGTCGCGGAGAACGACCCAGACAAGCTGATCGATATGATCGCCGCGATGGAGCCGACCTTCGGCGGCATCAACCTCGAGGACATCAAGGCGCCCGAGTGCTTCTACATCGAGAAGCAACTGCGCAGCAGGATGAAGATCCCGGTATTCCATGACGACCAGCACGGCACGGCGATCGTCGTCGGCGCGGCGGTGCTGAACGGCCTGAAGCTGGTCGGCAAGAAGCTCAGTGAGGTGAAGTTGGTCACCAGCGGCGCCGGCGCGGCGGCGCTGGCCTGCCTGGAAATGCTCGTCCTGCTCGGCGTCAAGGTCGAGAACATCTGGGTGACCGACATCGAAGGCGTGGTCTATCAGGGCCGCCCCGTGCTGATGGATCCGATCAAGGATCGCTACGCCAAGATCACTTCCGCCCGCACCCTCTCCGAGGTGATCGTCGATGCCGACGTGTTTCTCGGCCTTTCCGCAGGCGGCGTGCTGAAGGGCGAGATGGTGGCAAAAATGGCGCCCAATCCGCTGATCATGGCGCTGGCCAATCCAACCCCGGAAATCCTGCCCGACGAGGTGAAGGCGGTGCGCGCCGACGCCGTGATCGCCACGGGCCGCTCGGATTATCCGAATCAAGTGAATAACGTCCTGTGCTTTCCCTTCATCTTTCGCGGTGCCCTGGACGCCGGCGCTTCGACCATCACCGACAAGATGCAATTGGCCGCGGTTTATGCCATCGCCGATCTGGCCGAGGCCGAGTCCTCGGACGTGGTGGCGATGGCCTACGGTGGCGAGAGCCCGAAGTTCGGCCGCGAATACCTGATACCCAAGCCCTTCGACCCGAGGCTGATCGTCAAGATCGCGCCGGCGGTGGCGCAGGCGGCGATGGACTCAGGTGTGGCGACGCGGCCGATCGCCGATTTCGCCGTCTACCGGGAACAATTGAACAGCTTCCTCTATCACTCGGGCTTCGTCATGAGGCCGGTGTTTGCCGCCGCCAAAAAGGCGCGGGCGCGAGTCCTCTATGCCGAGGGCGAGGACGAACGGGTGCTGCGCGCCGTGCAGACGGTACTCGACGAAGGCCTGGCGTGGCCGGTGGTGATCGGGCGACCCGAGGTGATCGAGATGCGCATCAAGAAGGCCGGCCTGCGCATCGTTCCCGGTAAGGATTTCGAGGTCATCAATCCGGCTGCCGATGACCGCCACCTCGAACTGTCGGCCGAATATCACCGGCTGATGGGGCGCTCGGGCGTGCCGCCGGATGTCGCGAAACAACTGCTGCGCTCGGATGCCACGCTGATCGGCGCGATGCTGCTCAGGCGGGGCTATGTCGATGCGCTGTTGTGCGGCGTTGTCGGCCGCCATGCCCGGCATCTCAAGCATATTGCCGACGTCATCGGCCTGGAGGAGCATGCGACCAAGTTCGCGACGATGAATCTGCTGATGCTGCAGCGACACACGATGTTCATCTGCGACACCTATGTCAATGAGGATCCGACGGCCGAAGAACTCGCCGACATCGCCCTGATGGCGGCCGAGGAAGTGCGCCGCTTCGGCTTCGTGCCGAAGTTGGCGCTGCTCTCGCATTCCAACTTCGGCAGCATCCAATCAGCCTCGGCGCTGAAGATGCGCGCCGCGCGGGCGCTGATCGAAGCGCGCGCGCCGGAACTCGAGGTCGATGGCGAGATGCACGGCGATGCCGCGCTTTCCGAGGATATCCGCAGCCGGACCTATCCCGAGAGCCGACTGAAGGGCGAAGCCAATCTGTTGATCATGCCCAATGTCGATGCCGCCAATATCGCCTTCAACCTGCTGAAAGTCACCAGCGGCGACGGCATCACGGTCGGCCCCATCCTGCTCGGCGCCGCGAAGACGGTGCATATCATGACCCCGACGGCATCGGTGCGACGACTGGTGAACATGACCGCTCTATCCGTCGTCGATGCCAACCACCTGAAAGTCTGAACGGAGATCGCCCCATGAGCGCCATCGAATCCCATGCCATTCGTTTTCATCAAACCGGCGGTCCGGAAGTCCTGCGCTGGGAAGTCCTGACCCTGCCCGAACTTCAAGCCGGCGAGGCGCGGGTCAGGCATCACGCCGTCGGTCTCAACTTCATCGATATCTACCATCGCAACGGCATGTATCCTCTGCCACTGCCCTCCGGTATCGGTATCGAGGGCGCCGGGGTGGTCGAGGCGGTGGGCGGCGAGGTGCTTGCTACGACCGGTATCAAGCCCGGCGACCGCGTCGCTTATGCCGGCGGCCCGCTCGGCGCCTATTCGGAGGTGCGCAACCTCCCGGCCCACCGTCTGGTCAAGCTGCCCGACGCGATAAGCTACAACGACGCCGCGGCGATGATGCTCCAGGGCATGACCGCGCAATACCTGCTGCGCCGTACTTACCGCGTGCAGCCTGGCGATACCATTCTGATTCACGCCGCCGCCGGCGGAGTCGGCCTAATCCTCTGCCAGTGGGCCAAGGCGCTGGGGGCCACGGTGATCGGCACGGTCGGCAGCGAGGAAAAGGCGGCATTGGCCCAGGCGCATGGTTGCGACCATGCCATCGTCTATACGCGGGAGAATTTTACCGAGCGCGTCAGGGCGCTGACCAACGGCGCCGGCGTGCCGGTGGTCTATGACTCGATCGGCAAGGACACCTTCATGGCTTCGCTCGACTGCCTGCGGCCACTCGGGCTGATGGTCAGCTTCGGTAGCGCTTCCGGACCGGTGCCGCCGTTCGATCTGGGCATCCTGGCGCCCAAGGGCTCGCTGTTCGTCACCCGTCCGACCATCGGCACCTACACCGCCTTGCGCGCCGACCTGCTCGCTACTGCCCATGAACTGTTCGAGGTGGTGGCGTCGGGCAAGGTCCGGATCGAAGTCAATCAGACCTACGCACTCAAGGATGCCGCCGTCGCCCAGACTGATCTGGGCGCCAGGAAAACCACGGGTTCGACGCTGCTGCTGCCGTAAGGCGAGATCCATGCACTCCTTCCTCATCGCCAACCCCAAGGGAGGCTCGGGCAAGAGCACCTTGGCGACCAATCTCGCCGGCCTTCTGGCGCGTCAGGGTCACGCGGTGATGCTGGGCGACATCGACCGTCAGCAGTCGGCGCGGGAGTGGCTGAAGTTGCGGCCGCCTTCGCTGCCGCAGATCAGCAGTTGGGATCTCCAGCCGGACCGGCCGGCGCGCCCACCCAAAGGCACGACCCATGTCGTGCTCGATACGCCGGCTGGCTTGCACGGCAAGAAACTCGCCCAGGTACTGAAACTGGTGCGGCGCGTGATCGTCCCGCTGCAGCCTTCGCTGTTCGATATTCTGGCGACCAGGACTTTCCTCGACATGTTGCTGGAAGAGAAGTCGGTGCGCAAGCACGAAACATTTTTTACTGTCGTCGGCATGCGCGTTGATGCGCGCACTCGCGCGGCGCAAGAACTGGAGCGCTTTCTCGAGACCCAGGGGCTGCCGGTGCTGAGCTTTCTGCGCGACACCCAGAACTATGTCCAGGCGGCGGCGCACGGTATGACGATTTTCGAGCTGCCGGCATCGCGTGCGGAGAAGGACTGGGAGCAGTGGCAGCCGATTCTCGATTGGATCGAGAAACCGTTGTTCTGGCAACCAATGAAACGGGTATCCGTCGCCTCTCCGGGTGATCGCGATATTCCGTGATGGTGAAAGGGAAGACGCGCTACCCGCTACTTTGGCCTGTCCGAGTTCTATGGACCACTCAAGACTCGAGTACGGCTTATGAATGATGAACTTGGCATTTTTGAAAGTTTGCCCTATTTCTTTCTCAGTAACACGGTAATGCCTGCCGTGAAAAGGTCTTCCTCGGAATATTTTGCAAGTTCATTTCTGAAAAGCCAAGACATGAAATAGTGGTCATAAACATGTCGTCTTCGATAATAAATGACTTCCCATTTGTCTGGCCGATTGAATTGTTGATCGAATTGCCGGACAGTCCATCGGTTCATTTCCGCGTATGGATCATGATTGCTCAGCGGAGTTCTCTTGCTTGGATGAATAAGGTTATCCGCCCGCTTGCTTTCTAGAAATGCGAAGACGGTTTGATCCGAAAAGAGGTTTTGTATATCTGGAATTCCAGTCGTTCCGAATCTGTGCGCACCAAATGGGCTCGGGAATATCGGGTCAAAATTGGCAAAAAAAACACCGCTTCTTTTAAGGACTCTATGGCAAGAATTCAGTACGCCTTCCGGATCGTCAAAATGCTCAAAACTGGCAATCGAAGTCACCACGTCGAAGCTGTCGGACTCAAGATTGGCATTCAATAAATCACAAGATAAGTAATCGGTGTTTATTACTTCGCTTGGTTGAAGACCGTTTTTGAACTCTTCAAAGACTTTACGGCATTCCGGGTTGTAGTCTATTCCCAATGCAAACTTCACCCCATACTCATTGGCTACTAATAGATTTTCTCCACGACCGCAGCCTATGTCCAGTAATCGCGCATTTTCAAGCGCCACGCCGTGTGCCGAGATTTCATTGAAGGTTATTCTGGCGCCGGCAAATAGGTTCACTAAATCGTCTCTGCCGCTCTCCATACGTGGAAAGAGACGGTGAAGAAACTCCATGAATTCCAGGTCATCGGCAATGGCCTGGACATTTCTTGAAGCCAGCTTCTGCTTGATCGCTGACACTTTCTTTCTGTCATAGAGATGTTGTTTTTCTTTTTCAACGCGATCTCTAAGGGAATAATATAGCGAAACGCCGAGATGGTTTTTCAAGAAACGTCTTGTTTGTTCTTGGCTCATTTAGCGAATAACGTGGCTGGCTCATCTAGCGAGCCTGTGGAAGTGGATACTGGCTACATAGCGCACGGGCGCTGGAGCCAGGAGATGCAAAATGAGGACGAGAGAATTGGCAAGGCTCATCGGGACATTGG
>CAILCO010000128.1 GCA_903832735.1 uncultured Sterolibacterium sp.
CGCCAGCGACAGAAGCACCGCCTGCTTGACGGTGTTCTCGCGGTCGGCCATGGCGGAAATGAACACCACGGCGAAGGTCGCCGGCAACAGTCCGCCGTAGATCCCGAAGACGATGAAGGCGACCAGGCTGAGCACGATCAGAAACCAGGCGCGCCACTCGGGCGGCAGCGGCTCTTCCTTGATTTTGGCGTCGTCCTCGTTCTTGTGGGCGGTGAAGAAGATCGCCGCCCCCATCAGCGCCAGGAGTATCCCCAGCGCCATCGGGAAAAATCCCGGTCCCATGCGGCTCAAGCTGCCGACCTTGTAGCTCATGCCCTGGAACATGGCGCCCAGGCCAAGCACGAACATCAGGGCGCCGCCGCCATGATCCTTGTTGTATTTGCTGATGAAACCTCGCACTGTCATCCTCCTGCCGCCATTCATGGCGATCTGTTAGAAAACCCGCATTGTCACACATTGTCACACTTCGCGGCAGCGAATTGCGTGACTATTCCAGCTTGATGCCCGACGCCTTTATAACACGCTGCCACCGGTCGTGGTCCTGCTGCAGATAACGGGCAAATTGCGCGGGTCGGGGATCTCGTCGCCTGTTCGCCTGGCGCTCCCGGCCTCGCGACGGCGCGGATGCGCAAGCATGGAATCCAGATTAACATGCCCTCGAACTTTAACGCCCGTCCGCCATGAAACCTGAGATAACCCTGATCAACGGCCTGCGCCGTCGCGGCGGCGGCATCGGCGTCGCCGCCATCTGCGGCGGCTTCGGCCAGGGCGACGCGCTCCTGATCGAGGCCTGCGATTGATGGAGGCCTTGCCCCGCGCCGATATCCGGACACTGTCGCGTGCCATCAGCCGCGTCGAGAATCGCGCGGAAGGCTACCAGACGGTTCTCCGCGAGGCCTACCGGACGTCGCACTGGGCCACGGTGCTCGGCATCACCGGACCGCCGGGGGCGGGCAAGTCGACGCTGGTCGATGCCCTGGCGACTCACTGGGGCGCGGACGGCACGCGCATCGCCATTATCGCGGTCGATCCGTCGAGTCCGTTCTCGGGCGGAGCCGTGCTCGGCGACCGCATCCGCATGGACAAAAGCAGCGCGCTGCCCAACGTGTTCTGCCGCAGCATGTCAGCGCGCGGTCATATCGGCGGCCTCTCCGAGGCCGCCTGCGACATCGTCGCCGTGTTGAGCCACTTCGGCTTCGAACGCATCCTCCTGGAAACCGTGGGCGCAGGACAATCCGACATCGAGGTCGGCGGCACCGCCGACTGCACGCTGGTCGTCGCCGTCCCCGGCCTGGGCGATCAGGTCCAGGCGCAGAAAGCCGGGATCATGGAGATCGGCGACCTCTACGCGGTCAATAAATCCGACCTGCCCCAGGCGGCGGCGACGCGCGACCAAATCGAGAGCATGCTCGCCGTGGCCTACATGGGTCGACCCGGCGTCAACGCCTTTGACAACGCCGACGCGCCGGGCATGCGTCCGCCGCCGCTCCTGACGCCGGGCGGGCGCGCCCTGCTGCGCCGCCACGGCGATGCCCGGCACGAAGCCACGACCTGGCGCCCGCCGGTACTCGCCGTAGCCGCGCGCGGCAATCAGGGCATCAGCGAACTCGCCGCCGCGACAGACCAGTTCCTGGCCTGGTCGCAGCAAAGCGGCAGGCTGCTGGCCAAGCGCCGCAGCCGCATCCATGATCAGGTGCTGCGCCTGTTGACGCAGCGTCTGCTCCAGCCCTTCACGCAGGCCAGCCCCGATGACGCGACGCCGCTCACTGCCTGGATTGACGCTATCGTCAGCGGCGAGGCCAGCCCGATCGAGGCCGCGAGTGCGCTGCTGATGGATAAAATCTAGCGCATGGGAAACGATATGCCGGCCGACAAACGCGCAGAAGCATGGACCGAAATCGTCTTGCGCGTATTGAAAGCGAACGAGGTCAGACTCGTCGCTTACGTGCCGGACAACGTGCTTGCCCCGCTGATCAGCATGCTCCACGCGGATCCCTATTTCACCGTGATTTGTCCGGCGCGCGAAGAGGAGGCGGTGGCCATCGTCAGCGGCGCCTACCTCGGCGGCCTGCGCGGCATCGTGCTGATGCAGACCAGCGGCTTCGCGACAATCACCAATGCGCTGGCCTCCCTAGTCTGCCCCTTCCAAATCCCTTTGCTGATGATGATTTCCGAGCGCGGTACGCTCGGCGATTTTCAGTTGCTGCAGGCCATCGTCTGCCGGACCATGCGCCCCGTGCTCGAGACGCTGGGCATCGAGCACTTCTCGATCCAGCGCCTCGACGATGTCGAATTCGTCGTTGACCGCATGGTCAAGCAGGCCTTCTGGACGCAGGCACCCGCAGCGATGATCCTGTCCCCGCTGCTGACCAAGAAGGACAACCTCGATGGCATCTCTCATGGCTGACAGCGCCAGCCGCGCGGCGGCGAAAATCATGAACCGCTCGGACCTGACCCGGCGTCTGGTGGCCAAGCTCGGTGCGGCAGAGGCGGTGATCGCCGGCATCGGCAATTGCAATTTCGATCTCTGGGCCAGCGGCCAGCGGCCGCAGAACTTCTATATGCTGGGGAGCATGGGACTGGCGTTGCCGATCGCCCTCGGCGTGGCGCTGGCGCAGCCGCAGCGCAAGGTGTTCGCGCTGGAAGGCGACGGCTCGCTGCTGATGCAACTGGGTGCGCTCGGCACCGTGGCGGCGGCCAGTCAGCGTAATCTCGCGATCATCGTCTGGGACAACGGCATCTACCAGATTACCGGCGGGCAAAAGACCCTTACTTCGAGCGGCACCGACCTGGTCGCCATCGCCAGGGGCGCGGGCTTGGCGAACAGCGCCTGGGCGTCCGACGAGGAGCACTTCGAGACGCTGGTTAATCGCGCGCTGGCCGGCGACGGCCCCTGGTTCATCGCGGCCCGGATCGACGGCGAGAAACCGGCGGGCACGACCGAACGCGACGCGGCGAAAATCCGCCTGCAGTTCATGCAGGGCCTGGGCGCGTCCGCTGCGGTTCAGAAGGTACCGGGGTAGGCGCCGCCGTCCATCAGGAAGTTCAGGCCGGTGACGAAACCGGCTTGTGCGCTGCAAAGATAGGCGCAGGCAGCGCCGAACTCCGCCGGATCGCCGAAGCGTCCGGCAGGCGTCACCTTGAGGCGTTCCTGTCGGATGGTCGCGATGTCCTTGCCGGTCGCCTTGGCGGCCCCGGCGATCAGACCCTTCAACCGGTCGGTGTCGAACGGCCCGGGCAGCAGATTGTTGATCGTGACGTTATGCGCCACGACCTGCCTCGAGATGCCGGCGACGAAGCCGGTCAGGCCGGAACGCGCGCCGTTCGACAATCCCAGTACGGCGATCGGCGCCTTCACCGCGGCTGAGGTGATATTGACGATGCGGCCGAAGCGCCGTTCTATCATCCCGTCGACCGTGGCCTTGATCAGTTCGATCGGTGTCAGCATGTTGGCGTCGAGCGCCGCGATCCACTGATCGCGGTCCCAGTCCCGGAAATCTCCCGAGGGCGGGCCGCCGGCATTGGTTACCAGGATGTCGATGGCCCCGGCCGCGGCCAGGGCCTGGGCACGGCCTTCAGGCCGGGTGATGTCGGCGGCCACCGCGGTCACGACCACCCCCGTCTCCGCCCTGATCGCCTCAGCCGTCTTCTCCAGTTCCTCGGCGCCGCGCGCGACGATGGTCAGTGCGACCCCCTCCTGCGCCAGAGCCAGCGCGCAGCCCCGGCCCAGGCCCTTGCTCGCGCCGCAGACCAGGGCACTACGCCCCTTGATTCCCAGATCCATGCAATATCTCCGTGTCGATAAATAATGTTTGCCCGCACTGTGCTTCAGTCCTCGTCATGCACCTGGTGTTGCGCCACCAGCTTCTGCTGCAAGCCGGCGGGCATAGCCGCGTAGCGGGAGAATTCTATGCTGAAGCTGCCGTGTCCGCCGGTCAACGACTTCAGGCGAGACTGGTAGTCGGCCAGCTCGGCCAGCGGGATTTCACCGCTGATCACGGTCGAGCCCTGGCCGCGGCTGCCCGAACTGGTGCCGGTGACATGGCCGCGCCGCGAGCGCAAATCGCCGGTCAGGTCGCCGATCGCCGAATCGAGCGCCGTGACTTCGATGTTGACGATAGGTTCGAGCACGATCGCCGCCGCTTCCCGGATCGCCTTCATCGTCGCCTTTCGTCCGGCGCTGATGAAGGCGACTTCCTTGGAGTCGACCGGGTGGTGCTTGCCGTCATGGACGGTGACGCGCAGATCGACCACCGGCTGACCGCTGATGACGCCGGCATCGAGCGCCTGACGCACGCCCTTTTCCACCGCCGGGATGAACACGCCTGGGATGGTGCCGCCCTTGACCGCATCGACGAATTCAAAACCGGCGCCGCGCGGCAGGGGTTCTACGCGTAACGACACTTCGCCGAACTGGCCGGCGCCGCCTGACTGCTTCTTGTGGCGGTAGGTGGCCGCCGCGCTTTTGGTAATCGTCTCGCGATAGGGGATGCTCGGCGCGCTAGTGGACAATTCGAGTTTGTACTGACTGGCCATCTTTTCCAGCTTGGCGCGCAGGTGCATCTCGCCCAGGCCGCGAATCACCGTTTCGTTGCCGCCGGGATGGCGTTCGACAACGAAGCAGGGGTCCTCCAGTTCCAGCTTGTGCAGCACCTCGAACAGCCGCTGCTCGTCGCCGCGGCGCTGGGTCTCCACGGCCAGGCCCTGCATCGGCTGAGGAAACTCGAGCGGCTTGAGATGGATGTGGTCCTCGTCATGGGAGTCGTGCAGCACGGCATCGAACTCGATCTCGTCGACCTTGGCCACGGCGCCGAGTTCGCCCGGGACCAGGACATCCACCTCGACATAGTCCTTGCCCTGGAGCTTGTAGAGATGAGTAAGCTTGAACGGACGACGGCCGGAACCGACGAATAGTTGCATGTCGCGCCGCAACGACCCTTGATGCACGCGGAACACCCCCACCTTGCCCATGTAGGGATCGGCGATGACCTTGAAGACATGGGCCAGCACATGCAGTTCCGGATCGGGCACGGCGCGGAACGCCTCCGCGGCTTCCTCCGGTTCGCCCTTGTAGAACGGCGGCGGGTTGCCCTCGGCGGGATTGGGCGCGAGCGTCACCAGCACGTGCAGCAGTTCGTCCATGCCCGCGCCGGTCCGCGTCGACACGAACATGATCGGGATCAGGTGCCCGGCGCGCAGCGCCTGCTCGAACGGCGCATGCAATTCCGCGGCGCTGGGGTCGCGGCCATCCTCGAGGTAGCGGGCGAGCAGGCTCTCGTCCTCTTCGACGATCTGGTCGATCAGGGCGCGGTGGGCCGACGCGATCGAAGTGAAATCGGCATCGCCGGAATCGTGCTCGAGTACCTCGACCACGTCCTTGCGGTCGTGCGCCGGCAGTTCCAGGAGCATGCAGCTTTTGCCGAAGCGCTCGCGGATAGAATTCACCAAGGCCGACAGATCGACATTCTCGGCATCGATCTTGTTGATCACGATCATCCGGCACAGGCCGCGCGCTGAGGCCCATTTCATCATCCGTTCGGTCGCGACCTCGATACCCGTCTGGGCATTGATGACCACCAGCGCGGTGTCCACCGCGGCCAATGCGGCGATGGCCGGCCCGGAAAAATCAGGATAGCCCGGCGTGTCGATGAGATTCAGCGTGACCCCGTTCCAGGCCAGGCTCGCCAAGGCGGAATTCAGCGAATGGCCGGCGGTCTTCTCCTGCGCATCGAAGTCGCAGACGGTATTGCCCCGTTCGACGCTGCCGGGCGTTGCGATGGCGCCGGCCCTGGCGAGCAGCGCCTCGGCGAGGGAGGTTTTGCCTGCGCCGCCGTGGCCGACCAGCGCGATGCAGCGGATGGATTCGTGCTTGGACATGTGACGCTTCTCCTCAAGAGGACTCGGCGGGCGGATACCTCAGTATAGCGCCGGGCGCATCCGTCGAAGCGCTGAGATTCGCCCTGGCACCTGCATCGCGGCACAAGCAATGCCCTGGGTTATCCTCCGGACAACTACGGGCACTAGCACCTGCTCCGTGGCACAAGTGCCCTGGGCTGTCTTTCAGACAGCGACGGGCACTAGCACCTACTCCGTGGCACAAGTGCCCTGGGCTGTCTTTCAGACAGCGACGGGCACTAGCACCTACTCCG
>CAILCO010000129.1 GCA_903832735.1 uncultured Sterolibacterium sp.
CTAGTACGATTTTCTCCGTCATGGCGATCTCCTATGTCGCATTCCGTTGAAAGGTACTTTTACTGCATCTTTTCCTTATAGATTTCACGCTTCGTGTAGCCACCTCGTTCAGGCCACCGTAAGACTCGTACTTGATTTAAGCAAAATATACGTTGATTAGAGGGATATCGGTATCGGTAAGTTCCACCTAAGATTGCGGAAACTACGTAGTCCATCTAACCCGTCCTCGCATCCATTTATGTGCAATTCGCGCGAACTCCAACGCATCGTCCCATTACGCGAATGGAGTGACAATACCGGTCCGAAGGTATTATGCGAACCGAGATAGTCGGCGGCCATCCGGTCGTCTTCGACTCCGGCACGGACGCCGGCAGCGGCTGCGCAGAGCCGCTTTATAGATAGGGCAAGAGAAGCACATGCGACAATCATTTCATGCTTAGCCCACTTCCGTTGCGCCACTTCCTCCTCGCGCTCGCCGTCGCCGGCGTCTGGGGTACAAATTTCGTAATCATCAAGATTGCGCTGGAACATTTACCGCCGTTCCTGTTTGCCGCCTTGCGCTTTAGCTTCGCTCTGGTTCCCGCGATGTTCTTCCTGCCACGCCCGGCAGTAGCCATTGGAAACCTTGCGCTATACGGTTTGCTCATCGGGGTCGGTCAATTCGGGCTGCTCTATGTCGCGATGAAGGGTCATATCTCGCCCGGCATTGCCTCGCTGGTAATCCAGGTACAGGTGTTCTTTACCATTGGCCTGTCGATGTGGATCAGCCATGAACGGGTACGTCCCTTCCAGTGGCTCGCCCTGCTGCTTGCGACTATGGGCATCGCGATCATCGTCTTGAACACCGACGGCACCACGACGTTCATCGGTTTGTTGCTGGTACTGACGGCCGCATTGTCATGGGCTGGCGGGAACGTCGCCGCCAAACAGGGTAGACCAACCAACATACTAGCTTACGTGGTCTGGTCCAGTGCTTTTGCCATACCGCCGCTCTTTTCGTTATCGCTCTTTACCGAAGGCTGGGATGCGATCTCAACGGGCATAACTCAAGCCGATGCGGCGACCTGGGCCGCCGTCGTATGGCAGGCATGGGGGAATACCCTCTTCGGGTTCGCGGCATGGGGCTGGCTGTTGGCTCGACACCCGGCCGCGACGATCATGCCCATGGCGCTTCTCGTTCCCGTTTTCGGAATGGGGGCCTCGGTACTCTGGCTGGGCGAATCGTTTCCAGTCTGGAAACTCGCTGCCGCCGCACTCGTGCTGACTGGCCTCGCAGTCAACCTGCTGTGGCCGCGAATGCGTGCGGCCATCCACGGCGCTTTCTGAACCGTCGCGCCGAGTCAGGCAGGCCTGGGAGCATCTCTTGTCGCATGACATATAGATGTAAACTGGCGCACCAGGCCGTCTAAAACGGCCTTAGCTCGACGAACAAGACTCCGCCGTAGCTTTGGGTGTCCGATCTCTTGAAAAACACTGGCGCGGCTTTTTGGGCTGTTGCTGCCATGCCACCCCAGGACTCAGGATTTTCCTTCAGGTGCGGAAGTCGCGGGCTTCTGGTTCAACTTCTGCATCGCCGCCGGCCAGTCGCCTGCCGACAGCCACGGCCAGGCGAGCAGGGCCCGATCCAGCGCGGCGTCGATGGCCTCGGCCTCCTCGCGCCGCGGCGGCTTCAGCACATAATTCACGACCTCGTTGCGGTCGCCCGGATGGCCGATGCCTATCCGGAGGCGCCAGTAATCCTGGGTGCCGAGATGTGCGGTGATGTCCTTCAGGCCATTGTGGCCGCCGAGACCGCCGCCGAACTTGAGGCGCAGGCTGCCCGGCGGCAGATCCAGATCGTCATGCACGACCAGCATGTCGGCCGCTTCGATGCGGTAGAAGCGCGCGAGCGTCGCCACTGCCTGGCCCGAACGGTTCATGAAACTCTGCGGCAGCAGGAGGTAGAGGCCGTCCGTGCGATCATGGCCACGAATTTGTCCGACCATGCCGTGGAAGCGGGATTCCAGCGCCAGACTGGAACCCAATTCGCGGGCCAGCCGCTCACAAAACCAAAACCCGGCATTGTGCCGGGTTTTGGCGTATTCGCTCCCGGGATTGCCCAAACCGACAATCAGGCGGGGCGGGCGCGGAGCCTGAAGCAAATTACTTCTTCTCGGGAGCCGGCGCAGCTACTTGTACATCCGCGGCAGGAGCTTCGTCGGCGGCGGCACCGCGCGGTATCGTGATCGCGGCCACCACCGGGTCTTCACCCTTATGCACCACCGGTTCGACGCCCGTGGGCATGACGACTGCGGACAGGTGCACCGAGTGACCGGCCGATACTTCCTGCAGGTCGACCTCGATGAACTCGGGCAGGTCGCCCGGCAGGCACCTCACCTCCAGTTCGGTCATCACGTGCGAAACGATGCCGCCCTGCAGCTTGACGCCCGGCGCCAATTCGGCGTTGATGAAGTGGAACGGCACCCTGGTGTGGATCTTGTGGCTGGCGTCGACACGCTGGAAGTCGAGGTGCATGACCTGCCGCTTGAACGGGTGCATTTGCACATCGCGCAGCAGGACATTCTGCCGGCCGCCGTCGATCAGCATGGTCAATACTGAAGCGTGGAAGGTCTCCTGCTTCAGCTTGTGAAAGACCTCGTTGTGGTCAAACTCGATCGCCTCTGCCGGCTGCTCGCCGCCATAGATGACCCCCGGGACGCGACCGGCCCTACGCAGGCGGCGGCTCGCTCCGGTGCCCTGCAGGGTGCGCTTTTGCGCGTTGAATTCGATTAGCATTTTGTTGCTCCAATAAAAACCTGCCCGCGACCAGGCAGGGGTTAAAAAACTATTCCATGAAAAGAGACGACACCGATTCCTCGTTGCTGATCCGCAGCATCGTCTCGGCCAGCAGGCCGCCGATCGATACCTGGCGGATGCGGGGGCAGGCACGGGCCTCCTCGCGCAACGGAATGGTGTCGGTGACGACCAGTTCGTCGAGATCGGACTCGGCGATCCGGGCCACGGCGGCACCGGACAGCACCGGATGCGTACAGTAAGCCAGGACCTTCTTCGCGCCGCGCTCCTTCAATGCCTGCGCCGCCTTGCACAAGGTGCCGGCGGTGTCGACCATGTCGTCCATGATCACGCAACTGCGCCCATTCACCTCGCCGATGATGTTCATCACCTCTGAAACGTTCGCCTTGGGGCGGCGCTTGTCGATGATCGCCAGGTCGGACTCGAGGTGCTTGGCCAGCGCCCTCGCCCGCACCACGCCGCCGATGTCCGGCGACACCACGAGCAGATCGTCGTGGCGTTGTTTCCAGATGTCGCCGAGCAAGATGGGACCCGCATAGATGTTATCGACCGGGATGTCGAAGAAACCCTGGATCTGGTCGGCATGCAGATCGACCGTCAGCATGCGCTGGACACCCGCCGCCTGGAGCATGTTGGCCACCACCTTGGCGGTGATCGCCACCCGCGCCGAACGCGGCCGGCGATCCTGGCGCGCGTAGCCCAGGTAGGGAATGACCGCCGTGACCCGCCCGGCCGAGGCGCGTTTCAAGGCATCGACCATGATCAGCAGTTCCATCAGGTGGTCGTTGGTCGGCTGGCAGGTCGATTGCAGGACGAAGACGTCCTTGCCGCGAACATTTTCGAGGATCTCGACATTGACCTCGCCATCCGAAAAGCGCCCGACCGTGGCGCGGCCAAGCGAGATGCTCAGGCGCTTGACCACGTCGGCCGCGAGCTTGGGATTGGCGTTGCCGGTGAACACCATCAGGCTGTCATAAGCCATGCGTGTCTCGCTTGAATGCGTTATGCCGGCGGCTGCGGCAAGGTGACAAGCCACGGGTTGCCCCAACGCCTGCCCGACGGAAATTCTGGCTGGGGAGGAAGGATTCGAACCTTCGCATGCCGGAATCAAAATCCGGTGCCTTAACCAGCTTGGCGACTCCCCAACATGACGAACGCCCCACATAGCGGGGTGCCCGCGAAAGGGCGGCATTTTCAGGCTTTTCGCGGCTTATGTCAATTCGAGCAGCGGATGACGGTCGAGGCCGCGCGCGACGAAGCCCTCCATGTCCTGCGGCAGTTGCGCCAAGGCAGCGCGCGCCTCCGCCTCTTCGGCAAACTCGGCAAAGACGCATGCGCCCGAACCGCTCATGCGCGCCTTGCCAAACCGCGCCAGCCAGGCGAGGTGGCGGCCCACCTCGGGATAGAGCCGGCAAGCCACCGCTTCGAGGTCGTTGCCGCCCTGCCCCGGCCGCCACTTTGCCGGCTGCAGGACGGGCGTATTGCGGTGAAGATCCGGCGCAGCGAAAATCGCCGCGGTCGGCACCTGCACCTTCGGCACCAGCACCAGATACCAGGCGGGCGGCAGCACGACATCGGAAAAACGCTCGCCTACGCCTTCGGCGAAGGCGGCGCGGCCATGCAGAAAGATCGGCAGGTCGGCGCCGAGTTCCAGGCCGAGCCGCTGCAACCTGGCGACCGGAAAATTGACGTCCCAAAGCCGGTTCAAGGCCAGGAGCACAGTGGCGGCATCCGAACTGCCGCCGCCCAGGCCGCCGCCCATGGGCAGACGCTTGGTCAGTCTGATTTCCACGCCCTGGCCGACGCCTGCGGCTTGCTTGAGCAGCCTGGCGGCGCGCACGGTCAGATCGGTTTCCGCGGGCACCCCGGGCAAAGGAGTGGCGAGAACGATGGTGCCGTCGGTTCGCGGCGAAAATTGCAGCGTATCGCCGAAATCTAGGAAGCGGAACACCGTCTGCAAGAGATGATACGAGTCGGCGCGCCTGCCGACCACATGCAGAAACAGGTTGATCTTGGCCGGCGCCGGCCAATCGCTTTGCCAAGTCGTCATCGGACCATCTGCCACTCGTCGATCTTCAAGCGGATTACGATGTCGTCGCGTCTGATCTCGATTAGTTGCGGCAAGGCACTGGCAGCCGCGCTTTCGTAATCGAGGTAGCCCACCGTCCAGCCATCTTCGGAAAATTGCTGCGGCCTGCCGGCGGCGTCGCGCTTGGCGTCCGCAGGCGCGTCGGCCACGACCCAGCGCGGCATTCTGTAGAGCGGCAGCGCGAAGCCGAACACCCGGCTCGACAGGGCCGTCCAGTCGGGCGCGGAAAATTCGCGGCGATCGGCGGTGGCGAGCCGCGCTCCGACGGCATCGCGGGTGAGTTCGGCAATGCCCTGACCGAGCAGGGTCGACAATAATATTTCATCGTGCGCCGCGTCGTGTTCCCAGACGATATTGGAGTTATGGCGCTCTTCACCTTGGCGCACACTGATCCGCCCCGACAGGGTATAGGCAGCGATCGCAGACCCCGGCGGGCGAGGAGTCGCGGCGCTCATGGGTGGTTGCAGCAGCGCGCAGCCGCCGATCATGGCGGCCATCATCAGGGCAACCATGTTGCCGAACTGCCGACGCGACATGCTGCGCATCCCGCTCAGGGTTTGAATTTTTTTATCGCGGCAGTCAGCGCTTCGTTGCCGGGATTGGCGCGGATGGCTTCATTCCAGGTCTTCTCCGCCTCGGCGCGGCGACCGAGCGCCCACAGCACTTCACCGAGATGCGCCGCAATCTCCGGATCCGGCCTCAGGCTGTAGGCCTTTTGCAGGTAATCGACCGCACCGCCGTTGTCGCCGCGGCGATACAGCAACCATCCCTTGCTGTCGATGATGAAGGCGTCCCCGGGCGACAAGGCGAGCGCCTTGTCGATCAGTTGCTGCGCCTCGTCCAAATTCAGCTTGCGATCGGCCAGCGAGTAGCCCAGGGCATTGTAGGCATGGGCATGATCGGGTTTTATCGCGATCAGCTTGCGCAGATTGCGTTCGAGCACATCGAAGCGCCCGATCTTTTCCGCCAGCAGGGCAGACTCATAGAGCAGGTCAGGCTGCTCGGGCTCTTCCGTGAGCTTGCCGTCGAGGAGCAGGAAGGCCTCGCCGGCGCGGCCGGCATCGTTGAGCAACTGCGCCTCGGCAATTACCAGCGCCACCCGTTCGCCGGCATTGGCAGCCGCTGCCTGCTGCAGACCTTTCCGGCCTTCTTCCATCCTGCCCTGTTTCGCCAGCAGCGTGGCGACTCGCACCTGGGCCATCAGGTACTGCGCTCCCGGCGCCACCTTGCCATACCATTGCAAGGCCTCGTCAATGCGCTTGCCGTCCTCGGCGATCTGTCCAAGGTATAACCGCGCCATATTGGCGTCGCCGAAACCGAGTTCGAGCAGCCGCTTGAATTCACGCTCGGCGACAGCGAAATCGTTGAGTTGCAGCGACAGCAGGGCCACCGCGTAGATAGCCTCTTGATCGTCCTTGTTGGCATCGAGCAGGACGCCGTATTCGCGTCTCGCCTCCTCGAAGCGCTTCTCGCCGACCAGGGTGCGGGCATAGGCGAGACGCACTTCGCGCGCCTTCGGATACACGTCGAGAAAACGGCGCAAACTTAGCAGCGCCTGTTCGTGGCTGCTCTTCAGTTGGGTCTGCGCCTTGAACAACACGGCCTGCTCCCATTCCGGCCGGAGTGCCTGGGCGCGCTCGATCTCGGCCAGGGCGCGTTGATCGTCCTTGGCATTGAGCTCGGCCTGGGCACGGGCGAAATGCGCCTCGGCAAGCCTTTCGTAGGGCCGGGTCAACTCATCGACCAGGCGCGCAACCGCATTCATGTCGGGATAGCGCGCCAGCAGACGGTTGAGGCGCATCAGCCCTGCGCCCACCTGATCGCCTTCGAGTTCGAGCAACTTGGCCAAGTGCGGCGATGTCTCGGCCAGCCGATGTGCGACGAGCAGCAGACCGACCAGCATCTGGCGCGCCTGCGGCGACTCGGGATCGATCTCGACCCAGAGGCGGGACATCTCCAGTGCGATCTCCGGCTGCCTGGAATAGAGCGCAATTTCGGCGGCGCGTTTGGCCACGCGGGGGTCTCGCGTAGACTTGGCCAAGTCGGTATAGGCGCTGGCGGCCAGTTGGATGTTGCCACGACTGCCCGCGATCTCGGCCAGGAGGACCTGGTAGAGGATCTGCGGCGTGAGTTCCAGCTTGGGTATATGCGACGACTCTGCCGGCTTCTCGGCGACCCCGAAAGCGGGGGACTCATCGGCGCCGGTTGCCTCATCGGCATTGTCGGACTGCGCGCCCGCCACGAGCGGCACGGAAAGCGACAGCACCAGCATCATGCGCATCAGGGTGCGCGAGGCCAACTTCAATGGAAAGTAAAGGAAAGTCACGGCGATTGGATGGCTGGATTAGAATTTGGTTCGCGCCATGTTAGGCAGTTTCTCCGCCAGCAGCAAGCGCCTGGGTACCTACGGGGTACCTATTGAGGCCAGCGCCTTAAGCCCTCACTGGCCGTATTGGAATCGGACATGCCAGAACTGCCTGAAGTCGAAGTCACCCGTCGCGGCATCATGCCCAGCCTGACCGGCGGCACCGTCAGCGGCGTCGTCATGCGCACCCAACGACTGCGCTATCCGCTGCCGTCCGACTTGCCGCGTTTATTGATCGGGCACACCTTGAGGTCGATCGCACGCCGCGGCAAATACCTGCTCCTGGATTTCGGCACGGGCACCCTGCTGATGCATCTGGGCATGTCGGGCAGCCTGCGCCTGCTGACCTCGGGTGCGGCGCCGGAAAAGCATGATCATCTCGACCTCGAATTCGGTCAAACTCTGTTGCGCCTGCGCGATCCGCGCCGGTTCGGCGCAGTGCTGTGGCTGGAGGGCGATCCCGCACGGCATCCGCTGATCTCGACACTGGGGCTTGAACCCCTAGAGGACGAATTCACGCCGCTTTGGCTGTACACGCAAACGCGGGGCAGGAACACGGCGATCAAACAGGCGCTGATGGACAGCCATCTGGTGGTCGGCATCGGCAACATCTACGCATCGGAGAGTCTGTTCCGCGCCGGCATCGACCCACGCACGGCGGCGGGAAAAATCTCGCGGCAGCGCTACCAGCGCCTCGTCCCGGAAATACGCCAGACACTGGAAGCGGCCATCGCCGCGGGAGGCAGCAGCTTGCGCGATTTCGTCCACTCGGACGGCAGTTCCGGCTATTTTCAGCAGCAGTATTTCGTCTATGGCCGCACCGGCGAACCCTGCCGCATCTGCGGCAGCAACGTCAAGAGCCTGCGTCAGGCAAACCGCGCAACCTTCCACTGCACCCGCTGCCAACGCTGAGGCGTTCAGCCCCTGCTTCGCTGGCACAAGTGCCCTGGGTTGTCCGCGGGACAACCCAGGGCACTAGGCTTTACCGGTCAGGTGTTGATACTTCTGCATCAACTGATCCTTGCTCTCGACACGGTCGGGATTCAGCGGGATGCAGTCCACCGGACAAACCTCCCGGCACTGCGGGGTATCGTAGTGACCGACGCACTCGGTGCATTTGTCCGGATCGATCTGATAGGTGTCCGCCCCTTGCGAAATGGCGTTGTTCGGGCACTCCGGCTCGCACACGTCGCAGTTGATGCATTCGTCGGTGATCATCAGGGCCATGACGCTTCCTTTTCTGAGGTTAATTTTTCCGCCAGCCGCTGCTCGACCAGCGGCTGCACGAATTTGCTGACATTGCCGCCGAGACTGGCTATCTCGCGCACCATGGTGGCGGAAATAAACATGTATTGTTCGCCCGGCGTGAGGAATACTGTTTCGACATCGGGATAGAGGTTTCGGTTCATTCCGGCCATCTGAAACTCGTATTCGAAATCGGAGACCGCACGCAGGCCCCGCAGTATCACCTTGGCCCCATGCTGGCGCATGAAATCCATCAGCAGGATGTCGAAACCATGCACCTCGACGTTGGTGTAGCCGGCCAGGATTTCGCGCGCGATGCCCACCCGCTCGTCCAGGGTAAAGAAAGGCTTCTTTGTCCGACTGCCGGCGACGCCGACGATAACGTGCTTGAACAGTTTGGATGCACGTCGTACAAGATCTTCGTGGCCGCGGGTCAGCGGATCGAAAGTGCCCGGATAAATGGCGATTCCGTTGCTCATGGCCGCTCCAGTAATTGATAAAAGACCTGCCCTGCCCGACCAGCACGCACGCTAGCCCATGGTCCGAGCGACGCGACGGCATGCTCCGCTTCGACATACAGGCGCGCGCCGGGGGCAGCCAGTTGTGACAGATAAGCTTCGATACGCATAAGCCAGCCTTGATGATAGGGCGGATCGAGAAAGATCAGATTGTAGCGGTCTCTCCGCTTCTCCGCTGCTTGAGAATCCGCGGCCGAACTTGCCGCAACTTGCGCAAACTTCAATGCATCCGCCTGGATCAACTCCAGTCGCTCCGCGCCCAAAAGTTGCGCATTCTGCCGCAAGGTGGCGAATGCGTTTTGATCCTGCTCAACCAGGGTAACTTTGCCGGCGCCGCGCGATGCCGCCTCGAAACCGAGCACGCCGCTGCCGGCGAATAGGTCCAGACAGGTCTGCCCGGTCAGATCCTGGCCCAGCCAGTTGAACAGCGTTTCGCGCACGCGGTCCGGCGTCGGCCGCAAGCCCCGGGCATCGGCGACGGCAACCAGACGGCTGCGCCATTGCCCACCGGTGATGCGGATTCGGGACATTGTCCGAGCTCGCGCCATCTCAGTCACCCGCCAGGATCGCGGTCACCAGATGCTCCGGCTGGACATGCCTGGCGAAGGCCAGGCGCACCTGCCCCGCTGTCACCGCTTCGACACGGCCGGGAAAATCATCGAGATAATTGAGCGGCAGTTGGTAAAAGCCGATCATCGCGACGGTGCGGAGTAACTTGGCGTTGCTGTCCAGGCCGAGCGCCTGGCCATCGATGAGGTTCTGTTTCGCCGCCCTGAGTTCGCTCATCGACGGGCCCTGTTCGAGGAATTGCGCCAGCGTCGCGGAGACCACCTGCAGCGCCTCGGCAGCCTGGCTCCGTTTGGTCTGCAGGCTGATCTGGAACGGGCCTTCGAGCTTGCGCGGGGAGAAGGAGCTGTAGACGCTGTAGGCCAGCCCCCGCTTCTCGCGCACTTCCTGCATCAGGCGCGAAACGAAGCCGCCCCCGCCGAGCACGTAGTTGCCGACCAGGAGCGGAAAGAAATCGGCATCGCCGCGCCGGATCATCGGCAGGCCGATACTGATGTGAGCTTGCGAGGCCGGATGGGCAATGCGGATGGTCTGCCGTGCCGGCGCGGTGACCGTAGCCAGCGGGGCGTCGGGCGGGGCGTCGGGCAGCGCGGCGCAAAGGCGTGTGGCGATGATCTCGGCCTCGGCGCGCGAGACGTCGCCGATGATCGTTACCGTCGCGCGCCGGGCGCCGTAATGACTGCGCCAGAAAGTCATCAGTTCGTCCCTACCGATACGGCCCACGCTCTCGGCCGTGGCTTGAAGGCCGTAGGGATGGCCGGGATAGATCGCCGCCGCGAAACGCTTGGCCAGAATGCTCTCGGGCCGCGTCTCGGCCTCCTGGATCTCCGCGATGCTCCGCGCCTTCTCGCGTCCCACAGCATCCGCGGGAAAGGTCGGAGTCGCCAGCATGGCGCGCAGCAGCTCGAGCGCGGCATCGCGCTCGGCCTTTGCCGAAAGGGTGCGCAGGCCCATGCTGGCGCGGTCGGGATCGATGGAACGGGTCAGCCGTGCGCCGATGTCGCCCAGGCGCGCCGCAATTTGTTCCTCGTCCAGCCCCGACACGCCGGCATCGAGCAAATCGTTGGTCAGCCGTGCCAGTCCGGCGAAGCGGCCGCCATCGGAGGCTTCGTAAGCCGAGCCGGCGGCAAAGTCGATCTGCACGTCGAGCATAGGCAGGCCCCGGCTGACGACAAAATACACGCGTGCGCCGGAGGACGTCATCCACTGCTCAATGCTGACACCCGCCTCGGCCATCGTGGCGGCCAGCAGGCAGAGCATTCCGAATAGGGTTTTCTTCATCTGATGATTGTCCGTAACAGCCTCAGTGCGACGGGGCCGTGACCGTAGCCTTGGCTGCGACCGCATCGAGCGGCTGCGGATCGAGCACGGCAACGGTGAGCGCATCGTCCCTGAAGTACTTCCGCGCAGCCGCCTGGACCTCTTCTGCGGTAACGCCGCGGGTCATCTCGAGCATCGTGTCGATGTCTTGCCAATGCACGCCGGCGGCCTCGGCGCCACCGATTTCCATCGCCTGAGCCATCATCGAATCGCGCTTGTAGATCTGTCCCGCGAGGGTCTGCGTCTTGGCCCGCGCCAGTTCCTCGGCGCTTACGCCTTCCTCCTGGATGCGGCGAATCTCGGCGCGCAGCGCGGCTTCAAGATCGGCAACCGTCCTGCCTTCGGCGGGTTGCCCGTCGAGGATAAATTGCGCCTCGCCGCGCAGCGTGGCGTCGTAGCCGGCGCTGGCCGACTGGGCGATCTTCTGCCCGCGCACCAGATCCTTGGACAGGCGGGCCGCATCGTGGCCGTCGAGCAAGGCACTGAGCATTTCCAGCGCGTAGGGCTCGCGGTCGCGGCGGATATCCTGCAACTTCGGCACCTTCCACGCCATCATCAGGTAGGGTAGTTTTGCCGGCGCCCTGACTTCCAGCCGCTTGATGCCGAGTTGTTTCGGTTCCGCCAGCGCTCGCCTTGTGGGCAGCGCGCGACGCTTGATGCCGCCATAATATTTCTCGGCGAGACGGAACACCTCGGCATGATCCACGTCGCCGACCACCACGACATAGGCGTTGTTGGGCGCATACCAGCGTCGGTACCAGTCCTGCGCGTCGCGATAGCTCATCTGTTCCAGGTCGCTCATCCAGCCTATGACCGGCCGGCGGTAGGGATGCTCCTGGAAGGCGACCGACTGCAGCCGCTCATTCACCAGCGCCTGCGGATTGTCGTCGGTGCGCATCCGGCGCTCCTCCATCACCACCTTGATCTCCTGTGCGAACTCCCTGGCATCGAGCCTAAGATTGGCCATGCGGTCAGCCTCGAGTGCCATCATTGCCGCCAGCGCGCGCTTCGGCACTTGCTGGAAATAGGCGGTGTAATCGAGGTTGGTGAAAGCATTGTCGCGGCCGCCGACGGCGGCCACGCGTTTCGAGAACTGCCCTGGCCCGACTTTCTTGGTGCCCTTGAACATCATGTGCTCTAGTACGTGCGCGACGCCTGAGGTGCCGTCGATTTCGTCGATGGCACCGGCGCGATACCAGACCATATGAACCACGGTCGGCGCGCGGTGGTCCTCCTTGACGATCACCCGCAAGCCGTTGGCCAAGGTCGTTTCGAAAGCCGATGCAGGCTGCAGCGCGGCGACGGCGCTCTGTGAAACGGCGAGGAGCACAGCCAGCCTGAGCATTGAAAGGAAAGGACGCTGCGTCATGAGGAGATAGCCGCTTCTGTTAAAATGGGACCGTTGGAGCCGCGCATCATAAGCCTTCGCCGGGGCTCTGTCAGCCGCCAGCCACATAGACAACTGCCCCCATGTTTGGTTTTCTCAAGAAAAAAGACGGCGCAACGCCTCCCGGTGCCAAGCCCGGCTGGGCCGAGCGCCTCAAGGACGGCCTGAGCCGCACCCGCGCCCAACTTGGCGGCCAACTGGCGAGTCTGTTCCGGCGCACCAGGATAGACAGCGACCTGCTCGAAGAGCTGGAAGCGACCCTGTTGCAGGCCGACGTGGGCGTCGAGGCGACAGGATTCCTGCTCGACGAACTGAAGGTGGCTGTCCGCCGCGACAAACTGGAGACGCCGGCTCAACTCCAGGTGGCCCTGGTGAAGGCGCTCGAGGATCTGCTGGCGCCGCTGGAGCAGCCGCTCGATGTGTCGGCGCACAAGCCCTTCATCATCATGATCGCCGGGGTCAATGGCGCCGGCAAGACCACCTCGATCGGCAAGCTGGCCCGCCACTTCCAGGCCCAGGGCAAATCGGTGCTGCTCGCCGCCGGCGACACCTTCCGCGCCGCCGCGCGCGAGCAACTGCAGGCCTGGGGCGAGAAAAACGGCGTGGTGGTTATCGCCCAGGAATCCGGTGACCCCGCCGCGGTCGTCTTCGATGCCATCCACGCAGCCAAGGCCCGCGGCATCGATGTGGTGCTGGCAGACACTGCGGGCCGACTGCCGACTCAACTGCATCTGATGGAAGAGATCGCCAAGGTCAAGCGGGTGATTCGCAAAGCGGAGCCTTCCGGCCCGCATGAAGTCATCCTGGTTCTCGATGCCAACATCGGCCAGAACACCCTGGGGCAGGTCAAGGCATTCGACAAGGCCATCGGCGTTACCGGCTTGATCGTGACCAAGCTGGATGGCACCGCCAAAGGCGGTGTGATCGCCGCAATCGCCCGGCAGCAGCCCATCCCGCTGCGCTTCATTGGCGTCGGCGAAGGCATCGACGACCTCCAGCCGTTCTCCGCCCACGAGTTTGTCGCGGCGTTGTTTGAAGGTACATGATCCGCTTCGAGCAGGTCTCGCGGCGATATCCGCCAGACATCGCCGCACTGCTTGATCTCAGCTTCGAGATCGGTGCAGGCGAACTGGTACTGGTCAGCGGCCGCTCCGGCGCGGGAAAGACCACGCTGCTCAAGTTGATTGCCGCGATTGAGCGCCCCGATTCCGGGAAGGTGCTGGTCTGCGGTCAGGACATCGGCGAGTTGAAATCTGCATTGATCCCTTTCCTGCGGCGAAATCTCGGCCTGGTTTTTCAGGATCAGAAGCTGCTGTTCGATCGCAATGTCTTCGAGAACGCCATGCTGCCGCTGTCCATCATCGGCTGCCCGGCGAAGGAAGCAGCCAGGAGGGTGCGCGCCGCACTCGACAAGGTCGGCCTGAAAAAGCGCGAGCGGGCGCTACCGGCAGAACTTTCCGGCGGCGAGCAACAGCGCCTGGCGATTGCCCGGGCGGTGGTCCATCGGCCCGGCATCCTGCTCGCCGACGAACCGACGACGCGCCTCGACCCGGCCAGCGCGACCGAGATAGTGACGATATTCCGGGACTTTCAGCAGGCCGGCGTCACCGTCCTGATCGCCAGCCATGAGCAGGCGCCGTTCGCAGCACGGTCGCCACGGCGCCTGTTGCTTGAACGCGGAACGCTGCTTGCCGAACCTGATTCCGGGCTGTCCAGGCCATGATCGCAGCCTTGCAAGCGCTCCTCACCCGAAATGTCCATGCCTTGAACTGGGCGCTGCGGCGCCTGGCCGCCGCACCTCTGGCCAGCCTGATCTCCCTGCTCGCCATCGGCATCGCACTGGCGCTGCCGGCAGGCGGGCAGATGCTCCTCGGCAACACCCTGCGGATCGCCGAAAGTTTCGGCGTGAGGCCGCAGATCTCGCTGTTCCTGGCCGCAGACACCGACCGCAGGACGGCCGAGGCGACAGGGGCGCGGCTGAAGAACCATCTAAGGGTCAGGGAAGTGCGTTTTGTGCCGCGGGGCGAGACACTGAAACGCTTCCAGGCCCGGGAAGGGTTGGCCGAAGTGATCGCGGTCCTGTCGAACAACCCGTTCCCGGATGCGTTCGTAATTACACCGCGCGACGATGGCCCTGCAGCGCTGGAGCAGTTGCGCGACGAATTCAGCCGCTGGCCGAAAGTCGAGCATGTCCAACTTGACTCGGACTGGGTGCGCCGGCTCGACGACCTGCTCAGGCTCGCCCGGGCCGGCGTTGCGCTGCTCGCCGTCCTGCTCGGGCTGGGGCTGGTGGCGACCACCTACACCACCATCCGCCTGGAGATGCTGGCCCGGCGCGCGGAAATCGAGTTGAGCCGCTTGCTCGGAGCGACGGATGTCTACATCGGTCGCCCCTACCTCTACTTGGGCGCCTTGCAGGGCCTGCTCAGCGGCCTCGCCGCCTGGCTGATCGTGCTGGCCGGGACCCTGGCAGTGCGTGGGCCGTTGGGCGAACTGCCCGGGCTGGGCTCGCTGCAGTTGCTCTCCGCCCAGGATTCCCTGATTTTGATGGGCTTTGCGACCGCCATGGGTTGGCTAGGCGCGGCATTGTCGCTGTTTCGCCAGTTGCGCAACACCTCATGAGGGAACTCTCCGCCCTATTGGCACTCGAAGGACGAGAGTGCTAAAATTCATCCAGGGAGGATTGAAGATGGGTAATGCGTTGGCCGCTGCGTCACTTTCGATCGATCACATCCTGCTGCCTACTGCAGCAGGTAGTCTTGAGGCCTATCTGCAATCGGCCTATAGCATGCCGATGCTGTCGGAGACTCAGGAGGTCGATCTGGCCCGGCGTTTCCGCAATCGGGAAGATCTGGACGCGGCGCGCACCTTGGTGCTTTCTCATCTGCGCCTGGTCGTATCGATCGCCCGAGGTTATCTCGGCTACGGCCTGCCTCACGCCGACCTGATTCAGGAAGGCAATATCGGCCTGATGAAGGCGGTCAAGCGTTTCGATCCGGAACGCGGCGTGCGGCTGGTTTCCTTCGCCATGCACTGGATCAAGGCCGAAATTCACGAGTACATCCTGAAGAACTGGCGTCTGGTCAAGATCGCCACGACCAAGGCTCAGCGCAAGTTGTTCTTCAACCTGCGCAGCCTGAAGCAGGGCTTGGCGACCCTAGGCCCGGACGAGGTTGCGGCAATGGCAAAGCAGCTTAACGTCAAGGCCGAGGAAGTAATCGAAATGGAGACACGGCTCTCGGGCCAGGACATCTCCCTGGAGCCGCTCACCGACGACGACGAGGAACGCTACGCGCCAATCGCCTACCTCGCTGCCGATGCCAGTGGCGAGCCCACCGCGATGATTGAGCGCATGGAATACGACCGGCTCCAGGATCAGGGCTTGCGTGGGGCCATCGACTCGCTGGATCCGCGCAGCAAGGAAATCGTGATGCGGCGCTGGCTCGCGGAAGAAGGCGAAGCCGCAACGCTGCATGAACTGGCGGCGGAGTACGGTGTTTCCGCCGAGCGTATCCGCCAGATCGAAACCAAGGCGCTGCAGAAGATGCGCGGGGTTCTGGCAAGCTGAGCGCCTGACCATCGCACAGGACGGGCGCTTGGGATTATTCTCGACGCCCGTTTTTCGTTTCTTACGCCTTCAATTCCCTGCCAGCAACACCCTCAGGTCAGCCGCCAGGTTTTGCGGCGGCTCCGAATACTTCACGAGCAGGCGCAATCTGCCCTGCGGGTCGTAAGCATAGCTCGTCGCGGTGTGGTCGATGGTGTAGTTCTTGGGCGTACTGCCCGTCTGTTTCTGGTAGAACACCTTGAATTCCGCCGCCGTGGCGGCGGTCGCCGGCAGATCCGCGGAGAGTCCGACGAAGCTGGGATCGAACTGCGGCACATAGGCCGCCAGGACTTCCCGGGTATCGCGCTCGGGATCCAGGGTAATGAACAGCACTTGCACGCGCTTGGCGTCGTCGCCCAACCGTTTCATCGTTTCTGCCATCCCGGACAGGGTGGTCGGGCAAACATCCGGACACTGCGTATAGCCGAAGAAGATGACCACGGCCTTGCCGCGATAGTCGGCCAGGTGGTGCAATTGCCCGGCGGAATCGGTCATGGCGAAATCGCGGCCGAACGCGGCGCCGGTGATATCGGTGCTGAAAAAATGCTGGTCGCCGCCGCAGCCGGCTAACAGGAGAAGGAGTAACAACCAGCGTAAAGAGCGCATCACAGGTAATGATCGATGAGCAAGGCGGTGAACAGCACGGACAAATAGGTGATCGAATACTTGAAGGTTTTTTTCGCCGCGAGATCGCTGTAGTCTCTCCAGAGCAGCCAGGCGTAGGCGAGAAAGATGCCGTCCAGAATGACCGCCACCGCCAGGTAGAGCCAACCGCTCATGCCGACGATGAAGGGCATGATGGTCACTGCGGTCAGCAGCCAAGTGTAGAGGAAGATATGCAGGCGGGTGAATTTGGAACCATGGGTCACCGGCAGCATGGGCACGCCCGCTGCCGCGTACTCACGGGTCCGATAGAGCGCCAGCGCCCAGAAGTGGGGCGGCGTCCAGACAAAGATGATCAGCGTGAGCAGCCACGCCTGACCGCTGACTTCCCCGGCCATGGCCGCCCAGCCCAACACCGGCGGCATGGCGCCCGACAATCCGCCGATGACGATATTTTGCGGGGTCAGGGGTTTGAGAATAACCGTGTAGATCACGGCATAGCCGATGAAGGTGGCCAATGTCAGCCATGCCGTCAGCGCGTTGACCCGGTAGTACAGAAGGGCCGTTCCCGCAAGACAGAGCAGCGCCGACCAGATCAGGGTGGCTTGCCCGGTCAACGCACCGCGCGGCAGGGGGCGCGCCCGGGTCCTGGCCATGATGCTGTCGATCTTTTGCTCGATCAGACAGTTCAGCGCTGCTGCCGCCCCGGCCACCAGTGCGATGCCCAGGGTCGCGGCCAGCACCAGCCCCAGGGTCATCCGTTCCGAGGGCGCCAGGAGCATGCCGATGAAGGCGCAGAAAACGATCAGCGTATTCACCCGCGGCTTGGTCAGGGCGAGGTATTCGCCGACATGCCGCATTGCCGGCTGGGTGAAAGCGGAAATCGTTGCCATAGATCCTTCCATCATTCGTCCCATCATCACCGCAGCACCCGCCCCAAGTCAACCAATCCGGGAAACCTTGAGCAAGCGCGTCAGGTCCTTGATCATGCCCTTGGGATCGACGTCATCGCCGTAGCGCAGCACCAGGTTACCCAGCGGATCGACGAGATAGAGGTGCTCGAAGACATTGCCCTTCACCGGGAAAGCCGACAGCCAGGCCGGGTTCTGCGCGCGCGCAACGAGGAGACCGGGATGCTCGGCCAGCAGCTTGGCATCCGGCGTCCCGGGGCCGGCAATCAGCCACAGGCGCTGAATGCGAGCCACGTTCTCGCCTTGCGTCATACGCACCTGGCGCATGAAATACAGCTTGCGCTGGCATCTTTCGTCGCAGTCGGCCGGCTGGATGGTGACCATCAGCCACTTGCCCTGCAGTGCCTCGCTGGAAAACGACTTGCCGGCCAGATCAGTCAGTTGCGTACCCGGCAGCCTGTCCGTCACGAGCAATTCGCCGTAATTGACCCCTTGCTCCGGGCGCCAACCGATGTACACAACGTAGGCGGCGAGCATCGGGAACACGCACAGCGCCGCAAGCAGCAGGACCGTTCGACGGCCATTATTCAACATCCGGTGATCCTCGTCGAAAAAAATGATAGGCCCACAACAAGCAGGCCAGTGCAGCGAAAGCGAACCACTGGAAGGCGTAGCCGCGATTCCGGTCGGCTCCGGAATCGGGCCTTGGCCAGTCCCTGATCAGCCCATCACCGGCATCATCGGTCTGCTGGATGATCACCGGTTGCAGGCTCAGACCCGACCATGCCGTGAGCCTTTCCAGTGTCACATTCTCCCAGATTCGCCCTTCCTGAAAAGTAGGGCCGAGTTCCTTGAAGCGTGCCGGTAATTGCACGGTTCCGACAATCTCCACACTGCCTCCGCGGGTCTTGATTTCCGGCAAGTGCGCCCTGTCCCGACCGGCGGCAACCCAACCGCGATTGACCATGACGCAAAGATCGCTGCCATCGAGCCGCAAGGGCATGTAAATGTCGAATCCGGCTTGGCCTTGATAGACCTGGTTATCTAGGTATATCCCGTATTCCGTCAACCAGCGGCCACGGGCCGACACCCGGTGATAATCTAGCCGGCCAGCGTCGATCCGCTCGCCGCCGATGGCGACGGGGGCCAGTTTCGCCAGGCTGTCGTAGCGCTCCGACCGTTCCTCTCTCATCTGCGCCCGGTCCAGTTGCCAGCGCCCCATCGCCACCGTGACGATGACCACGGCGATTGCGGCGAGAGTCGGCCAGAACCGCGACCCGGGGCGCCTCGGACGCTGGCCGAATGCGCTAGACTGTTGCTTTATCAAACGAGGGGCCTTCCTTGAGAATCGTCGTCATCGTGCTGCTCCTGGCCATCATAGGCAGCCTCGGCTCGGCCTTGTTCTTCTTGTTTTCCGACAAGCCCGGCTCCCAACGCACGGTGAGGGCACTCACCATCCGGGTCGGCCTCTCGCTCCTGCTGTTCGCCTTGTTGATCGCCGGCTACGCCTTAGGTCTGATCGGTCGGCCAGCCTAGCTCCCGAAGAAAAGCGCCGCAGCTCGTGCGGCGCTTTTCAGTAGCCTGCCCGGGACTTTCCCCCGCCGGGCTAAGGAAGGCAGCTTACAGCCAATACACCACCACATACAACATCAGCCAGACGACATCGACAAAGTGCCAATACCAGGCCACCGCTTCGAAGGCGAAGTGGTGGTCGGGCTTGAAATGACCTGCCAGCACCCTGAAAAGCATGACTGTCAGCATGGTCACGCCTATCGTCACATGCAGTCCGTGGAAGCCGGTCAGCATGAAGAAGGTGGTGCCGTAGATGCCGGTCGTCAGCTTCAGGTTCATCTCGGAATAGGCATGGGAATACTCGCTGGCCTGAAGCGAAATAAAGATCACGCCCAGTGCGATGGTCAGGACCAGGCCGAGCGCGAGGTGGGTGCGATTGCCCTTCATCAGCCCCCAATGCGCCCAGGTCAGCGTCGCGCCGGAAGAGAGCAGCAACAAGGTGTTGATGGCGGGAATGCCCATCGCCTCCATGACGCTGAAGGTGCCCTTGTAGCCCGGGCCGGCATTCGGCCATACTGCGGAAAAGTTGGGCCAGAGCAACTGCGAATCGACGCTGGCGAGGTCGGGAATCGAGAGCACGCGGGCATAAAACAGGGCGCCGAAGAATGCGGCGAAAAACATGACTTCGGAGAAGATGAACCAACTCATCGCCCAGCGGAAAGATGTATCGACGCGTTTGTTGTACAGCCCGCCTTCGGATTCCCGGATAACCGTGCGGAACCAGCCGGCCATCATGAAGATCAGCACGGCGAAACCGGCGGAAACGGTCAGCGGGCCCGAACTGTAGCCGTTGACCCACAATACTGCTCCCGCCGCCAACAGCAGAAGCGCCAGTGCCCCGACCAACGGCCAGTAGGACGGGCTGGGCACATAGTAATAGCTAGCTGGCTGCGTCATTTTGCTTCTCCTCTTAAGTTGTTGCTCCGTGGCCCATGACGACGGCCCTGACCACGACCACCAGTACCAGGACGAACACTGCGCCACCCAGAATACCCGCCACCACGATTTGCAGCGGTGTCAGTTGAGACGCATCGAACTCGCCATGCTTGCGCCGGCGAACGCCGAAAAATGCCCAGAAAATCATTTTGGCCGCCCCGAAAAAGCCGGCGGGTCGACCACCCGGTTGATCCTTCATGACCCGGTCGGAATGGCCTTCGCCTCCGCACGCTTGTTGCCCTCGACCTCGAAAAACGTGTAGGACAGGGTGATCGTGCCGATGTCACGGGGCAAAGCGGGGTCCACTACGAACACCACCGGCATGTGGCGGCTTTCGCCGGCCGCAAGGGTTTGCTTGTTGAAACAGAAGCAGGTGATCTTCTTGAAATACTCGCCCGCCTCGCGCGGTCCGTAACTTGGAATCGCCTGGCCGGTCATCGGTTCGCCCCGGGTGTTCACCACCTCGAACTCGGCCTGAGCAACTTCGCCCGGATGCACCGAGATGTGCGATTGTAGTGGCCGGAACTTCCACGGCAGGTCATGAACGTTGGAATCGAACTCGATGTCCACCAGACGTCCGGTATCCACTTGGGAATTGACCGGAGCGGCCGTCAGATTGACCGCGTTCAAGCCGGTGATATTGCAAAACACCTTGTAGAGCGGCACCAGGGCATAGCCGAAACCGAACATCAGCAACGAAAACAAGGCCAGCCTGGTGAGCAATGTCCGGTTCTTGGATGAAACGCTCGCGCTCATTATGTCTGCATCCAATAGCGCAAAATGGCGCCGAAGAACAGCGTCAGCGCCACTGTTCCCAGGATCAGGCCGACGCGGAGATTGCGTCGGGCCTGCGTATCCTTGGCTGATGCCTGCATCATGTTCATTTCACCTGCGGCTGGATTTCCCAGGTGTGGTAAGGAGCCGGCGACGGCACATCCCACTCCAGGCCTTCGGCACCGTCCCACGGCTTGGCCGCAGCCTTGGGTCCGCCCTTGATGCAGCTGACGACGATATAGAGGAACAGCAGCTGGGAGATGCCCAGACCAAATGCGCCGATCGAGGAGATTCGGTTGAAGTCGGCGAACTGCAGCGCGTAGTCGGGGATACGCCGCGGCATACCGGCCAGACCGAGGAAATGCTGAACGAAGAAGGTCATGTTGAAAAATGCCATGGTCAGCCAGAAGTGCACCTTACCCAACTTTTCGTTGTACATGTGCCCGGTCCATTTCGGCAGCCAGTAATAGACTGCGGCAAATGCCGAAAACAGCGCGCCGGCGACCATCGTGTAATGGAAATGCGCAACGACATAGTAGGTGTTGTGCATCTGCACATCGACCGCGGTCATCGCCAGCACCAGGCCTGAAAATCCGCCCATGGTGAACAGGAAAATGAATCCGAGGGCAAACAGCATCGGGGTCTCGAAAGTCAGCGTGCCGCGCCACATCGTGGCGATCCAGTTGAACACCTTCACCCCGGTGGGGATGGCGATCAGCATGGTTGCGTACATGTAGAAGAGCTGCCCGGTCACCGGCATGCCCGAAGTGAACATGTGGTGGCCCCAGACGAAGAACGACAGAACCGCAATCGAAGCCGTGGCATAGACCATCGAGGCGTAACCGAACAGCGGCTTGCGCGAGAAGGCGGAGATTACCTGGGAGATGATGCCGAAGCCGGGCAGAATGACGATATAGACCTCGGGATGGCCGAAGAACCAGAAGACATGCTGGAACAGCACAGGATCGCCGCCACCGGCGGCGCTGAAGAAGCTGGTGCCGAAATGACGGTCGGTCAGAAGCATGGTGACCGCTCCGGCGAATACCGGCATCACGGCAATGATCAGGAAAGCGGTAATCAGCCAGGTCCAGGCGAACATCGGCATTTTCATCATCGTCATCCCGGGCGCTCTCAGGTTGAGGATGGTGGTGATGATGTTGATGGAACCGAGGATCGACGAAATACCCAGGATGTGCACCGAGAAAATCGCCAGATCCATGCCCATCCCCATCTGTATCGAAAGGGGCGGATACAGGGTCCAGCCGACTCCGGCGGCGCCACCGGGCACGAACAGGGAGGTGACCAGTAGCAGGCTGGCGGGAATGAGCAGCCAGAAACTCCAGTTATTGAGGCGGCCGAATGCCATGTCGGAAGCGCCGATCTGCATCGGGATCATCCAGTTGGCGAAGCCGACGAAGGCCGGCATGATGGCGCCGAAAACCATGATCAGGCCGTGCAACGTGACGATCTGGTTGTAGCGCTCCGGATCGAGGAACTGCAGACCCGGTTCGAACAGTTCGGCGCGGATCAGGAGCGCCATGATGCCGCCGACGATGAACATGGCGAAGCTGAACCACAGGTACATCGACCCGATATCCTTGTGGTTGGTCGTCGTCAGCCAGCGCTTCAGGCCGGTCGGACCATGCCCATGATCATGCACCTCTGCATGCCCCATTGCCGTTGTTTCCATCGTGCTCTCCTGTATTCGATTAAGCTTGCACCGCGCCAGGGCGCGGTCAGTGACGCTCTGTCTTGATCTCGGACGGCTGGATGGCATCTCCGGTCTTGTTGCTCCAGGAGTTGCGCTCAAAGGTGATTACCGCCGCGATGTCGGTATCCGACAACTGCTGGCCAAAGGCCGCCATCGCCGTTCCCGGACGGCCATTCAAGACCGTCTTAATGTGTTCCAACTTGGCGCCGGTCGCAATCTTCGAGCCGTCCAGGGCAGGGAATACCGACGGAATACCCTTGCCGCTCGCCTGATGGCAAGCCACGCAGTTCTTCGCATAGACCGCTTCGCCATGCTTCATCAGATCGGCAAGCGGCCAGACCTTGTTCGGATCTTCCGCACCGGCAGCCATTTGCTGCTTCTGCCCGGCCACCCAGGCGGCGTATTTTTCCGCCGAGACCACGTCCACCACGATGGGCATGTAACCGTGGCCTTTGCCGCACAGTTGCGCGCATTGGCCGGTGAACGAACCTTCCCGGTCGGCGCGGAACCAGGTATCCCGGATGAAGCCGGGAATTGCGTCCTGCTGGACCGCGAGCGACGGGACATACCAGCCGTGGATGACGTCGTTGGATGTAGTCAGAATGCGGACCTTCTTGCCCACCGGAACGATCAGGTGATTATCGACTTCCAGCAGGTAGTTGTCGTTCTTGGGTGCCTTGTTGTCGAGTTGATCCTGCGGGGTCGACAAGACGCTCATGAACTTGATCCCCGCCCCCTCCCCCTTGAGGTAATCGTAGCCCCACTTCCACTGATAACCGGTCACCTTGATGGTGATGTCGGCGTTGCTCGAGTCCCTCATGGACAGCAGCGTCTTGGTGACCGGCCAGGCAAGCACCATGAGGATTACGAAGGGGATCGCGGTCCACAGGATTTCGACGCGGGTATTCTCGTGGAAGGTCGCGGGCGCCCCCCCCAGGGACTTGCGATGCTTGATCACCGAGTAGAACATCACTCCGAAGACAACGACGAAGATGGACACGCAAACCCACATCATCCAGACATGCAGGTCATAGACCTCCTGGGCCAGTTCGGTGGCCGGTTGCTGGAAATTCAGCTTGTAGGCCGCCTGCGTTGCGCCGGAGAGGAGCGCCAGTAGCCCTGCAACCGCCAGACGAGGCATGCCTGCCCATCGCGCTTGCTTGGTCATCTTGAATAATCTCGTTCTGATATGCGTATCCAAATCAATCCCCTCGTCGCGACTGGCGGCGGTTTATCACGTCTGTTTGAGATAACGTGGCGGACGTCTGCAGGCACTTGGCGGCCCAACTCTGAATAAGCCTGGGCACAACCGTCATGCACTTACCCCCTAACCAATCCGCCAATATTGCCGCCCCATAATTTCAGGCTGCGGCATTTTGTCACATGATGGTTTGATCTTCAACTTTTTTAGGATTTGCCATTTCGACTTAAATTATTTCGGCGCTTCAGCCAGTGCCGCCAGCAAACGTTCGTGCACACCCCCGAAAGCGCCGTTGCTCATCACCAGAATCCGGTCTTCCGGCCGCGCCTCAGCCACAACCGCCGCGACCAGCGCTGCCAAGTCTTCGAACACCCTGGCCTTGCCGCCCATGGGCGCCAGAGCTGCGGCGGCATCCCAGCCCAGCTTGCTGGCATAACAGAAAACCGCATCGGCGCCGGACAAACTGGCCGGCAACTGCGCCTTCATGATGCCGAGCTTCATGGTATTCGAGCGCGGCTCGAGCACGGCCAGGATGCGCCCCGCCCTGGTCTCCGCGCGCAGACCGGTGATGGTCGCCGCGATCGCCGTCGGATGGTGGGCGAAGTCATCGAAGACAGATATGCCGCCCACTTCACCGCGCAACTCCAAGCGCCGCTTGACCCCCTTGAAGCATTCCAGCGCGCGCAGCGCCAGACTCGGCGGCACGCCGGCATGGCGTGCCGCCACCAATGCCGCCAGGGCATTGGCGCGATTGTGGGAACCCGGCAGCGCCAGTCGGGTGCTGCCTAATTCCTTGCCGGCCAAGCTCACGGCAAAACTGCCGTCCGCCGAAGGCTGGCCGGCCTGCCAGCCTTCGGGGGAATTGAACCATTCCACCGGCGTCCAGCAAGCGCGGCCGATGACGTCCCGCAACTCGCCTTCGGCGCCGTTGGCGACAATCAGGCCGTTATTTGGCAAGGTTCGTATCAAATGCTGAAATTGCGTCTTGATCGCAGCAAGATCGGTGAAGATGTCTGCATGATCGAACTCAAGATTGTTCAGGACTGTCGTCCTCGGCCGGTAATGCAGGAATTTCGAGCGCTTGTCGCAAAAGGCGGTATCGTACTCGTCCGCCTCGATGACGAAGAAAGGCGAATCGGTCAGCCGCGCCGAGACAGCGAAGTCCTGCGGCACGCCCCCGACCAAATAGCCCGGATTAAGTCCGGCCTCTTCCAGGATCCAGGCCAGCATCGCGGTCGTCGTGGTCTTGCCGTGGGTGCCGGCCACGCCCAATACCCAGCGACCGGCAAGGATGTGCTCGGCCAGCCACTGCGGCCCGGAAACATAGGCCAGGTTGCGGGCGAGTATGGCCTCGAGCAACGGGTTGCCGCGCGAGATGGCATTGCCGACCACAAACAGATCGGGATTCAGATTGACTTGATCGTCCGAGTAACCCTCGGTCAGCGCTATCCCCTGGGCTTCCAGTTGCAGGCTCATGGGGGGGTAGACATTGGCATCGCAACCGGTCACCCGATGGCCTGCGGAACGCGCCAGAAGGGCGACACCGCCCATGAAGGTACCGCAGACCCCGAGGATGTGGATGTGCATGGCGGGCCGTCCAGAATGGCGTGTACAATGGCCCCGGATTGTAACCGATAGCGCCGCCATGCCTCGCCGCTCAAAGCAATCGCCGCAAATCGACGCCATGCGCCGTGACATTGCCAGCCTGGCCGCCCGGCTGATGGCCGAGGACGGCATCGACGACTACGGACTGGCCAAACGCAAGGCCGCTAGGAAGCTCCGTGCGTCCGACAGCGAAGCGCTGCCGACCAACCAGGAAATCGAAGATGCCTTGCGCGCCTACCAGTCGGTGTTCCATCAAGACGAATTGCGCGAGCGGCTTGTCGTGCTGCGTCGCAGCGCTCTCTTGCTGATGCGTCAGCTCGAGCAATTTCATCCCTATCTGACCGGGCCGGCCCTCGACGGCACGGCCGGGCGATATGCCGGGGCAGAACTCGAGGTTTTCGCTGACAGCGCAAAAGATGTCGAGATCTTCCTCCTAAATAAGGGGATCGACTTCGAACATGTTGATATCCATCGGACTGGCCATGATTCTCCCGAGGCCCGCCTGCGTCTCGATGGCGGCGAGGCAATGCTGCTGCTGTCGATCTACCCGCACGCCCTGGAACGCCTCCGCAGGCGCAACGCCCGCACTGGCCAAGTCGCGACTCGGGCCGGCGCCGCGACCGTAGCCGCCTTGCTGGAGGGGTCATGAACCGCCTTGCCCGCTATATCCTGATCGCTACCGTGGCCATAGCAGCAGTTGCGGCGGGCTACCTGGTCAGGCATAGCCACAACTCATCTTCGGCCACCGCCGCTAAGCAGTTGCTGGCCCTGACATTGCCGGACTCGAACGGCAACACGCAATCCCTGGGACAATGGCAGGGCAAGCTGATGGTAATCAATTTCTGGGCGACCTGGTGCCCGCCCTGCCGCGAGGAGATGCCCGGATTTTCCCGGCTGCAAAGGAAATTTTCGGGAAGTGGCGTTCAATTCCTCGGTATCGGCATCGATTCCGCGACCAAAATACGGGAGTTTTCGATTCAAACTCCGGTCTCATACCCGCTCCTGGTCGGTACTCCTGGCTTGATGGAGATCGTCAGCCAACTCGGCAACAATGCCGGGGGGCTGCCCTATACCGTCATCCTCGGCAAGGATGGCGCAGTGCAAAACACCCGGCTGGGCGCATGGCAGGAAAGCGACCTGGAATTCACTCTCGACGGCATGGTCCGGTGAAGCAGTTGCCGAGAGATTACTGGACAAGGTGCAGCCATTTGCGGCAAACTTGCAGTCATGATGAAGCAAACTTGCACCCAAAATAACATAAAGGATGACAGCGTCCTGCACCACATCCTGACCTTTCATGGCCCCAAACCGAGTTCCATCGACGGCCGAAAATCCGCCGTCTTCGGTTGCGGCACGCCGGCGACCACTCGTCCGTACTGACCCACGGTTGCCGGGGAAACCCGCGCACCGATTAGCAGGGAGAACATCATGGATCTGAGAAAACTCAAGAAACTCATCGATCTCGTTCAGGAATCTGGCATTTCCGAACTGGAAGTGATCGAAGGCGAAGAAAAAGTTCGCATCGTCAAACATGTCCAAGGGCCGAATCCTGTCTACCTGCCAGGCAACCAGCCGCAATCCTACCCCCCATCCGCGCCGCTGGTCCCTGCGCCCGAACCCGCCGCACCCGCCGAAGCCGAGGGCCATGTGGTCAAGGCGCCGATGGTCGGCACTTTTTATCGCTCCGGCTCCCCGGGTTCGCCCTCCTTCGTCGAGGTCGGCCAGGCGGTGAAGGAAGGCGACGCGTTGTGCATCATCGAGGCGATGAAACTGATGAACGAGATCGAGTCCGATGCCACCGGCGTCGTCAAGGCGATCCTGGTCGAAAACGGTCAACCCGTGGAATATGGACAACCGCTTTTCCTGATCGGCTAATAACGGCCGCGAACCAGCCGCGACGCGAGGCGTCCAGACTATCCTATGTTTGAAAAAATCCTGATTGCAAATCGGGGCGAAATCGCCCTCCGGATCCAACGCGCCTGTCGCGAACTGGGGATCAAGACCGTCGTGGTGCACTCGGTCGCCGACACTGAAGCCAAATACGTCAAACTCGCCGATGAGTCGGTATGCATCGGGCCAGCGCCTTCCGCGGGAAGCTATCTCAACGTCCCCGCGATCATTTCGGCAGCCGAAGTAACCGACTCTGAAGCGATCCATCCGGGCTATGGATTTCTTTCGGAAAACGCCGGCTTTGCCGAGCGCGTGGAGAAATCCGGATTCGTCTTTATCGGACCGCGCCCGGAAACCATCAGCCTGATGGGCGACAAGGTCAACGCCAAGAATTCCATGAAGGAAGCCGGCGTGCCCTGCGTTCCGGGTTCCGAGGGCGCGCTGCCGGACGAACCCAAGGAAATCGTCAAGATCGCCCGCGCCGTCGGCTACCCGGTGATCATCAAGGCGTCCGGCGGCGGCGGCGGGCGCGGCATGCGCGTGGTACATACCGAGGCGGCGCTGCTCAACGCCGTCATCACCACACGCTCGGAGGCCGGCGCGGCCTTCGGTAATCCCACCGTGTATCTCGAAAAATTTCTCGAGAACCCGCGCCATATAGAGATCCAGGTACTCGCCGACAGTTTCAGGAACGCCGTGTATCTGGGCGAGCGTGACTGCTCGATGCAACGCCGCCATCAAAAGGTGGTCGAAGAGGCGCCGGCGCCCGATATCAACCGCAGGCTGATCGCGCGGGTAGGCGAACGCTGCGCCGAGGCCTGCCGCAAGATCAATTACCGCGGCGCCGGCACTTTCGAGTTCCTCTACGAAGATGGTGAGTTCTACTTCATCGAGATGAACACCAGGGTCCAGGTCGAGCATCCGGTCACCGAACAGGTCACCGGCATCGATATCGTCCAGGCGCAGATCCGCATCGCCGATGGCGAAAAACTCTGGCTCCGCCAACGCGATGTGGTCCTCAAGGGCCACGCCATCGAATGCCGGATCAATGCCGAGGACCCGTTCAAATTCACCCCTTCGCCGGGTCGGATCAGCACCTACCATCAACCGGGCGGACCGGGCATCCGCATCGATTCGCACATCTACCAGGGTTATACGGTGCCGCCGCACTACGATTCCCTGATCGGCAAGCTGATCGCCACCGGCGACACCCGCGAACAGGCGATCCGGCGGATGCGTATCGCGCTGTCCGAGATGGTGGTGGAAGGAATCAAGACCAACATCCCGCTGCACCAGGAACTGATGCACGATGCCCGTTTCCTGAAGGGCGGCACCAGCATCCACTACCTTGAGGAAAGGCTCGCCGCGAAGGAAGAGGCGACCAAGGGCAAGCGATGAACCTCCGCCGGGCCTTATGACCATGTGGCTCAATGTCGCGCTCAACGTCGACGCCGCCCATGTCGAGGCGCTATCCGAAGCACTTCTGGAGCAGGGCGCGCTCTCGGTCAGCGTCGAGGACGCCCTGGCAGGCACAGCGGCGGAAACGCCGCAATTCGGCGAACCGGGCAGCCCGGACACCCCCTTGTGGCAGGAGTCCCGCGTCGTCGCCCTGTTCTCCCCGAGCGATGACCTGGTCGGCCGCATTGCCGCCTCCTGCAATTCAGTCGGGATCATCGATCTGCCCGACATCGACATCGAGGAAGTCGCGGAACAGAACTGGGTGCAACTCACCCAGGCCCAGTTCGAGCCGATCCGCATCAACGAGCGCCTGTGGATCGTGCCGACCTGGCACGCCGCGCCCGATCCAGCCGCGATCAACCTGATCCTCGACCCCGGCATGGCCTTTGGCACAGGCTCCCATCCGACCACGAGGCTTTGCCTGGAATGGCTCAGCACAACGATCTCCGGCGGCGAGAAGGTGCTCGACTACGGCTGCGGCTCCGGCATCCTGGCCATCGCCGCGGCCAGGCTCGGCGCCGCTGCGGTGCTCGGCGTCGACATCGACGACAATGCACTCACTGCGGCAAGGGACAATGCCGCGAAAAACAGCGTCGCACTGGAACTCCGTCAATCACAGATGCCGCTGGCGGAGACTTTCGATCTGGTCGTCGCCAACATCCTGACCAACCCGCTGTGCATGCTGGCGCCTCTGCTCAGCGCACGAGTGGCGGGAGGCGGCCGCATCGCCCTTTCGGGCATCCTGGCGCCGCAGGCTGAACGGGTGATTGCCGCCTACGCGCCCTTTCTCGCCCTGCGGGTCGGCGCCACGCAAGACGGCTGGGTGCGCCTGGAGGGTAAAAGACCTTCTAGGACGGAGGGGTAGACAGCAGCCATGCTGACGCGTTGCCCCGCTTGCGACACCGCCTTTCGCGTTTCCGCCGAACAACTCAAGGCGAAGCAGGGCAAGGTGCGCTGCGGTCAGTGCCGCCATGTGTTCGATGCACTGGCCAGCCTGCACGACGAAGCATCGCCCGTGACCGACGGTCAAGTTGGGCTCCTGCCGGCCGCCCCGGCCGAAGCGGAGCCGGCGCTGCGCGCGGCCGATCCTGAAACGCCCGCTGCCGAGTACCTCGCCGGGCCTGCCGAAGCGCCGCTCCAGGACGCGATGAAGGTGCAAAGGCGCCCCAGGATCTGGGCATATTGCTCGCTCCTGGCCCTGGTCTTCCTCATCCTGCAGGCGGTACTGCAATTCCGTACCGAGTTGTCCGTGCTGGTTCCGGAGTTCAGGCCGGTGCTGAGAAGCTCCTGCGCCCTTCTGGGCTGCGAGTTGTCGCTACCGCGCAAACCGGAACTCCTCGGCATCGAAGCCTCGGACCTCCATCCCGACGCGGACAAACACCTGCTCCTGGCCGCGACGCTGAAGAACCGGGCACCTTTTGCCCAGGCCTATCCCGTTCTCGAAGTGACTCTCACCGATAGCGGCGACCAACCGCTGCTGCGCAAGGTGATCGCGCCAAGCCAGTACCTGTCCAAGAATCTCGATCCGGCGGCGGGTTTCGCCGCCAACAGCGAGTTCGCCCTGAATCTAATACTGGAGACCGACGTCAGTAACGCCGCCGGCTACAGGATTTATCTTTTCTACCCATGAAGGTATTCTGTCGAACCCAACCCCACCCAGGAGCTGAACCATGACTACCGTTACCCTCGGCGGCAAACCAATCAACCTCGCCGGCCAGTTCCCTCAATCGGGGCAAACCGCGGCCGCCTTTTCACTGGTCGCCGCCGACCTGTCCAACAAAACGCTGAAGGATTTCGCCGGCAAGCGCAAGGTCTTGAACATCGTGCCCAGCCTGGACACGCCGACCTGCGCCACGTCTACGCGCAAGTTCAACGAGCGCGCCAGCAACCTGGCCAACACCGTGGTGCTGGTCATCTCGGCCGACTTGCCGTTCGCCATGAACCGATTCTGCACGACCGAGGGACTGAAGAATGTGGTCTCCCTATCGACCATGCGCGGTCGCGAATTCATGGCCGCCTATGGCGTCGAGATTCTCGACGGTCCTCTTGCCGGCGTCACCGCACGCGCCGTGGTGGTACTGGACGAGAACGACAAGGTCATCCACGCCGAACTGGTGCCGGAAATCAAGCAGGAGCCGAACTACGACGCAGCACTCGCTACGCTCGGCTGACCCCCTCAGCCACGGACCCGCAAGACCGGGTGCTATAATCGGCGCCACATTTCCAGCACCCGGCGCGCCATGAAAACACTGATTTGCGGCTCCATCGCTTATGACACGATCATGGTCTTCCATGATCGCTTCAAGAATCACATCCTGCCTGAACAGATCCATATCCTCAACGTCGCCTTCCTCGTGCCGGACATGCGGCGGGAGTTCGGCGGCTGTGCCGGCAACATCGCCTACAACCTGAAACTGCTCGGCGGCGAGCCGCTGATCATGGCCACCGTCGGCGACGATAGCGCGCCCTATCTGCAGCGTCTGCAGAACCTCGACCTAGACGCCCGCCATGTACGCGAAGTCCCTGGCAGCTTCACGGCGCAGGCCTTCATCACCACCGATCTCGACGACAACCAGATCACCGCCTTCCATCCCGGGGCGATGAATTTCTCCCATCTCAATCACATCGCCGATGCGCAGGGCGATGGCAGCCAGGTGCGGATCGGCATCGTCTCGCCCGACGGCCGTGATGGCATGAGCCAACATGCCCGAGAATTTTTCGAAGCAGGCATCCCGTTTGTCTTCGATCCGGGCCAGGGCCTGCCGATGTTCAATGGCGAGGAACTGATGCGTTTCCTGCAGCTTGCCGACTATTGCACGGTCAACGACTATGAGGCGAAGTTGCTCTGCGAGCGGACCGGAAAGTCCATCGAACAGTTGGCTCGCGAGGTCAAGGCGCTGATCGTGACGCTGGGCGGCAAGGGCTCGGAAATCCACGCCCAGGGACAGCGTATCGAGATCCCTTGTGTCGAACCGAAGGCGGTGGTCGATCCGACCGGTTGCGGCGACGCCTACCGTGCCGGCCTGCTCCATGGCCTTGCCCATGACTTGCCCTGGGAGCAGACCGGACGGCTGGCATCCTTGATGGGTGCGCTGAAGATCGGCCAGCGCGGCGGCCAGAACCATCAACCGGGGCGCGACGAAATCGCCGCGCGCTACCAGTCGGCCTTCGGCCACGCCATCTGGTGAAGAGATGGCGGTGCCCGCGCGGCGATGGTTCGCGAATGGTCTGTAGTGATGATTGTTTCCGCCGTTTCACGGAGCGCCTGAACTGAACAAGTACTGGATCGAAGTCCGCGCCGCCTTCCGGATTTCCCGAGTGCTGCTTCACTTCCTCGGCGGGGCTGCCATGGTGGCGATAGCCTTTCCGCTCGTCGCCCATGAGCGCCGCCAGTCGCTAAGGCAGCGCTGGTCGCATCAATTGCTCGCCATCGTCAATGTTCGGCTCGAACTCGTGGGTGATGCACCCGCGCAGGGCAGCATGCTGGTGGCCAATCATATTTCCTGGCTCGATATTTACGCCATCACTGCGGTCCAGCCCGCCGCCTTCGTGTCCAAGTCGGAACTGCGCGGATGGCCTTTGATTGGCTGGCTTGCCGCCAAAACCGATACCATCTTCGTGCGCCGCGGCAACCGTCTCCACGTCGGGACCATCAACGACGAAATCGCCAAGGTTCTGCTCTCGGGTGGGCATGTCACCGTATTTCCCGAGGGCACCACCACCGATGGCACTCACATGCTGCAATTTCATGCCTCGCTGCTGCAACCGGCGATCAGCGGAGGCCAACCGGTACAGCCGCTGGCCCTCGCCTATCGTGGCTTCGACGGGGAACCCAGCGATGCGGCAGCTTATGTCGGCGAGACCAGTTTGTGGCAATCGCTGTGGATGATCACACGCCAGCCCGGACTAACCCTGCGCATCGATGTCACGCCGCCCTTGCCGACTGCCGGCTACCATAGACGCGCCATCGCTGTGCTTGCCAGGACGGCAATCGCCGAGCGACTGGGTTTTTCGATCGATCAAGCGGGGCGGCAGGCTACCTGAATCAGCGTCCGGTCTTCCAGCCTGACTGCGGACAGCGGCCCGCCCCACAGGCAGCCCGAATCGAGCGCCAAGAGATTCGCTTCGAGCTGCAGACCCAACGCCGACCAGTGGCCGGTGACCAGGACATGATCGACGCTCCTGCGGCCGGCCACGGCGAACCAGGGCAGGAAACCCTGCGGGGCCTGGTTCACCTCGCCCTTAGTCTTGAATTCCATTAGCCCGTCGGGCGAGCAGAAGCGCATCCGGGTCATGGCATTGACGATCACCCGCATCCTCGCCCATCCGCACAGATCGTCGCGCCAAGCCGGCGGTTCGCTGCCCCAGAGATGGGCCAGGAGTTCGCGGAAGTTTTCCGCGACCAGCGCCACCTCGACCTCGCCGGCCAGTTTGCGCGCCTCCGCCACCGTCCAGTGCGGCAGCAGGCCGGCATGGACCATGGCGAAACCATTCTCGACATGCATCAGCGGCCTCGCCCGCAGCCAGGCCAGTAATTCTTCGCGGTCCGGCGCAGCGAGGATGGCGCTCAAGGTATCGTCGGGGCGCATGCGGGAACTGCCTTCGGCAAGCATGATCAAGTGCAGATCATGATTGCCGAGTACGGTGACGGCGGCAGGACCCAGTTCCTTGACGAAACGCAGCACCTCGAGCGACTGCGGCCCGCGATTGACCAGATCGCCGACCAGCCATAGCCGGTCTTGCCTGGCATCGAAAGCCAACTTCGCCAGCAGCCTTTGCAAGGGCTCGAAGCAGCCCTGGATATCGCCGATTGCGTATGTCGCCATCAGGGGGAAAGGCCGGTGACGCCGGCGTTTCAGCCGGCGGGAATTGCGGGTGCCGCCAGGTAATCGGCATAGGCGCGCACTATGCCTTCTTCGAGGCCGACCCCCGCCCGCCAGCCCAGGCCGGCGATGCGCTCCACCGCGAGCAGCTTGCGCGGCGTGCCATCCGGTTTGCTGCGATCGAAGGTCAGCTCACCCGGGAAGTCGACGACCCGCTTGACCAGTTCCGCCAGTTCAAGGATGGAGAGGTCCTCGCCGCATCCGATGTTCACCAGCGGCGGCGAATCGGCTGAGAACAAGCTGCCCAGTTGCGCATCGGGCAGCGCCATCAGATGCACGCAGGCATCCGCCATATCGTCGCTGTAGAGGAATTCCCGGCGCGGGGCGCCGCTCCCCCAGATGACCACCCCGGCATCATTGCGCTGCTTTGCTTCGTGCATCTTGCGGATCAGCGCCGGCAGGACATGGGAGTTCGCGAGATCGTAGTTGTCGCCCGGGCCGTAGAGATTGGTCGGCATCGCCGCCAGGTAGCGCGTCCCGTACTGCCGATTGTAGCTCCAGCACATTTCAATGCCGGCGATCTTGGCGACGGCATAAGGTCGATTGCTCGGCTCCAGCGGCCCGGTCAGCAGGTAGTCTTCCTTGATCGGCTGGGGGCAATCGCGCGGATAGATGCACGAAGAGCCGAGGAACAGCAGGCGCTTGACGCCGCTGATCCAGGCCGCGTGAATTACGTTGTCCTGGATTGCCAGATTCTGCTGAATGAACTCGGCCGGGTAGCTGGAATTGGCGAGTATCCCCCCTACTTTGGCGGCGGCGAGAAATACGTACTCGGGGCGCTCCGCAGCAAAGAAGTCCCGCACTGCCGCCTGATCGGTCAGATCGAGTTCGGCGTGACTGCGGACGATAGTACGGGCATAACCCTTGGACGCCAACTGGCGCATCAGGGCGGTGCCCACCAAGCCCCGATGGCCCGCTACGAAGATCCTGCTGTCCTGCTGCATAGGCTCATTCACGGTAGTCATAGGCGAGGTAGCCGTGGCGCTTGACCAGTTCGTCGCGTTCGGCCGATTTGAGATCCTCGCGCACCATCTCGGCAACCAGTTCCTTGAAGGTGATTTTCGGCGTCCAGCCGAGCTTGGTCTTGGCCTTGCTGGCATCACCCAGCAGCGTCTCCACCTCGGTCGGCCTGAAGTAACGCGGATCGACGGCGACGATGCAGCGGCCGTCCTCGGCGTAGCCCTTCTCATCTACGCCTGTGCCCTCCCAGCGCAAGGCGATGCCCAGTTCCGCGGCCGCGGCATTGACGAAATCGCGAACGCTGTATTGGACGCCGGTGGCGATCACGAAGTCTTCGGCGCTTTGCTGCTGCAACATCAGCCATTGCATCTCGACATAGTCCTTGGCATGGCCCCAGTCGCGCAGCGAATTCATGTTGCCCAGGTACAGGCAGTCCTGCAGGCCGAGCTTGATGCGCGCCAGGGCGCGGGTGATCTTCCGCGTCACGAAGGTCTCGCCGCGCACCGGCGACTCGTGATTGAACAGGATGCCGTTGCAGGCGTAGATGCCGTAGGCCTCGCGGTAGTTGATGGTGATCCAGTAGGCGTAGAGTTTGGCCACGGCATAGGGCGAACGCGGGTAAAAAGGGGTCGTCTCCTTCTGCGGGATTTCCTGCACCAGTCCATAGAGTTCCGAGGTGGACGCCTGGTAGAAGCGCGTCTTCTGCGCCAGGCCCAGGATGCGGATGGCTTCGAGCAGGCGCAGCGCACCGAGGGCATCGGAGTCGGCGGTGTATTCCGGCTCCTCGAAGGACACCGCAACATGGCTTTGCGCGGCGAGGTTGTAGATCTCGTCGGGTTGAACCTCCTGGATGATCCTGATCAGGCTGGACGAATCGGTCATGTCGCCGTGATGCAGGATGAAGCGGCGATCGGCCACGTGCGGATCTTCGTAGAGGTGGTCGATGCGGTCGGTATTGAACAACGAGGTCCGCCTCTTGATGCCGTGCACCGCATAGCCCTTGTTCAGCAGGAACTCGGCCAGATAGGCGCCATCCTGGCCGGTGATGCCGGTGATCAGTGCAACTTTGCTCATTCCTTGAATCCCCGTTGATTATGACTTTCGAGCATTTTCGCATACTTGGCGAAACTGTTGCCGCAACCGCAGAGGATATGCACCAAGCCCGGCAGGCCGAAAGCGGCGTGGCGGCATTCTGGGTGCTCAGCGCCGCTGACAGCGGCGACCTGGCAACGGACATGAGTCGTCTATAATCGGCATTGTGCAAGCACCCTATTCTAGGCGGAAGGCCTCCGGCCCGGCGACCGATCCGGCGCAACCCCGCCCGCCGCGCGCGATTCTCCTCGTCAAGACATCCTCTCTCGGCGACCTCGTGCACAACCTGCCGGTAGTCAGCGACCTGCATATCCGCTTTCCCGAAGCCGCGATCGACTGGGTGGCGGAAGAGGGATTCGCCGAAATTCCGCGCCTGCATCCAGCCATCCGGCGCGTCATTCCCGTAGCCTTAAGACGCTGGCGGCGGCAGTTGGCCAGCACCGCGACCTGGCGGGAAATGAGTGCATTCCGCCGCAACCTGCAGAGCGAGGCCTACGATCTCGTGCTCGACAGCCAGGGACTAATCAAGAGCGGCCTGATCACTCGCCTGGCCAGGCTGGCCCCCGGTGGGCGACGCGTCGGCTTCGCCGCCGAGTCCGCCCGCGAGCCGCTGGCGGCGCGCTTTTACGATACGGGTCTGGCCATCCCGAAGAAACTCCACGCGGTCCTGCGCAATCGCTGGCTGGCGGCGGTGGCTGTAGGCCACCTGCCGGACCTGCCGCTGGCCTATGGCATAGACGCCGCTCCCCTGGCCGCAGAGTGGCTGCCGCGGCAAGCTTACGCCGTGCTGCTGACGGCCACCAGTCGCAGCGACAAGAGCTGGCCCGAAGGGAACTGGATCGCGCTGGCCTCGGCACTGACGACGCAGGGACTGAAACTTGTACTGCCCGCGGGAACGGCCGCAGAGCGGGATTGCGCCGTGCGCTTGGCCGGGCTCATGGCCGATGCCATACCCGCCCCGGCACTGTCGGTCACGGATATTGCCGGACTCTGCGCCGGCGCCAGCCTGGTCGTCGGCGTCGATACCGGGATCACCCACCTCGCTGCGGCATTGGGCAGACCAACGCTGGCGCTGTTTTCCGCTTCCGACCCGCAACTCACCGGCATCCATGCCGACGAATGCGCCGTGAGCCGAACCCGCAACCTGGGCGCGGCCGGCAAGCCCCCCGGGGTTGGCGAGACGATCGCCGCGGCAATGGAACTGCTGTTGCCTTGATGGCCCGCCTGCTCTATACCCTGGCGGTAATAGCCCTGTTGCCTTGGGCAGCGCTGCATCTGCTCTGGCGCGCGCGGCGGCAGCCGGAATATCTGCGCCATTGGCGCGAGCGCTTCGGCTTATATCGTCCGACGGGGACTTCCGTCGGTCGTAGGTCGGGCTTCAGCCCGACTTGTCGGGCTGAAGCCCGACCTACGCCACCGACCATCTGGATCCATGCCGTCTCGGTCGGCGAAACGCGCGCCGCACAACCGCTGATCGCGCAGTTGGCGCAGCGCTATCCGCGGCATGCGATTCTGTTCACCCACATGACCCCGACCGGGCGGGCCACATCCAGGGAAATCTTCGGCGACGCTGTCCGCCACGTTTATCTACCCTACGACACGCCTTGGGCGATGCGCCGCTTCCTCCGCCGCTTCCAGCCGGAGTTGGGCCTGATCATGGAAACCGAGATCTGGCCCAACATGGTCCATGCCTGCCGCCGCCAGGGAGTCCCCTTGCTGCTGGTCAATGCCCGGCTGTCGGAGCGCTCCGCCACACGCTACGCCGCGTTTCCCAAGCTGGTGCAAGAAGCGCTCCTCGGGCTCAGCGCCATCGCGGCGCAAGGCGAGGACGATGCTGCGCGTCTGGCCGAACTCGGCGCCAGCGACGTAATCGTCACCGGCAACATGAAGTTCGACATCAAGCCGCCCGAGAGTCAACTGGAACGAGGCCGCGTCATGAGGACTGGCTTCGGCGATCGGCCAATACTGCTGGCCGCCTCGACGCGCGAAGGAGAAGAGGAGTTGATCCTCGACGCCCTGCGTTTGCAGCCGATACCCGGACTCCTGCTGTTGCTCGTCCCGCGCCATCCCCAGCGCTTCGACGCCGTGGCCGCACTGGCCGCGAGCCGTGGCTTCGCGTTGCAGCGGAAGAGCGCCAACGAACCGCTCAGGCCCGACACCATGGTGCTGATCGGCGACAGCATGGGCGAGATGTTTGCCTACTACTCGGCCTGCGATGTCGCCTTCATCGGCGGCAGCCTGAAAAACTATGGCAGCCAGAACCTGATCGAAGCCTGTGCCGTCGGCGCGCCGCTATTGCTGGGGCCCTCGACCTTCAACTTCGCCGAAGCGGCTCGGGCGGCCCTGGCCTGCGGCGCGGCGCTCCAGGTGCCGGACGCTCCGGCCTTGATCGCCGCAGCCCGCTCGCTGCTCGGAGATGCCGAGAGACGATTGGCCATGGCCAGGTCGGGCCGCGACTTCGCCGCCACTCACCGCGGCGCCAGCGAGCGAACAGCCGATCTGATTGAACATTTCGTCCCGCGGCAACCTGCCATCACTCCAGCAAGGCGTTGACCGCGGCGAGGTCGGCTTCGCCCAAGGCGCCGACGGCTGCCTTGAGCCGAAGCTGGGCGCTCAAGGTATCGAGGCGCGCCTTGGCGAGATCGCGGCGGGTCGAGTAGACCTGCTGCTGGGCATTCAAC
>CAILCO010000130.1 GCA_903832735.1 uncultured Sterolibacterium sp.
CTGGTACCGTTCGTCTTGGGTGAGATGTGTGTAGTTCATTCTTGGCAACTTTGACTTGGAGGTCTAGGGGCTCGGATGCTATCGCATCTCGCCCACTCCACTGGTTAATCAAGAGTTGCACTTCGAATTTGAACTCGCGGTGCCGCGCAGCAGGGGCAGAGGCAGGTTAGCGTTTCTGCAACTGCCAGGCCGCGAATGCGGCCAGCCCGAGCAGCAGAAACCCCGCCATGCCGCAGGCCAGGGTCAGCGGCGAGCCCCAGAGCAGGGGCACCAGAACGGCGGCGAGCAAGGCGTTGCTGCCGGTCTGCAGCGTGCCCTGACAACTCGAAGCCAGCCCGCGTTTTTCCGGAAACATGTCGAGCGCCATCAGTTGCAGGCTGGGCATCGCCAGGGCCATGCCGCAGCAATAGAACGGCAGCGGAACCAAGGACCAGGGCAGGCCAGGCGGCCAGGCGAGATTCAGCGCGATATTGGCGATGGCGGAGAGAATCATCAGGGTGTAGCCGATGGCAATCGTCCGCGAAGGCGACAGCCGCCCCGCTAGCCGGCCGGAAAGATAGGAGCCGACCATCATGCCGCCGACGTTCGGCATGAACATCCAGGCGAAGCTCTGCGAGGAGAGGCCCAGATGCTGAATCAGGAATACCGGCGCCGCCATCACGTAGAGAAAGATGGCGCAGAAATTCAGCGACAGCGAGGCGGACAAGCACATGAAGGCGCTGTTGCCGAAAACGCTGCGGTAGGAGCGCGCCAGACTGACCGGGTGCAAACTCTGCCGCAGTTCGGGCGGCAGGGTTTCCGGCAGCCAGCGCCAGCAGGCCAGCCACATCGCGGCGCTGAACAGGGCGAGGAAAACGAATATTGCGTGCCAGTTGAAGAAGGCGTGGATGCTGCCGCCGATGATCGGGGCGAGCGCCGGAGCGATGGCGAAGATCAGGCTGACGTGGGACATCAGACGTTGTGCGGCGGCGCCTTCGAAGACGTCGCGGATCAGGGCGCGGCCTACCGACATCCCGGCACCGGCGGACATGCCCTGCAGGGCGCGGCCTAGCCAGAGGGTCTCGATATTGCCGGCGAAGACGCAGACCAGCGTGGCCAGCACATAAAACCCCAGGCCGACGAGTATCACCCGGCGCCGGCCTAGCGCATCCGACAGCGCGCCGTGCCAAAGCATCATGAAGGCAAAGGGCAGCAGATAGGCGGTCAGCGTCTGCTGGACTTCGACGGGCGTGGCGGAGAGTGCCGAGGCGATCGCCGGAAATGCCGGCAGGTAGGTGTCGATCGAGAGCGGCGCAATCGCCACCAGGCCCGCCACCAGAAGAGCCAGGCGCTGGGAAGAGGCTTGCCGCACCTTATTCGACCGAGCGCACGTCGAGGACGAAGTGTTCGGTCTCGCCGAAGCAGGAAGTGGGTACGCCGACATGCTGTTCGTAGATCAGGGCGACCCGCTTGCCCATGGTCTTTTCCAGCTTCGCCGCGACGGCGGCGTCGCGGACGGAAAACGGGAACTTCTCGGCCAGGGAACCAGGCATCGCGACCATCGCCAGTTCGCCTTCCCAGGTCTTGCAGATCCAACCTTTCTTCGAGAATTTCTGCACGTAACCGGCGCGCTCTCCTTCCGAGTAGCTCCAGGTCAGGGTCAGCCAGGTGTACAGGGCGAAGAGGGCCATCAGCAGGACGAGGAGGCCGGCGAGATAAAGGGGCCAGCGACGGGTTTTGGCTTTGGGCGGGATCATGGTCATTCCGGTCGATGTAAGAACTTTCAGCCGTCGGACAGGCCGCGGCGGTACTGGATGGCCTCGGCCACATGTGCGCTCATGATGCCTGGCGCGGCGGCGAGATCGGCGATGCTGCGGGCGACTTTCAGGACGCGGTGGTAGGCGCGTCCTGAGAGATTGAAGCGGGCGATAGCCTGTTTCAGCAGGTCTCGTCCGCGTCCGTCCGCCTCGCAGTGAGTCTCGATCTCCTTGATGCCGAGGGCGGCGTTGTCTTTGCCCTGGCGCGCGAGTTGGCGTTCGCGGGCGGCAATCACCCGCGCCCGAACCGCGCTCGAAGGCTCATTATCCTCCTTCGCCTGCAATTCGCCGCCGGCCAGTGCCGGAACTTCGATCATCAGGTCGATACGGTCGAGCAGCGGGCCGGAAAGTTTGCCGCGATAGCGTGCGACCTGGTCTGGCGTGCACCGGCAGCGTCCGGAGTGGTGTCCCTGCCAGCCGCAGGGGCAGGGATTCATTGCCGCGACGAGTTGGCAGCGCGCCGGAAAATCGCTGCGTCGCATGGCCCGTGCGATGGCGATGTGGCCGCTTTCCAACGGTTCCCTGAGCGCTTCCAGTACCCGCCGCTCGAACTCCGGCAGTTCGTCCAGGAACAGTACGCCATGGTGGGCGAGCGAGATCTCGCCCGGGCGCGGCACACCGCCGCCGCCTACCAGCGCCGCGGCCGATGCCGAGTGATGCGGCGCCCGATAGGGACGCCGACCCCAGTTCTCCATCCGGAAGCAGCCGGCCAGGGACTGCAGCGCGGCGCTTTCCAGCGCCTCCGTCTCGCTCATCGGCGGCAGGATGCCCGGGAAGCGGCTGGCCAGCATCGACTTGCCCGCACCGGGCGGGCCGGAAAACAGCAGGCTGTGGCCGCCGCAGGCGGCGACTTCCAGCGCGCGCTTGGCCTGGGCCTGTCCCTTGACTTCGGCCAGGTCGGGGTATTGCGGCGCCGCCACCAGTGCCGCGCCCCGGTAGGGTTCAAGCGGCTGCTGGCCGTTGAGATGGGCGCAGACTTCGAGCAGCGTCTGCGCCGGCAGAATGGCGGCGCTGCGCACCAAGGCCGCCTCGGCAGCGCTCTCCGCCGGCAGCACGAAGGCGCGCTGCGAATTTGCCGCGGACAGGCACATCGCCAGGGCGCCGCGGATGCCGCGCAGTTCGCCGCCCAGCGCCAGCTCCCCGGCGAATTCATAGCCATCGAGCCCCTTGCCTGCGATCTGTCCCGATGCGATCAGGATGCCCAGCGCGATCGGCAAATCGAAGCGGCCGGATTCCTTGGGCAGGTCCGCCGGCGCAAGATTCACCGTGATCCTCCGCTGCGGGAATTCGAAGCGGCAATTCTGGATCGCCGCGCGCACCCGGTCGCGCGCCTCCTTGACCTCGGTGTCGGGCAGCCCGACCAGGGTGAATGCCGGCAGTCCGCCCGCGAGATGGACCTCGACGGTGACTTCTGGAGCATCCATGCCGGCGAGCGCGCGGCTCTTCAAGACAGCCAGGGACATGACAAATGGAAATAACGACGGATGTGGCGATTATAGGCCGCCGCAGTACCCGCCGCGCAATTGCGGATGGACCCTTTTTATGACGCGGGCCGCTCCCTGCGCCAAAATTTCCCGATGCGGATTATGGTGTCGTCGACATAGGTGAACATCACGGGTATGACCAGCAGGCTGAGGAAGGTCGAGGTGATCAGGCCGCCGATGACGACGATGGCCATTGGCGCGCGGAAACTAGGGTCGGTGCCGAGCCCGATGGCGATCGGCAACATCCCTGCGCCCATCGCGATCGTGGTCATCACGATCGGCCGGGCGCGTTTCCTGCTGGCATCGAGCAGCGCATGCCAGCGGTCCAGACCGTGGTCCCGACGGGCGAGTATGACGTAGTCAATGAGCAGGATGGAATTCTTGGTGGCGATGCCCATCAGCATGATCAGGCCGATCATCGACGGCATCGACAATGCCGTGCGCGTGACGAACAGCGCGAGGAATGCGCCCGGCACGGAAAGGACCAGCGCCGCCAGGATGGTGGCCGGCTGCACGAAGTCCTTGAACAGCAGTACCAGGACGATATAGATACAGAGCACGCCGGTGAGCATGGCCAGACTGAAACTGGCGAACAGTTCGCCCATCGCTTCGGCGTCGCCGACCGTGGCTTGGAGGATGCCCGGTGGCAGCCTCTTCAGGCTGGGCAAGTCATGCGCCTGCCGCTCGACTTCGCCAAGTGGCTGCTGATTCAATTCGATCTCGAAATTGATGTTGCGCAGGCGGTCGTACCGGTTGATTTCCGCCGGACCGCCGGTGATCGCGAGACTCGCGACATTGGCGATCATCACCGGCCCGTGCTTGCCGGTCACGCTGAGCCGTCCCAGCAGGCTCAAGTCCCGGCGGGCCGCCGTTGGCAACTTGACGACGATCGGCACCTGCCGCTGGGCGAGATTCAACTTCGCGATGCTCTGATCGAAATCGCCGGCCGTGGCGATACGCAGTACGTCGGCAATGGCGGCCGAGGTGACGCCCAGGTCGGCGGCACGGGCAAAGTCGGGGCGGACCACCAGTTCCGGTCGGGTCAGGCTGGCTGTCGTCGTGACCGTACCGATGCCCGGGATGGTGCGCAGTTCGCGCTCCACCGTGCGGGCATGTTCGGCCAGCAGCGGTCCATTTTCGCTGGCCAGGACCAATATGTATTTTTGTCCGCTGGAGCCGCCGAATCCGACCTTCACCTGGACGCCGGGCAGGGAAGCCAGGGCCTCGCGCAACTGCCGCTCCACCTCCTGTTTCTTGACCCCGCCGCGCTCCTTGCGCGGCGTCAGGTTGATGGTCAACGTCGACTTGCGTACCTCGGAGGCGCCACGCGGAGCGAAGGGGTCGGCACCTGCCGCGCCGCCGCCGATGGCGGTATAGATCATCCTGACGTAGGCGTTTTTCTCGACGATGCGCCTGGCCTCCTCGGCGGCGGCGAAGCTTTCCTCGAAGGTGCTGCCGGGAGCGAGCGAAAGGTTGACCTGGGTCTGCGAAAGGTCGTCCGGCGGCAGGAATCCGGTTGCCAGGAGCGGCAGCAGCGCGAAGGAACCGAAGAAGAAAATCATGGCGGCAATCGTGGTGAGCAGACGATGCGCGAGACACCATGCCGCCCAGCCGGTGTAGACCTCCATCCAGCGCGGTTCGCGATGGGCTGTTCGGGGAGCGCGAAGCAGGTAGGCGGCCATCATCGGGGTCAGCATGCGCGCGACGACCAGCGAAAAGAAGACCGCAATGGCAGCGGTCCAGCCGAACTGAACGAAGAACTTGCCCGGCACGCCGCCCATGAAGGCGGTAGGCAGGAAAACGGCGATCAGGGTGAAGGTGGTGGCGATCACCGCCAGCCCGATTTCATCCGCGGCGTCCATTGCCGCTTGAAAGGGCGTCTTGCCTTGCGCCAGATGGCGCATGATGTTTTCGATCTCGACGATGGCGTCGTCCACCAGAATGCCGACGACCAGGGACATCGAGAGCAGGGTCACCACGTTGAGCGTGAAGCCCATCAGATACATCACGGCGAAGGTCGGAATGGCGGACAAGGGCAGGGCGGTGGCCGAGACCAGGGTGGCGCGCCAGTCGCGCAGGAACAGCCAGACGACGATGACCGCGAGTATGCCGCCCTCGATGAGCAGGGACATCGAGCCTTCGAAGTTCTCGATCACCGGGTCGACGAAATTGAAGGCTTCCGTGATGGTGATATCGGGGTGATCCGTCTTCAGTTTTTGCAGTGCCGCGCGCACGCCCTGGGCGACCTCGACCTCGCCGGCTCCGCGGCTGCGGACTATTTCGAAACCGACCACCGGCTTGCCGTTGAGCAGTGCCGCCGAACGCTGCTCGGCAACAGTGTCGCGGACTGTCGCAAGATCGCCGAGACGCACTTTGCGTCCGTCGGAAAGGACGATTTCCATGGCGCCGAGCTCTTCCGCGGACTGCACTGTGGCGATCGTGCGCACCGACTGTTCCGCCCCGCCGACATCGGCGCGGCCTCCCGATGCTTCTTGCTGAATTTGGCGCAACTGGCGTGAGATATCGGCGGCCGTCGCGCGGAGCGCCAGCAGACGGGTCGGATCGAGTTCGACGGCAATCTCGCGGGTGGCGCCGCCGACGCGTGCGACCGAGCCGACTCCGCGGACGCTGAGCAGGGCCTTGATCACCGTGTTGTCGACGAACCAGGAGAGCGCCTCGTCGTCCATCCTTGCGGAAGCGACGGTGTAAGTGAGGATCGGGGCGCCGGCGAGATTGACCTTGGCAATCACCGGATCATTGAGTTCTCCGGGCAGGTCGGCGCGGATCCGGGAAATGGCGTCGCGGACGTCGTCGACCGCTTCCTGCGTAGTCTTTTCCAGGCGGAACTCGACGGTGACGATGGCGGTGCCATCCTGCACCTTGGTGTAGATGTGCTTGATACCCTGCAGCGTGGCGATCGAATTCTCGATCTTGCGCGCCACTTCGGTTTCCATCAGCCCCGGTGCGGCGCCGGGCAGGGTGGCGGTGATGGTGACGGTGGGCAGGTCGATGTCGGGGAACTGCTGGATCTTCATGCCCTTGAAGGCCATCAGGCCGAACAGGGTGAGCATGATGAAGAGCAACACCGCCGGAATCGGGTTGCGTATCGACCACGCCGAGACGTTCATGGCCGCTCGCTGGGCGGAACGATGCGGACCGTGTCGCCGTCCGCGAGGAATCCTGCCCCGCTGGTCACCACCAGGGTTTTGACATCCAGCCCGACGATTTCGATGCGGTCGTTGTTGCGCCGGCCGGTGCTGATCTTGACCTGGGCAATCTTGTCGCCCTTGACGCTGAACACGTAAGCAAAGCCTTCGCGCAGCACGACGGCGGACTGCGGCAAGGTCAGCGCCGGGCTTAGCCCGAGACGGAATTCGCCGCTAGCGTACATTCCGGCATTGAGTGCGCCGGCGACATTCGCCGGGAGATCGACATAGACCAGGCCATTGCGGCTTTGCAGGTCTACAGTCGGCGCAATGGCGCGCACCACGCCTTGCACCTCACGGCCATTCGGACTGATCAGGGTGGCAGCCTGACCCGGCTTCAGCCGGACAAGTTCCGCCGCCGTCACCTCGGCGCGCCATTCCAGGCGGCCGCCGCGAATCAGGCGGAACAGTTCCTGCCCCGACTGGGTCAGCGTGCCGACCGTGGCGGCTCGAGCCGATATGATGCCGTCGTCCGGAGACAGGATCGTGGCCTTGGCGCGTTTCAACTCGGCCGTTTGCAGCCGCGCTTTGGCAGCATCGAGGCGGGCTTGTGCTGTGTCCAAGGTGGTCTGCGTCTGCGTGAACTGCTGCGCGCTGTAAAAGCCCTTCTCCCGGAGTTGTCTCGCCCGCTCTTGATTGGCACTGGCCTCCGCCAGCGTCGAACCGGCTTCGGCCACGCTGGCGCGGATCTCGGCGACCTCACTGTCTACCGTATCGGCAGCAATTCGCGCCAGCACTTGGCCTTTTTTCACGACATCGCCGACGCTGGCGCGTACCTCGGTGATCCGGTAGTTGCTGATTTCCGGACCGATGACCGCTTCCTGCCAGGCTGCGATATTGCCGTCGGCCTTGAGCGTCTGCGGCCAGAGGATCAATTGCGGCGTCGTCGTGGTGACCGTCAGCGTCGCCTTTGCGGTCGCCGGCGGACTCGTGGCATCCTTGGGCGCATCGCTACAGGCGGTGAGCAGTGCCGCGATCAACGCCTGAATCAACAGTCGGCTGAATGAATGCAAAGGGAACCTCATGTTGACTTATCCGGTCGATATATTAGCGCATCGGGGTGTTCGCTCAGGCTAGCACGCCTTATGATGGACGCCAGGGGGTCGCTACCCCACCTCAAGGAGATTCCCGTGACGCGTCGCCTATTATTTCAGTTGCTGGTTCTCTGCCTGCCCGGTCTGGGCGCATTGTCCAACGCCGCGGCGGCACCGGGCGAACAGACGGCTGTCTTCGCGGGCGGCTGTTTCTGGGGCGTGGATGCCGTGTTCAAGCACGTCAAAGGTGTATCCGAAGTGGTCTCCGGCTACGCCGGCGGCAACGCCGCCACCGCCCATTACGAGCAGGTCAGCAATGGCGATACCGGACACGCCGAGGCGGTGCGCGTACGCTTCGATGCGAAGGAGGTGTCGTATCGGCAATTGCTGCAGGTGTTTTTCAGCGTCGCCCACGATCCTACCCAGCTAAATCGCCAAGGCCCGGATGTCGGCAGCCAGTATCGCTCGGCGATCTTCTATATCGGCACCGAGCAACAGAAAGACGCGCAAGGCGCAATAGCGCAACTCGCCGCCGGGCATAGATTTTCCGCAGCCATCGTCACGCAGGTCGTGCCGTTGCAACAGTTCTATCCCGCCGAGGCGCATCACCAGAACTATCTAGCCTTGCACCCCGATCAGCCGTATATCGTGTTCAACGACATGCCCAAGCTGGAACAATTGCGCAAACAGTTCCCGACCATTTACCGGTAGAGCTTTTGCGCGGAGTGGGTGCTCACCGCGACAGCCCCCGGGCCTCCTCGAAGGCCTGGCGCAGTTTCAGCAGCGTGGCTTCCGCCTGCTGCAGTTCGTCGCCGCGAAACCTGGCGAAGGCCGGCTTGAGATGTTCGAGATGGGCCGGGAAGACCTGGGCAAACAAGGCTTCGCCTGTCGCGGTTAGCTGCACCATCTGGCTGCGGCCATCGGTCGCGGAGGCGATGCGGCGCACCAAATGCTTTGCCACCAGGCGGTCCACTACTCCGGTCAGCGTGCCCTTGGTGATCAGCGTTTTCTCGCACAATTCCTTGAAGTTCATGCCCGTCGTGTTGCCTAGCGTGACGATCAGGTCGAACTGTGCCGGCGTCAGGCCCAGGCTGCGGATATGCCCGGCTGAATAACTCTCGAACGCTTGGTAGCAACTCGCCAGTTCGCGCAACAGGGAGAGGAAAGTTTTCGTGGTCATAGTGTCCCGGAATTAGTCCTGGCTAGCGACTTGTCCGACTTTCCACGCAGCCACGGAGAAAGTCCGATAGGTCGCTAGTACAGAATGACCATTTTTCCGCATCGGCTTTAGCTTGCTTCAGGACTTCCGGCGCTCGTCCGCTTCGGCTTCCAGTGCAGCGACTCTTGCTTCCAGGGCGGCGAGTTTCTCGCGGGCACGATTGAGCAATGCTGTCTGTACGTCGAACTCCTCGCGGGTGACCAGGTCGAGCTTGGCGAAGCCGGAGCTCAACAAGGCCCGGGCGTTCTTTTCGACGTCTTTGGCCGGGCTGGCGGCGATCAATTCCGAGAAACGGCTGGAGATTTCCTTGACGATCTTGTTCATGGCGGCATCCGGTTTATGGTGATCTTCACACAAAGTCTAGCACCTACTGCGCTGGCGCAAGAGCCCTGGGTTGCCCTTCGGGCAACGACGGGCTCTAGCACAGGCCGGCGGGACGCCTGGAGAGCGATGCACCGCTTCGGTGCGCACTTTCTCAGGGAGGCGACAAGTCGGTGCAAGGCACCCATCCCGCCTCCGGCAGCTTGAGGTACTTTGTTGATATATCGTGATTTTTATATCTGGCACGCATCGTGCTGAAAGGAGCCTGCAGGATTTCAATCACAGGAGAACAACCATGCGCAAGACCTTCATCGCTACCGCCGTTGCAACCGCCTTCCTTCTTCCGACCCTCGTCCTGGCCGCGGATGCACCGGCCACTGCCGCCCCGGCTGCCCCGGCTGCAGCGCCTGCCGCCGCGCCCGCCAATCCGTTCACCGGCAACGTCATGATCGCCTCCGAGTACCTCTACCGCGGCATTGCCCAGACGCGCGGCAAGCCGGCGATCCAGGGCGGCTTCGATTACGCTCATCCTAGCGGCTTCTACGTCGGCACTTGGGGTTCCAGCATCAGTTGGATCGGCGATACCTACCCGGCCGGCACCAGCGCCAGCCTGGAACTCGACATCTATGGCGGTTACAAGGGCGCCATCACCGACGATTTCGGCTACGACGTTGGCGTCTTGACCTACAACTATCCCGGTAAATATCTGTCGGGCGCTACTAAGCCGGATACCACCGAGATTTATGCGGCCCTGAGCTGGAAGTGGCTCTCCGCCAAGTACTCGCATTCCACCACCAACCTGTTCGGCACGCCGAAGAGCTCGGGCAGCGGCTACGTGGACGTCACCGGTACCTTCGATCTCGGCGACGGCTGGGGCGTCGTCGCCCATGGCGGTCACCAGTCGGTGAAGGGTACCAGCGCTGGCGATTATTCCGACTGGAAGCTTGGGGCGACCAAGGATGTGGGCATCGGCACTGTTGGCCTGTCATTCCTCGGCACCAATGCCAAAGACAGCTGTTCCGGAGCCGGCCAGTATTATTGCTTTGGTGGCTATTCGGCCGGCAAAAGCAGGGGCCTGCTGACCTTCGGTAAGACCCTTTAACTTACCAGGATAGTCGGCCTCTGCCAGGGCATCGGCCGACACCTGAATTCATAAGGAATCCGTCATGAAACTAGTCACCGCAATCATCAAGCCGTTCAAGCTTGACGAAGTGCGCGAAGCCCTCTCCGCCATCGGCGTGCAGGGCATCACGGTTACCGAGGTCAAGGGCTTCGGCCGGCAGAAGGGGCATACCGAGCTGTATCGCGGCGCGGAATATGTCGTCGATTTTCTGCCCAAGGTTAAGGTCGAGGCAGCAGTCAAGAGCGAGCTGCTCGACCAGGTGATCGAAGCCATCGAGAAATCGGCCAGCACCGGCAAGATCGGTGACGGCAAGATCTTCGTCTTTGATCTGGAACAGGCCATCCGCATCCGCACCGGTGAAACCGGCGTGGACGCACTGTGAGAGGAAACATCATGAAAAAAATCTTTGCCATTCTACTCACGGCAGTGGCCGTCGGCGTCTGCGGTCTGGCGCAAGCGGAGGACGCGGCCAAACCGGCTTCAGCTGCCACTGCGGCACCAGCGGCAGCAGCTCCAGCAGCGGCCGCTCCAGCCGCTGCCACGGCTGCTCCTGCCGCTACCGCCGCCGCCACTCCCGCAGCGGCGCCGGCACCGGTGCCCAACAAGGGCGACACGGCGTGGATGATCGTCGCCACCGCCTTGGTCATCCTGATGTCCATCCCCGGCCTGGCCCTGTTCTACGGCGGTCTGGTGCGCAGCAAGAACATGCTCTCGGTGCTGATGCAGGTGTTCGTGATCTTCGCGCTGATCAGCGTGCTCTGGGCTGTGTATGGCTACAGTATCGCCTTCTCCGAAGGTAATCCGTACTTCGGCGGGCTCAGCAAACTGTTCCTGAAGGGCATGACGCCCGACAGCGTAGCCGCGACCTTCAGCAAGGGCATCGTCATACCGGAGTTCATCTACGTCGCCTTCCAGGGCGCTTTCGCGGCCATTACCGTGGCCCTGGTGGTCGGCTCGTTCGCCGAGCGCATCAAGTTCTCGGCGGTGTTGCTGTTCGCCGTGCTCTGGTTCACCTTCAGCTACCTGCCGATCGCCCACATGGTCTGGTACTGGGCGGGTCCGGACGGCTACATCTCAGCCGCTGCCTCCGACGCGCTGAATGCGACCGCCGGCTGGCTGTTCAACAGGGGAGCGCTGGACTTCGCCGGCGGCACGGTGGTGCATATCGATGCCGCCATGGCGGGCATCGTCGGTGCCGTGATGATCGGCAAGCGGGTCGGCTACGGCAAGGACTCGATGGCCCCGCACAGCCTGACCATGACCATGATCGGCGCCTCGCTGCTGTGGTTCGGCTGGTTCGGCTTCAACGCCGGCTCGGCCCTCGAAGCCAACGGCACGGCGGCTCTGGCCTTCGTCAATACCTGGCTGGCCACGGCTTGTGCGGCACTGTCCTGGATGACCGTCGAATGGCTGATCAAGGGCAAGCCCTCGATGCTCGGTGCTGCTTCCGGCGCCGTCGCCGGCCTGGTGGCGATCACCCCGGCCTGCGGCTTCGTCGGTGTCGGCGGCGCCCTGGTCATCGGCATCCTGGCCGGCGTGATCTGCCTCTGGGGCGTCACCGGTCTGAAGAAGCTGATCGGCGCCGACGATTCGCTCGACGTGTTCGGCGTGCATGGCGTCGGCGGCATCCTGGGTTCGCTGCTGACCGGCGTGTTCGCGGCACCTAGCCTGGGCGGCAGCGGCATCTACGATTACGTCGCCAACAAGGTTGCGGACGGTTATTCGATCTACGATCAGGTGGTCATCCAGGCCACCGGCGTGGGCGTGACCATCGTCTGGTCGGGTGTCGTCGCCTTCATCGCCTACAAGCTGGTGGACATGATCGTCGGCCTGCGCGTGGCGGAAGACGAAGAGCGCGAAGGCCTCGACATCGCCTCACACGGCGAGTCGGCCTACCACTACAACTGATCAATTCCTAGCAGTCTCTTTCGGGCGCCCCATGTGGGCGCCCGAATTTTTGGTGCCCGCTGTGGTCACCGGGTGCTTCTGTTCGGAGGCAACCCGGGGCACTTATCCCTGAAATGGATTTGTACAGCGAAATTGCATTACCATCAAACGCGGATATGCATCTGCTCGTCGATATCACGGCCCATGGTCTGGGCCACCTGGCACAAACCGCGCCCGTGGTCGAGGCTCTGCGAGCGCGCCTTCCCGGGTTGCGTTTGACCATTCGCAGCGCCCTGCCGAAGCCGCGCCTGGAGCAACGAATGGCGACGGGCTTCAGTTACGTCAATGAGAGCCGCGATTTCGGTTTCGTGATGGACAATGCGGTGGATATCGACCTTGCCGCCAGCGTACAGGCCTACCGTGATTTTCATCACCACTGGCGGCAGCGGGTTGCGGACGAAGCCGAGTGGCTGAAAGAGCACCGGGTAGATGCCGTACTCAGCAATGTAGCTTATCTGCCCTTGGCCGCCGCCGCCCGCGCCGGGCTTCCTTCAGCCGGCCTCTGCTCGCTGAATTGGGCCGATCTGTTCAACCATTACTTCAACGGCGAGCCCTGGGCGGCGAAGATACACGACGAGATGTCGTCCGCCTACCGGGCGGCCGATCTCTTCCTGCGCGTGAGCCCGGGCTTGCCCATGGAAGCCCTGGAGCGCCGCCGCGACATCGGGCCGATAGCCAGCCTGGGCCGGCGCGACAGGGCAGTGCTGTCGCGAAAACTGGGGCTCGATGAAACCAGCCGGTGGGTACTGCTCGCGATGGGCGGCATGGAGTTCCGTTTGCCGGTCGAACGCTGGCCTTGCGTCCCCGGAATAACCTGGCTCGTCCCGGATGCGTGGCGGACCGAACGGGAGGATGTGCGGGCGTTCGATCATGGCGACAGCACATTTGCCGACGTACTGGCGAGCAGCGATGCGGTGATCACGAAACCCGGCTACGGCACCTTCGTTGAAGCTGCCTGCGGCGGTGTTCCGATACTGTATTTGCAGCGCGACGACTGGCCGGAAACCCCGTATCTGGCAGCCTGGCTGGCCCGGAACGCGCGCAGCCGCGAACTCACTCGCGAGCGCTTGGTGAACGGTGATTTCATCGACGATCTAAGGCTACTGTGGCTGGAGCCAAGGCCCGCGATTCCGTCGGCCACCGGGGTGGACGAGGCCGTCGACATACTGCGAACAACTCTACTGCCCGTTGTTGTCTGAAAGCCAACCCAGGGAACTTGTGCCGCGAAGCAGGTGCTAGGGCTGACCTGACGCGATCAATAGCCGAAAAGGCATCATTGCGATTATTTTTTCCCTGGGGTAACATTACCAATGTCATAGTTTCATGTCCGGTTCCTGGCTGATATGCCGGGCATACCAGGTACAGTGGATGGTGCCGTAATGTCAAACGAATCTATGCCCTCGTCGTCGCCATGTTCAGGTCTTTGATCGCTCATGCATTGAATCGGCCGCGTCACCATCCGTTGAAACGGACCAACGAAGAGTTGCAGTGCGAGATCGCCGAGCATAAGCAGCTGGAAGCGGAACTGAGGGAAGCGAAGGACGCGACGGAAGATGTCCTGCTGAAAGAGCGAGTTCTCGCGGCTTCCATCGTTGACTCTTCCGGGGATGCCATCATCGGCAAGACCCTGGACGGAACAATCACCAGCTGGAACCAGGGTGCGGAAAGTATTTTTGGCTACCCGGCCAAAGAAATGATAGGGCAATCGGTGTTCACCCTCATACCTCCCGAGCGGCACAATGAGGTGGCAGAAGTGCTGTTCACCCTCCTGCGCGGTGAACCGGTCAGGAATTTCGAGGCGCAGCGCATCCGCAAGGATGGAATTCGGATTGACGTTTCCATTACTGCAGTGCCCATCCGAAATAGGGAAGGGCGGATGATAGGCATTTCCAAAGTCGCCCGCGATATCACCGAGAGTAGGCGCCTAAGAATTTATGGGGAAATGGCCAGGGAAGTCCTGCAGATACTCAACAAGCACGACCACCCCCGGAATTCGATCCAGTTCACCCTTGCTGCATTGAAGTCCCGGACGGGATTTGACGCCGTGGGCATTCGCCTGCAGGACGGGGACGACTATCCCTACTACGTCCAGGATGGCTTTTCCGAGAATTTTCTACTGACGGAAAACAGCCTAGCCGAACGCGGTGCGGATGGCCAGGTGTGCCGTGACATGAATGGCAAGTCCAGGCTTGAATGTACCTGCGGTCTGGTCATTTCAGGCAGGACCGGTTCGGGCAATCCGCTGTTTACCCCGTGGGGGAGCTTTTGGACGAGCGATTCTCACGCGCTTCTAGATATTCCCGCCGAAGAGGATCCCCGGTTACATCCGCGCAACCGATGCATCCATCAGGGCTATGCCTCCGTGGCTTTGATACCCATCCGGAACGAGGACAGGATAGTCGGTCTGATCCAGTTCAACGACCGGCGCAAGGGCTGTTTCACCCTCGATACGGTTGAATACCTGGAAGGAATCGCGTCCCACATCGGCGAGGCTCTGATGCGCAAGCAGGCCGAGTTGGAACTTGAAGATCACCGCATTCATCTCGAGGAATTGGTAATCTCCCGGACTTCCGAACTGGTCGCGGCCAATGCCGAAGCGAAGAAGGCCAATACCGACAAGTCGCGCTTTCTCGCCGCTGCCAGCCACGACCTGCGCCAACCGCTCCTGGCGCTCTCGCTGTATGTCAGTCTGCTCAAGACCGGGAACTCATCGGCCAACGGTAACTTGCCGGTCAAGATCAAGGAGTGCGTTGCCAGCCTGAACGAGATGCTTACCGATCTGCTGGATATCAGCAAGTTGGACGCAGGTGTGTTGAAACCGAGGCCGACCGATTTTGATGTCGATGATCTGCTTACCACGCTCATTTCTGTTCATTCCGCCGAAGCCGATTTGAAGGGCTTGAATCTGTATGTGCGCTGTGCAGGAGCCGTTGCCCGAACCGACCCGCATTTATTGCAGCGGATACTGGGCAATCTCGTCGCCAACGCCGTACGCTACACCGATAAGGGCGGCATACTGGTTGCGTGCCGGCGCCATCAGGGCAAGCTCTGGGTGGAGGTGTGGGACACAGGGATAGGTATTCCTGAGGACAAGACCGGGATCATCTTTGAGGAATTCAGGCAGCTAGGCGACGATGCGCGCAGTCGCGGCAGCGGCCTGGGTCTTTCCATCGTGGCCAAGACTGCGGCGCTGCTTGGCCTGCAGATTCGCGTGCGCTCACGGCCGGGTCGCGGTTCCATGTTCGCCGTTGAGCTGCCTCCGGGGCGGAGCAGCAACCTGCAACAATTGCCGATCACCCGCCCCATCGCGAGACCACTCAGAATTGGCGTGGTTGAAGACAACGCGATGGTCCTCGAAGCACTGGTGCTCGCCCTGGAAGGATCTGGCCATGAGGTAGTCGCGGCCAGGAACGGTAGAGCATTCCTGGAAAGGCTAGAGCAGCGGGCGCCGGATATCGTCATTTCGGATTACCGTCTTGGCGCAGGCGAAACCGGTTTCGATGTGATTGCGGCGGCGAAAGATCAATTTGGCAATGACTTGCCGGCGGCAATCGTTACCGGTGACACGGATCCGGCATTGGTCCGGATCATGGCCGACCGGGGCATCGCGATGTTCTACAAACCTCTGGACATTGAAACGCTGCTGAGGTGCATCGGCGAATTGACCGAGCGGCGCTTGTCATGAAACCGGCCCAACTCGCGCCCCGGCCCTATTTCCAGAAGGCTTGACGGCTGCTTCCCTTTGCCCACGCAAGGCGAGTCTTGGATTGGCAGGCTATGTCGCGCTCAGCGAAACACCACCGTCTTGTTGCCGTGGGTCAGCACCCGGTCTTCGATGTGGTATCTCAGGCCGCGCGCGAGCACGGCCTTCTCGATATCCTTGCCGTAGCGCACCATGTCCTCGACCGAATCGGAATGGTCGATGCGGATCACGTCCTGTTCGATGATCGGCCCCTGGTCGAGTTCCGCCGTGACGTAATGGCAGGTCGCGCCGATCAGTTTGACGCCGCGCTGGTAGGCCTGGTGGTAGGGCTTGGCGCCGACGAAACTGGGCAGGAAGGAATGGTGGATGTTGATGATCTGGCCAGGGTAGGCGGCGCAGAGGTCCGGCGAGATGATCTGCATGTAGCGCGCCAGCACCATGGTGTCGCCTTGCGCCTCCTCGAACAGGCGTCTGATCTCGGCGTGGGCGGCGGCTTTGTTGTTCGCGACCACGGGCACGTGATGGAAGGCTATGCCGTGCCATTCGACGAACCCCCTGAGGGTCTCGTGGTTGGAGATCACACAGGGGATCTCGATATCGAGGTCCTTCGATTGCCAGCGCGCCAGCAAATCGTAGAGGCAATGCTCCTGCTGGCTGACCATCACCACCACGCGCTTTTTCACCGCGGAGTCGGAGAGGGTCCAGTCCATCTGCAATTCTTCCGCGATGGGGGCGAGTCTCCGCCTGAACTCGGCCAGGGGAAAGGGCAGCGAGTCGGCCTTGACCTCGATGCGCATGAAGTAGCGGCTGCCCTCGTCCGCTAATGCTCCGGGATCGGCATGGTAGCTCGACTCGAGTATCCAGCCCTGATGTTCTGCGATGAAGCCCGAGACGCGGGCAATGATGCCGACGCGATCGGGGCAGGAGGCGGCGAGGGTGTAGAAGCGTTCTGCGTGCATCAGGAACTCCGATCAGATGCGTTTGCTCGCCGCCTCGATCTCGGCGTCGAGTCCGGCGTAGTTCATCACTACCGGATACTGCGGGAACTCGCGGATGACATTTTCCGGCGGGCGGAACAGGATTCCGGCATGGGCTTCGGCGAGCATCGCCGTGTCGTTGTAGGAGTCGCCGGCGGCCATGACCTTGAAATTAAGCGCCTTCAAGGCCTTGACCGCCTCGCGCTTCTGTTCGGGCATGCGCAGATGGTAGTTGACCACGACGCCGGCCGCATCGGCTTCTAGCTTGTGGCAGAACAGCGTCGGCATGCCCAGTTGGCGCATCAGCGGCATGGCGAATTCGTAGAAGGTGTCGGACAGGATGATCACCTGGAACCGCTCGCGCAGGCCGTCGAGGAAGGCCTTCGCTCCGGGCATCGGGCCCATCTCGGCGATCACCTTCTGGATGTCGGGCAGCCCCAGCTTGTGCTGCGCCAGGAGCGCCAGACGGCCCTTCATCAGCTTGTCGTAGTTCGGCTCGTCGCGCGTGGTGCGGCGCAATTCTGGAATGCCGGTGCGCTCGGAAAACTCGATCCAGATTTCCGGAACGAGCACGCCTTCGAGGTCGAGACAGACGATCTGCACGTGAAACTCCCTAAAAAAAATTGTGATTCTACTCGTGACCCGACTCAGGAAACGGCCGCCGGTACGCCTTCGATTTCGTCCTGGATGGCCAGCCAGCGCTCCTCGGTCTCGCTTATTCGGCTGGTGAGATTGTGCTTCTGCTTTTGCAGCATTTTCAGCTGGCTCTGATCGGCCGCGGAATACAGCGCAGGATCGGCCAGGCGAGCGTCCAGCAGGGCCAGTTCGGTCTGCCAGTTGGCGATCTGCTTTTCCATCTTCGCGGCGTCCTTCTGCAGCGCGCGGCGTTCCAGCAGCCGGGCCTGGCGGGCCGCCTCAAGTTGCGCCTTGTCCTCCCGCCTGGCCTGCTTCCCGGCCGACGGGACGGCTGCAGCCTGCCGCTGGGTTGCGAGCCAGGCGGAATAGTCGTCGAGGTCGCCGTCGAAGATCTGTACCCGCCCGTCGGCGACCAGCCACAGTTCGTCGGCGGTGGTGCGCAGCAGGTGGCGGTCGTGCGAGACCAGCACCACGCCGCCTTCGTATTCCTGCAGGGCGAGATTCAACGCCTCGCGCATCTCCAGGTCGAGGTGGTTGGTCGGTTCGTCCAAGAGCAGCAGATTCGGCTTCTGCCAGATCAAGAGTGCCAGCGCCAGGCGCGATTTCTCGCCGCCCGAGAAGCGGCCGCAGGGGCTCACCGCCATGTCGCCGCGGAAATCGAAGGTACCGAGGTAAGTGCGCAACTCCTGCTCGCGCGTCCGGCTGTTCAGGCGAACCAGGTGCTGAATCGGCGACTCGTCCGGGCGCAATTGTTCGAGCTGGTGCTGGGCGAAGTAACCGATCTTCAGCCCCTTTCCTTCCACCCGCTCGCCGGCCATGGGCTCGATCGCGCCGGCCAGCAGCTTGACCAGGGTCGATTTGCCGGCGCCGTTCCTGCCCAATAACGCCAGGCGCTGGCCCGGCCGCAGGGTCAGCTTGACGTCCGAGAGGATACGCTGCTCGCCGTAACCGGCGGCGCCGTCATGCACCACCAGGAGAGGATCGGGGGCGGAACCGGATTCGCGGAAGCGGAAAGTGAATTGGGTGTCGACGTGCGCCGCAGTGACTTCCTCCATCCGTGCCAGGGCCTTGATCCGGCTCTGCGCTTGACGCGCCTTGGAAGCCTTGGCGCGGAAGCGTTCGATGAAACTGTGCAGGTGGTCGCGTTCGCGCACCTGCTTCTCGTGCATTGCCTGCTGCAGGGCCAGTTGCGCGCCGCGCTGGCGTTCGAAGTCGCTGTAGCCGCCGCTGTAGAGTTTGAGTTTCTGCTGTTCGAGATGCAGGGTGTGATCGGCGACGGCATCGAGGAAGTCGCGGTCATGGGAGATCAGAAGCAGCGTGCCCTGATAGCTCAAGAGCCAGTTCTCCAGCCAGAGCACGGCATCGAGGTCCAAGTGGTTGGTCGGCTCGTCGAGCAGCAGGAGGTCGGAGCGGCACATCAGCGCTCGGGCAAGATTGAGGCGGACGCGCCAGCCGCCGGAAAAGTCCGCAACCGGCCGGGCATGGTCGGCGTCGGCGAAGCCCAATCCGTAGAGCAGTTCCGCGGCGCGCGAACGGGCCGTATAGCCGCCGATCTCACCGTAGCGGGCATGGAGTTCGCCGATCAGGTTACCGTCATGTTTTCCTTCGGGCACGGCTTCGGCTGCCGCCAGTTCGCGCTCGACAGCGCGCAGTTCCGTGTCGCCGTCGAGAGTGAATTCCAGCGCGGCGTCGGGCAGTGCCGGCGTGTCCTGCGCGACGTGCGCCATCACCCAGGAACGCGGCACTTCCAGGTCGCCGGACTCGGCATGCAGTTCGTTCCTCAGCAGGGCGAGGAAAGAGGATTTGCCGCTGCCGTTGGCGCCGATCAGACCGACCTTCCAGCCGGGATGCAACTGTAGGCTGGCGTCTTCGACCAGGGTGGCGCCATTGCGGCCGAAGCAGAGGTTGCGCAGGAGAATCATGCTGTGTTCCTATTGTTTGAGGCGGCAGGGGCCGGGTGAAGGCAAATGGGCCCTTGCTGGTGTGGATATTTTCCGATGCGGCCGGCGTAAGCCTTACGGATGTTCGCAAAATCGCTGGCTTCGTCGCCGCAAAGCGTCAGATAGCCCATGATGCCGATCTCGCGCCGGGGATAATCGATGAAGGCCAGGCCGACCGGTACTCGGGCTGCCAGCGCCAGGCGATAGAAGCCGCTCTTCCAGGCGTCTGTCCTGCGCCGCGTGCCTTCCGGGGCGATGGCGAGATAGAAGCTCTCGCGCTTGCCGAACTCGGCCGCCAACTGGGCGACCTGATTGGCGCGCTGTCCGCGCTTGACGGGGATGCCGCCAAAACTTTTCGACAGGGTGGCCAGGGGCCAGGAAAACAGGCTGTCCTTGCCTGCCCAGTGGATATCAAGCGCCACCGCGCTCTTGGCCGTGATGCCGATGAAGAAATCCCAGTTCGAGGTGTGCGGATAGAAAACGATGACCGCCTTGGGCGAACTCGGCGGCTCCACCACCAAGCTCCAGCCGAAGGCGGCCAACAGGCGGCGCGCGATGCGGCAGGAGAAAGATTGCGTCACTCTATCCCCTGGCTGGCAAGATAGTCCTCGTAATTGCCCTTGTAGTCGATGATCGCGCCGTCCTTGATTTCGAGTATGCGCGTGGCGATCGAGGAGACGAACTCGCGGTCGTGGGAGACGAAGACCAGGGTGCCCGGGTACTTGTCGAGCGCGGTGTTCAAGGATTCGATCGATTCCATGTCGAGGTGGTTGGTCGGCTCGTCCATCAGCAGGACGTTGGGTTTGGCCAGGATCAGCTTGCCGAAGAGCATCCGGCCCTGCTCGCCGCCGGAGATCACCTTGACCGACTTCTTGGCATCGTCGCCGGTGAACAACAGGCGCCCCAGGGTGCTGCGGACGATCTGTTCGTCGTCGCCCTCGCGCGTCCAGCGGGCGATCCAGTCGAAGAGCGTCATGTCGACGGCGAAATCGTCGGCGTGATCCTGGGCGAAGTAGCCGGGCCGTGCCTTCTCCGCCCACTTGACGGAGCCAGCCTTGGGCGTCAGGCCTCCCTGCTTGTCTCCGAGCAGGCAGCGCAGCAGCGTGGTCTTGCCGACGCCGTTCTCGCCGATGATGGCAACCTTTTCGCCAGCCTCGATGAAGGTCGAGAAACTCTTGAACAGCACGCGATCGTAGCCGTGCGACAAGTGGGTGATCTCGACCGCATGGCGATGCAGTTTCTCCTTGTCATCCACCTCGAAGCGTATCCACGGGTACTGACGGCTGGACGGCTTGATGTCATCGACCTTGATCTTCTCGATCAGCTTGGCGCGCGAAGTGGCCTGGCGCGCCTTGGACTTGTTGGCGGAGAAGCGGCGGACGAAGTCCTGCAACTCGATGACCCTGTCCTTGGCCTTGGCGTTGGCCGAGAGCAGGCGCGTGCGCGCCTGGGTCGAGGCCTCCATGTAGTCGTCGTAATTGCCCGGATAAACCTTGAGCGTGCCGTAGTCCAGGTCCGCCATGTGGGTGCATACCTGGTTCAGGAAGTGGCGGTCGTGGGAGATGATGATCATGGTGCTGGTTCGCTGGTTGAGCACGTCTTCGAGCCAGCGGATGGTGTTGATGTCGAGATTGTTGGTCGGCTCATCGAGCAGCAGGATGTCCGGATTGGAGAACAGGGCCTGGGCCAGCAGCACGCGCAGTTTCCAGCCCGGCGCCACGGCGCTCATCGTGCCGCTATGCTGCTCGATGGGGATGCCGGCGCCGAGCAGGATCTCTCCGGCGCGCGATTCGGCGGTATAGCCGCCGTACTCGGCGAATCTCGATTCGAGTTCTGCGGCATGCAGGTAATCCGCCTCTGTGGCCTCCATGTCGGCGTAGATCGCGTCCTTCTCCTGCATGCAGGACCACATCTGTTCGTGGCCCATCATGACCACGTCGAGCACGCGCTGCTCTTCGTAGGCGAACTGGTCCTGCTTGAGGAAGGAAATGCGCTCGTGGCTGTCAAGCGAAACGTTGCCGCCAGAGGGTTCGAGCACGCCGGCCAGAATCTTCATGAAGGTGGTCTTGCCCGAGCCGTTGGCGCCGATCAGGCCGTAGCGGTTGCCATCGCCGAACTTCACGGAGATGTTCTCGAACAGGGGCTTGGCCCCGAACTGTATGGTGATATTTGAAGCGACGAGCATCTGGATTCCTAGATCTGACCGGCTTGCGCCAACGCGCACGAGTAAGGCCGGAAAAACCCAGAATTTTACCAGTTTTCAAGCACATGCGCCGACAGGCGCAGCGCCGAGCCGCCGGGCCGCCCCAAGGCGAGGCAGCGATATTACTGCGAGCATGGCGAGCGTCCGTCACCCCCTTCCTTGGGAAGGGGGCTGGGGGGAAGGTAAAAGAGGCCCTCGATCATCGACCCGGCAATATCATCTGCAAGGTGTTGTCGCGCTTTATGTAGTGATGAAACAGCGCGGCGGCGGCATGCAGCCCGATCAGAAAATAGCCGGCCGTCGCACCGGCTTCGTGGATATCCTTCAACTGCTTCGCCAGATCCTTGTTCTTGCCTATCAGGGCCGGCAGTTCCATGCCGAACAATGGTACCGCTTCGCCCTTCGCACTGAGCGTGAGCCAACCGAGCAAAGGCAGGCCGAACATCAGGGCGTACAGCGCCAGATGCATCGCCTTGGCCAGGGCCGCTTGCCAGGCCGGGGGCGGCGGTGCGATCAGGGGAACGGCCCCTGACAGGCGCACCGACAAACGCAGCCAGACCAGCAGGAAGACTGACAGGCCGAGCATGTAGTGCCAGGTTTGCATCGCTTCGCGCGACGGACTGCCCTTGGGGTAGATCCCCTTCAGTTCCATCGTGGCGTAGACCGCGATGATCAGCAGCAGCATCAGCCAGTGCAGGGCGATCGCCAAAGACCCGAAGCCGGTGCTGGTGTTCTTCCAATGCATTCCCGCTACCTCGGTAAATTGTAGGATTGCTCGATCAGGCGGAGTTCCCAGGGCAGGATGACTTTACCGAAGATGACCGGATCGGTCCACCCTCGGGGTTCGCGGCCGAGATGGCCGCCGACCGGATTGATCCAGGCTTCCTTGGGTGTCGTGCCGCTACGCATCAGGAGGTCCAGGTCGGACATGGGGACCTGGGTATCCTTGGCCCCGCCGACAATCAGCATCGCTGCCATCGGCTTGTCGAGCAGACCCAGTCTGGCCAGGGACATGCCGGGCAGCAGGCGGGCCAGGTCGTCGACCGAATGGGCGCCTTCGATGACGTTCATGAAGGCCGGCGCGAGATCGAAAAGATATTCGCGGTTGCCCAGCGTCCCTTCGCGCAGGAATTTTTCGGTGAAGAAGACATCGACCGGCGGCGACTGGACGACCGCGCCGAGCAGACGCTTCTGCTCGGTGATGGCGATCTTGGCTGCCCAATAGCCGCCGAAACTGACGCCATGGGTGAATATTCTGGACTTGTCGACTTCTGGCCGCTGTTGCAGGTAGTCGAGGATTGCGGAAAACATCCGTTCGCTCGTGGGGCTTACTTTCAGCGGCGCCTGACCGGTGCCGGGGCTGTCCACGGCAAAGAAGCCGATGCCGTGTTTGAGCAGCGCATCATAAGTTTCGGCGACGGTTTCCTTGCGGCTGTCCAGGCCGCTGATTGCCAGGGCCAGCGGCACAGGACCTTTGCCGGCCTTCGGCAGGCGCAGATAACCGACGATCTCGCTGCCCTCGAAGGGGATCCTGACGACCTCCAGGGGCGGATCCATTGTCCTTGCGTATTTAAGGTAGGCATCGAGTGCCTTGCCATACGCTGCCTTCTTGCCGGATGAGGCGGGGACGGGCCATTGCGCGAAATAGTACAGTCGCCAGGCGCGTTTGTAGGCCAGGCTCGCCTCGGCAGGCGTCCTGGCATTTTCGGCAGCGGCGATATGGCGTTCGGCGACCGTGCTCCAGCCTCGCGCCCAGTCGTCGCGATCGCGCGTCTGGATCAGAGCCAGCGCCGCCCGGACATCCTCGGGGTCCAGTCCGCCCAGGGGATAGGCGCCCCGTTCCGCACGGGCCTGCGCTTCGACCTTGATTTCCGCGATGGTCCGCTCGGGCGTCTGCGCGGAGACGCAAGTGGCGCACAGGCACAGCCCGGCGAGCATGAGTAAAACAAGACTTCTATTCATGGGCTTCCTTTTTCGCTGATCACAGGAATATCGGCGGCATGGCAAGCGGGCCGGCGACACGAACTGATTGCCGGAAGATCAGATTCTTTCCCCAATAAACCTCTATATAGTAGGGCTCCGGTCTCACCGGAATTGCCCTCCAGCCGAACCGGCCGTAAGCGTCGCTGTATGACGGAGCACTCCGCCCCAATACCGGGTGAATCAGAAAGACGGTCAAACCCGGAGCGGGCGTCGAGTTGCTACGGGCGACCAGTGTACCTTGAACCGGTGCCGTCGGGCCCGGATGGCTCTGTGCATTTGCCGAACAAGCCAGGACGGCAAAAATAAAGGCGACGAACAGTTGCCAAAATGGTTTGTTCATTGCGGGACTCCGAATGATGACGCGCCGGCCCCATGATCGGGCGGGTTGAAGTCGATGGCGCCGATGTTGGCCGAACTTGCCTTGATCTCGCCGACCTTCTTCTTCAGTTCGAGCGTGCCCAGTTCCGCGAGCCGCTGCCCCTGCGGGCGCAAGGCAACCACGGTACTGAACGGTTCGTATCCCGGCGCAGTGGCGACCAGGATCAGCATGGACAGGTCGGGATAAACCTTTCCCTGCAGCATGCCCGAGGTCGTCGTCGGAATCTGCCATCTGTTCGGTGCGACCAGGACGGTAACCGGACCTTCCACACCCTTGAACTGACCGCGGAATTCTATCGGCACCACGTCCGGGGGTTGGGAAAAGCGCAGCGACAGGCCGATGAACATCATCCCCACCAGGAAGAACGCGAGTCCTGGTACCTGCGTGTTGATCCGGAACTGTTTCTTCCACTCTATGGTCAGGGCGTCGGTCTTGGGCGTCGCCGCCAGCGTGATGGCGCCTCTCGCGAGCAACCATATGCCGCCGACCACCATGGCGAGGCCGCACGCTGCGGCTATCAGCACGACGATGTCGAATACGCTCATGGTCATGGCGCATTCCTCAGCGTGAACACGTCAGCCGCAGGAATTCGCGGAATGACGATCTTGAGAAAGTGGGTGGCGTTTCTCCGCAACCAGCGATCGGCTTCCTGATCCGAGTGCACGACGAACTCGCCCTTGGCGCCGAAAGCATCGAGGAAATAGCGGATCTTGTCTCCGGGTGCCGCGGCGCTGATGCTCAAGCGCAGTTCCTTCGGCTGCCCGGCGTCCATCCCGCCGTAGAACAGTTCGAACATGCGCTGCCGGTCGAAGTAGATCGTGCGCAGCGCGGCGTTCTGTTCGCACTTGTGCACGTCCCTGATCACCTGATCGTGGAACACGCCAGTCAGGTCGGTATTCTGCTCATAGTTTGGCGCGATAAATTCGATCATGTAATCGCCGACCGGATTCTGGTATTCGTCCACCACGAAGGCATTGATCTGCATGTGCATGTGATGGTCGTCGTCGGCAGCCTCAGGATCCTGCACCTGGTCCGAATATTTGCGCCATTCCCGCTGCAGCGCCTGATAGTCGGCAAAGCTCGGGCAGGCCAGCGCCGCGAGGAGGAAGTTCTGGAAATCCGCTTGTTCCTGCGCGCTTTCGTTGTCGCCGCGGATGGTCGGGTCGGTGATGCTCGCATGGTCCCTGTGCGGCAACACGGCCAGCGGAAATTCGAGGTCCTCTCCGTACTTGTGCCGCCAGGGAATGAAGCTGCCATGGGCAACGGCACTGTCGTTGTTGTGCGCCGACATGCCGAGCACGGTCGGCGCATCCTGCCGGGTGAAGTCCAGTGTGGCGCCGTAGGCATTGAGGTTCGCGGCGGCTACCCGGACCGTGCCGTCGCAGCCGCTTTCGTTGACCATCTTGCGCAATCCGCTTTGATAAGGCATCGAGCCGACCAGAACAAAAGGCCAGATCAGCGCCTCTCCGTAAATCGTGCCCGGCTTGTCGGTGTCGATGGCGAACAGGTCACGGCACGCGAGTTCCCACTGAAAGGGCGATCCCAGTTCGAGTCCGTCGAGCATCAGTTTGCCGGTATGAAAGCCGTGCCCCCATCCCTTGGCGATGCGGCCGAGGATGGTTTGTCCGACGGTGGCCAGGTGCGAACCGAAGTTGGCCGGTGCGATCATGACCAGCCGCTCTACGGGCATCGCATCCGGCGCCGTTCCCGTGTAATAGCTGGACAGCCAGGCGCGCGAAACCAGTCCTCCGGTCGAATGGACGATCAGATCGACGGGTGTCTTGAGTTCGCCGCCGGCGATCTTCGCCCTGAGCGCCGATTCCAAGGCTTTGGCTGCATCGGCAATCGAGACATCGTCGGCCATCGAGATGTAATCGCCGAGGAAAAGGTTCACGGCCTGGAAGCCGTTGGCCTTGAGAAATCCGGAGAGCGGCAGGAATGAGTCGGATGTATCGGACCACCCGTGGAGAATGACCACGGGATTTTTTGTGCGCGGCATGATGCCCTCCTCTCGTTAGTCGCAGGAGGGATCTTGCCGTTATTGAAATGGAATATCAAGGACCGCGGGATATTCCTTTATCGTGAAATACGGTGCCGCGTACCCCCGCCCGCTCGACCGCAGTCTGGACCAGGCCCGTGGATTGCACTTCCTCGACGAACTTGCGCATATAGGGCATGCCGAGATCCCGTCCTTTCGGAATCCCGGCCGAGAAGTGCTCTAGCCCCCAGCGGCCGGCGAGCACCCGTGAGCCGGGCAGACTATCGGAGAGTTCGAAGAGGATCGCCTTGTTGGTGGCGAAGGCGTCGAGCTGCTTTTGCGACAGCATCTCGATGGCCTCCTTGAGTGTCGGCACCAGGACTACCACCGCATTCTTGAACTGGCGCGTCAGCACCGCCTGCGAAGAACTGCCGACGCTGACGCCGACCCGGATACCGGGCCTGTCGATGTCGGCCGGTGCGGCCATGGCCGAGCCGGCAGGGACGAGGTAGCTCTGCTCGACATCAAGATACGGCTGGGTGAAATCGATATCGCGGGCTCGCGCCGGGCTCGCGTTGGTGAACGCGACATCGACCTGGCCCGCCTTCAGCGCCTCGATCACTTCGGCGTTTTTCGGGAATACCACCGGCTCGAAGGGCACGCCCAGACGCCGGGCCAGTTCCTTGCCGAGATCGAATGCCACCCCCTTGGTTTCGGGCGCGGCGGGATCTCCGAGGATGGAGGTGGGGCTGCCGGGATAGAGCCCGACACGCAATTTTCCGGAAGGCGCCAGGACCTGCCGCTCGCTCGGGCTGGGCGCCAGCGCGGTGCCGGCGCAGCCGGCGAGCAATTGCGCCACGACGGCAATGACTGGAATGATCGAGTGACGAATGCGTGCCATCAAGTTCTCCTCAAGATTGTCTCTGGTAGTCGAATATTCGCCACGCCGATCATGGCTCGACCATCGCGTGCCACCATATCCGGAACTGCCGGCACAGGCCGCGGGCATCGAGCTCCACTATCGCGACGCCGTCCAGAACCAGCCTGGGCAGCGGGTCGCCGGGCTGCAGGGCGAGCGTGTTGGTGCCCGTCGAGGCGGCCCACATCTTGAACATCTCCGCCGAGGTCACCTGATAAGTCGTGCGCCAGTGCGCGACGCCGCCAGTTGCGCTGGCGTGCACAATCTCGAAGGTGAGCTTGATGTCCTTCTGCAGCTTGGTGCGCGCCCAATACTGCTTGATCTCCTGATGCCCCGTCTGCGTCGAGAAAGGCGTGTTGTGGTAGCAGCCGTCCTCGGCGAACAGCGCGGCAAGCAAGTTCTCGTCGCTCTGCTCCCAGGCCTTCTTGTAGCCCTGCATGAATGCTTCGATCGTCATGTTTCTCTCCAGAGGTGATGTCATCGGCGGCCCAGCGGTCTGATGGTCAAGCCGGCGGGGCATCATATCCTTCGATAATTACCAGATCGCCGGTGGACGCCGTCAGACGCAATGCCGCGGCGTCTTGGTACTCAGGCGAGTGCCAGCAGTCGAGGGCTACCTGATAAGAGGGAAATTCGATGACGACATTGCGTGTGCGGCAGGATCCCTCCGGATTTTCGAAGCGGCCGCCGCGCACCAGGAAGCGGGCGCCGAACTTTTTGAAAGGCCCTGCATTGGCCGCGACATAGCCCTTGTACGCCTCCGGGTCGGTGACGTCGATCCGTGCAATCCAGTAGCCTTTTGCCATCCCGTTCTCCTGTCTTGATGAATGTTCGTTAGCCAAGCATGGCCTCGCAATTTCCTCCACTCCGGCAGTCATTCATCGAGAAACCCGGCCTTATAAAAGCTCCATGCGGTGCCGTCGTGGAGATAGAAGTGCCCGTCCGCGCAGAAGTCCTTGCCTGGGAAAAACTCGCGATAGGCGCGCGGGATGAGGCGCACCAGTTGCTCGTCCGTGAGTTCGTCGAATTGCGCCGGCGTGATGGTCTGGCCTACTCTGAGTTTTCTTGATTCCATGGCGATCTGTCGTGTCGATGATGAGAGTGTGCCAGCGAAGCCGGTGTCACAGGCCTCTGGGCAGCGTGACATAGGCTGCCAGGAAACAGGCAGGCCAAACGATGAACGCGGCCGACGAAAGATAGAACTTCCCCTTTTCCCCGGCCCACCGCGCGGCAATGGCGGAGAGCAGGCCTGCGAAGATGCCGGCGACGAGCATGGCGCCGATGAACATGCCGATGGCTGCCACCCACGAGAAATGCAAGCCGATGTGGATGATCAGGGCGACACGGGTCGCCCAGCTTGCGTAGGGCGAGATGCGCAGTGCGGCGCGCATGGCTGGGCCCTCACCGGGGAAGTTCTCGGCGTATTGCGCCTGCTCATGCTCGAATGCGCTACCGATCGCGATGAGAAAGAACGGCAGGAGGTAGGGCATGTTTTTCCTTAATTGCGGGGGTCAAGAGTGATCGTCAGGAGCCGCTGTGCGAAAGTGCCTGACCATTAGGCACCAGCCCATCTGCTTCTGAAGATGAAGTAGACGGCGCCGAGGATGCATATGGCCGCCCAGAGATAGTCCAGCTTCAATGGCTCCTTCAAGTACAGCAGCGAGAAGGGCACGAAAACGGTGAGCGTGATCGCCTCCTGAAGAATCTTCAGTTGCGCGACGGAGAGCACGGTATAACCGATTCTGTTGCCGGGCACCTGGAGCATGTATTCGAAGAAGGCAATTCCCCAACTCACCAAAGCGGCAACCACCCACGGCTTCTGGTTGAGTTCCTTGAGGTGCGCGTACCACGCGAATGTCATGAAGACATTGCTGAACGACAAGAGCAGAATCGTGAGCCAGATCGGACGCATTATTTCCTGATGTTCGACTTGATTGGCAGGAGCTACCGCGCCGTAATTGGAGTGAGCCCGGCTTTCAGGATCGCCGATGCTGCCGCGGGCGAAGCCAGGAAGCGCAACAGCGCGGTGGCCGCCTCGGGCTGAGGGACCGTACTGGTCAGCGCGCCGGCGAAGAACATCGGCGGTTGAACTTCGGCCGGTATCGTGCCGACGAAGCTTACCCCAGCGATGTGTATCAACTCGGCGACCTGCTGGAAGCCGATTTCCGCCTCGCCGCGGGCGACGACAGCGGCCACCGGCTCGCCGGACGGCGGTCCGCGGACCTTGCGGCTTTTGCCGGCAATCTGCTCTGCGATGCCCAGTTTCGGGAACAGCGTAGTCGACAGATAGGTGCCGCTGCCGCTGTCCGAGTAGGCGATGGACTTCGCCGCAAGCAAGGTGCTGCGCAGTGCGGCTACGCTGGCGATGTCCGGCTTCGCCGCCCCGGCGCGCACCACCATGCCGATCTGCGAGCGGGCGAGAACGATCTTGCTGTCGGCGCGCACCATTCCGCGCTCGCCGAGTTCGTCGGTGGCGCCGCCATCCATGATCACGACATCCGCGGCCTCGCCTCGCGCGAGCCGGGTGGGAATCGCCTCGGGAGAGTCACCCATCGAAGGGCCGCGCGTCGTGATCAGGTGATGGCCGGTCGCGTGTTCGAAGGCCGGACCCAATTCCGAATACACCCCGTGAAAGCCGGAGGAGATCAACACCCGGACATCGGCGGCGGAAGCCGCGCCCGCCAGCGACAGGGCGGCCACGGCCAGCCTGGATAACCATAGAGCAATCGGGCCTGGTTTCATAAGGTTTTTCCTGTCAGGGTCGGTAGGCGAGTCGTGACAACGCTGGCCATTTTAGCCTGCAATTGCGGGATGCTATGCCTGTCGCGGCCAGGACTATTCGTCTTCCCAGTAGTCGATGCTCTGAGACTCGCGGCCGATGTGGCGAAACGACCGTGGCCTGCCGTCCGCAGCGCCGTAAAAGTCGGCATAGACGCCGAACTTGCCCGAATCCGGATATTCGCAAATCTCCGGCGAGCCCATGGTGCTCACGGCCAGGAAACGCAACTCCTCGGTCCCGGTGTTGACGATCTGATGCGCGGTTTCGACGCTGCCAGCCGGACATGCGACGATGTCCCCCGCGCGCAGCGGATAGCAGTCGGCTCCGATGCGAACTTCGCCGCTGCCGTGAATGATCAGGAACATTTCCTCATTGACCCGGTGGCTGTGCACCGGAAACGCCCGTTTGCCGGGCGGGATGGCGGTCAGGTTGTAGCCCAGCTGTTTCGCGCCGATGCGCCTGCCGATCTGGCCCATGGTTGCGTCATAGCGGTTTGCCGCGTCGCCCGTCGCAGCGTAAGCAGCGGGGCGCGATTTGAGTTCGATTTCGTCGAGGTTGATGACGGGCCTGGTCATGTGCAGTCTCCGGCTTGCGAGGTTGAAGTGGCGCGGCGCTCAGGCAGTATGGCATGAACGGCACTAAACGCCGGATGGGAGCTTGGAGGCCATCATCTTCTTCCGGTCTATCCTGCGCCCGTCGACAATGAAGGTGCCGTCGCCAACGGCGTGAACCGTGCGCTGCTCCTTGCGTGCGCTATCGCGGCATGCGGCAACCGCCTGCAACACGACGATGTTGTGCTTCTTGACGATGTCAATGACCTTGCACTCGATGTTGGCGAGGCACTCCTTGATCAATGGCGGCTTGACGACTTTTCCCTGCACGGGGGTGAGCTTGAATTTGGCAAACTTGTCCGTGTCTGCTCCGGAGCACGTCCCGATACCGACGACCTTATCCAGCATGTCGACAGTGGGGATGGCGATGACGCACTCCCTGTTTTTGCGCAACGCCGCGAAAGAGTGATTCCATGCACCTGTGACGATGGCGAATACCGGCGTGAAATCCATCACCATGGTCCAGGAAATGGTCATGATGTTGCCTTTCTTCCCGTCGTGCGTCGTCACGAGGACAACAGGCCCCGATTCCATCAAGGTAAAGGCCTTGTTCAGCTTCAACTGTCGCATGAGATCTCCTGGTGATATTCGGTTGCCCGATGGTCAGGCTCGACGGCCGTAGCGAAAAATGAATATGGTCCTTTCACGATGGATTTTGCCGCAGCCATAGATGGGCGTCACCGTGTCAGCCCGGGATCTCGGGCTCGACGAGCGTGGCAAGTTGCGCCAGGGATTCCTGCCAGCCGAGGTAGCACATCTCAACGGGAATAACTTCCGGCAGCCCTTCTTGCACGATGTTGACCTCAGTGCCACAGGACACCTTTGCAAACGTGACCGTCACCTGTACGTCGCCCGGCAAGTTCGGGTCGTCGAATTTGTCGGTGTAGCGAATCCGCTCATGAGGAACAAGTTCAAGATACTCGCCACCGAAGGAGTGCCCGGTCCCTGATGTGAAATTTGCGAACGACATCCGGAAGCTGCCGCCGACCCTGGCGTCCATGTGGTGCACCTGGCAAGTGAAACCATGGGGCGGTAGCCACTTGGCCATTGCCTCGGCGGACAGGAAGGCCCGATACACGCGCTCCGGAGGCGCGCGGAGCACACGGTGCAGTCGCACAGTACCTGTAGGCATTGACGATACTCCTCTTAAAAGTTAGCTCAGCTGAAGTCTGGCGTTACGGTATTTTATAGGCGATGGTGGACTGTGCTGCCCAACCTTGAGGTCACCGGGGTAGTGCGGCTTTTCACGCAGGTCCGGTGGCATGACGGGTTGGGCATCTGTTACAGGCTAAGCTTAGCGCCTATTGATCATACTCATCATGACGACGTACCCAGTACGGCCCGCGCCCGGCTTCGTCCCGGCCCTTGGGTAACAGATCAAGATATTGGTAGTCCAAGCTCAACATGTCGATGCCTCGCGCGTAGGTCGAATACGTATGAAACACGCTGCCCGTTGCGTTCTGGTAAAAGACGCTGACTCCCTCACGCTCTGAACTGTGGGGATCTTGCGTCGTAAAGTTGTAGAACGCCGCCTTCCTTGCTACCTCCTCTGGCGTAAAAGACACGCGGTAGTCGAAGTTAAAATCTGTCGCGTATGATGAAAGCCACTTGAAACGCCAACCCATCCGTTTCTTGTAGGCCGCCAACTTGTCGTATGGGGCCCGAGAAACGGCAACCATAGTGACATCGCGTTGGTTCAGGTGCACTATGCCACCGTCGAAGCTGTCGGCCCACTGGGAACAGTGGGGGCACCCCGCTTCCCAGTCGGGTCCGAACATGAAGTGATAGATGAGTAGCTGGCTTCTTCCGTCAAAAAGCTCGGGCAAAGTTTGTTTCCCATCCGGCCCGTCGAAAACATACGCTTTACTAACCACCTCCCAGGGTAAATCGCGTCTTTGCTGGCTGAGTTCATCGCGCAAGTGCGTGAACTCCTTTTCTTTCGCGAGAAGCAGTTTGCGCGCCTCGATCCACTCGTCGCCGGAAACGACCTTATGAGTCACCATGATGGAATCACCTCTTCAACGCCCAATGTTCAGGATAATTGCCTCAGTTCTTTGACTTCAGTCATGGTCAGTAGTGCCATTGCCCACTCGTTCCTGGATAAGTCGCCCAACGTTCGAGCTCAGGCCGCGGCCCGTCAGGGCCGCAGCGCCTGCCGAGAATTGTTAGACGCAATCGCGCCAGCGCTTCAGTTTATCAAGGCCGATGGTAAAGAACCTGGCGATGAACCGCGGGTATCCTTTCTCTCCGAGTTTCTCGATGATGAGCGCGCGCATCTCAGCAATGGTCATCTCCGGGTTGATGAGCTTGCCATTCTGATAGCAAAAGCTGCAGTACTCATTACTGATGCTGCCGTCGGCATTTGTTCCGCCGCCCTTTGGATCTGCTTTCAGCGGCATACCGCAACTTTGGCACCGTGCGTTTGCAGTCATCGCGTTATCTCCTAGGCACTTAACGTTTGCGTTCAGGAGCGCGGCGCGGCCTTAGCGTGCTGGCGTCCCCTGCACTGAGAGGTTCGCCCGCATTGTGGGCGCCGAAGCCGATAGTTCCAAGGGCTAAGACTTGAATGCTGGTGCATTGGCTATACTTTCCAAAACTCTCTTGCGCCCGCGGGGAGGAATGAAAGAATGCGATCAAATTCTTGTTGGTCAATGTTGCGGCGCAGTGCCAAAGCAATATCGTGGATCGCACTCTCGGGTGAGAAGTTGTGTTCCTTGCGCAGCGACTGAACTTCCTTGGTCATGGATTCCCTATCCGTGAATTCAAGCTGTGGTTGCTCTGTATCCCAATTCGACACGAAGATGGCTCGGATGATCGCCGGAAGCCCATTGGCGAATCGTAGAGCATCCTTCACGGTGAGACGACGACGAAACGCATAAAGGACACCAACCACCATGTTGTAGGCCATGTTCGTTGTGTTCAACCCGGAAATATCTCGGGCGTCGACCATGAACTTCTCGAACCCGATTGACGCATGGGCATATTCTGTCGGAATTGTCATGAGGCGGCCTAACGAATGAAATGAGCGGCGCCGCGCGGCTTTATCGCGCAGCGTCCAGCGACCACAGGGAACGGGATCGGCCGTCGGGTTGCGCGCCTTGTTCATTGACGCTCCCAAGGTTCAACTTCACCTGCGCGCACTTCAAACATGGGATGCGCCTCTGGTACTTCAGTAGCGAGCCACTTCTGATAAAGCGCAGGGTTACGCTCCTTCAGTTTGCCTAGGAGGTGCGTCCATTCATACGCCATCTGGCCGGCCGTGACGGTCAGTGTCACCACCTTCCGTGTTGGCTTAATTTTTCTTTTATCGAAAGAGTATCCGCGTATCTCGGCCTCGGCATGAATAGCGCTTAGATACAGCGAGATGGCTGCGAGTGGCGCTGGGTGGTTCTTAAAGCGGATCAACTGCGGATGATTGCGATAGCCACGTGTTTCGCCGCGCAGAACAGCCTGCGCCAGAAGGGTTTCGCGCCACAGCGCCACCAGACCTTGAGGATCGAGATACTTGGAATGTAATGACCAAAGACGCATGCTCTATGGGACCCAACGTAAAAGTAGCCGGTGCGGCGCTGCCTGATGGCGCAGCGTCCGTGTGGACCTTCGGGCTAGGAGTGGCGGCAGCATGAATTGCCTGACTTGCCTTGCAGCTGTATTGGTGGGCATGGAACTGTTCCATACGAGCAGAACACGCAACAATCACCCGGCTTTGGCCGTAATAGTGTGTGGCACTGCGTGCATTCGTAAAACCATTGGCAGGCATCGGTCGGCATGGTTTCTTCCTTTGCGTATCCGCACTGCGGGCATGAAATGACCGATTCGAGAACGGCTTCGGTGCTCAAATGAAGACTCCTAACGAGTTACCCGAGCTAACCAGGGCCGAGGTGGAATATGGCTTGGTTGGATTAGTGGTCGTTTTAACCCGCCGAAACGATACGATCCCGGCAACAACGATGCCTACGCCGGCCACAGCGAAAACGACCCCGGCGAAGGCTCGGACGACCAACGGTAACGCAACGGACGGAGCTACCAATGACGCGCCCCGCATGGCAAGCGCAATGAGCAGTGCGAGAGCAGCAGGAGGAACCTTCAGTTCAAGTACATGCATTGAATGGGATTGAGGCCCAACGTCAGGGTTCAGCGGTTGCCGAAGGCAGTCCGCTGCAACGAATGGTTCGGCTAATGCGGTCCGCTCGAAAGGATGGAAGCCCTCTTCTCTTCGTACTCTTGCTTCTCGATCTCGCCCCTTGCGAAACGCTCATTTAGGATTTGCAGCGCGGAATAGGCTGGATCAAGGGATGAATGGCCCGCCCCGAACGGTCGGTCCATCATCTGACACGGTCCCCATCGACGGTGCCAGCCGCCTGATCTGTGACCGATAAAGAAGACCACCACACAGACGAAGAACATGAACAACATAAACAGGGGGAACATCCACCAAAATCCCCACCCGCCATGCCACATGTGCCAAGGACCTGGCCCATTCCACGAGGGCTGCTGGGTCTGCTGCGCAAGAAGCGGCAAAGGGTGAAACAGAGCGAACAAGGCAAAGGTCAGGAACGGTGCGCGCTTCGTTTCCATTTTAATGTCCTTTCTCGATACGCGAGTATTGCCAGTCTACGCCGATAAATACTGGCTCCGGGAGAAATCCGTACGCCGAACGTAGAGGTAACCGGCCTGCGCGGCTTTTCGCGCAGGTCCGGCTGACCGCCATGTTGGACGAAGCCGCTACGCGGAGGAGTCGCCTGATGCTGCGGCACGAATTATTCTGCACGTCCGTCTCCTTATTCCGAGGGGATGATTGTGCAATATTTCGTGAGGATAAACCAGCATGAAGACAAAGACCGTCGAGCA
>CAILCO010000131.1 GCA_903832735.1 uncultured Sterolibacterium sp.
CTCGACGGTCTTTGTCTTCATGCTGGTTTATCCTCACGAAATATTGCACAATCATCCCCTCGGAATAAGGAGACGGACGTGCAGAATAATTCGTGCCGCAGCATCAGGCGACTCCTCCGCGTAGCGGCTTCGTCCAACACCCTGCTCCACTGCCCGCTAAAAAACCTTCGCCAGAAAACTCCCTAAGGACTTACGGAATGCGGTGCCGCCTGTCTTAACTCGCGCTAGCGCCGGGTTTGCTCTACGGAAATCTGCATTCACTGAATCCTGCTCTTCTACCGACATAGCATCGTACCGTTGGAGTGCTGCCTGAACCCGGGCAGTCGCCGCTTCGGCTCTGCCTTGCGCCTCACTGATCAATTGGGCACTCTTTTCAGCAAGTTTGCCATTTTGTTCAGCAGCCACCTTGGTCTTGCTTTCAATTGCGAGCACTTGCCCGTCGGTGTACCGTCCCCGCAGAGCAGAGCGAAACAGGGAAGCCGGACTGATTACCGGAGGCAGTTTCTTGTCGACTATCCTAGATTCAACCCATTTGACGGTAGCCCGTAGCAATTTGTCATCGCTACTGGCCATTAGATCCTCTGCTTCCTTGCTATGGATCCCTAAGCCTGCGATCTTCGTCAGTAAATCGCTGTCAATAATTGGTGGCGCCGGTAGCTCGAGCTGCTGTTGTTTGACGTGTTCCACCTGGAACTGAATATAGGTGACCCGCCGGCCTTCTCTGTGCTCCAGCAATTCAACACGAATGTCAGTGCTGTTGGCTTCCACAATCGCCGGCTTCAACACATCCCTCTTGAAGTATTTGTACTCAGGCTTTTCCGAGGTGATCGGCAGGCCCGTCAGCACTTCGTACCACCACTCCCAAGGCTCTCTGCGTGTCAATCCTGATGGATTGGTAGCATATCGCTTGGTGTTTTCGTAAAGAGCAATACCTCCTGTCGTCTTTAGGCTCGTGAGGTAATAAAGGGAGAGCCTTGTGTAGAACTCTGGAGCACGCAGAATTTTTTCCGTGGCCGCATGTAAACCCCAACCTAGCATGGTTGCGGTCCCGCGCTTACCCGGTACTATCCGCACAGATGCAATCAGCACATCGGACGCAAAGCCCTTAGAGTCATCCGTGGTAATGCGGATGTCCTGCAGCTTCACCATGGTATCTTTCAACAATTCCATATCGCCGGATCCATACCTGGCATCTCTGGCCAGTTCAGACAGGGGCAACCAGTAAAGGGAGGAATAGACGTCATCACCTTCCGGCGCTCCTGCTCCCGGAATCTTCTGCCGCTGTGTATGGTAGAGCAGGACGTTGAATACCTTGCGGGACAGCAAGGTCAAAATACCACCTCGTGTTACCCGAGGCGCAATGACTTGATTGGCCTTACGTATCTCCCCGGCTGTCTCAAGTGACTGGGATTCTTTTTTTCTTGCCATTTGTTCATCATGCCGAGCTAAGGTGAAAAATGCAAGCTCACCGAAGAGATAAACACTGCTGCACCTTTAGTCCGGGGTAACCGTTCGAGCTCACCTTTACGTGGAGGTAACTGTTAAGGCTCACCCATAAAGTTTCAGGTTACCGTTGAAGCTCACTTCAAACGTTCCGCAAACCGTTCCACCTCACCTTAGGTAACCGGCCGGGCTCACCGATTTTGCACAAGGAAACTGCTAAATCTCACCATAGGTAACTGCTAAAGCTCACCTTGGTCGATGGAAACCCTTGCCAGCACTGGGTTGGCGGCAGTGGTAAACGATCTTAAGTGTTCACTCAAATAGACACACAAAGATCTGGGCGTGTTTTTCTTTTTTGAATTCAGCAGCTCCGCATTGCCGAATATGCGCTCCATCTTCTTTCCATCCAATAGGTAACCGTTCGAGCTCACCTATAAAAGTGTAATTGTAGGAAACAGCCAACTCGACAGGCATCAACAGGGCGATACAGAAAGACCCATTCTCTCGCCGATTAAATAACACGGATATCTGGCCTTTCTCCATGCATCGAAGTCTTGCAGTTTAAGCAAAATATAGGTAAAAGTAACCTAAAGTAAAGAAACTAGTTTAGCGCTTATAAAGCGTGACCTCGGAAGGAAATCGAATGTTGCCTGACCAGACTACCGTTACTGACCTAAGTGAGCTTGCTGAACGAGCATCCGGCGTTGTAGCAGAACTGCGCGATCGAATGTTACTCCCGGATGCCAGAAAGATCGCACCGACGATTAGCAGTGAAAAACTTGCCGGGATTACTGGTCTGACAAAAGCGCAGATCCAATACCGTATCGAGAAGGGGATGCCTGCTGGTATCTCCACCGTGCGGGGGGGGCGTCGTGAGTTCGCGCTCGCCGAGGCGCAAGAATGGGCTCGTTCAGAGAGAAAAAGCAAATTGCGGCCTCCCGGATGCAAGGCAGTTACGATAGGGGTTGCCTTTTTCAAAGGCGGTGTCACCAAGACGACAACCGCAATGACTTTGGCTCAAGGCCTCAGCCTATTGGGCCACCGTGTTCTTAATATTGATCTTGATCCCCAGGGGTCATTGTCGACCCTGCATGGCTTACTGCCGGATTCTGAAATCACTGAAGAGGAAACGCTGGGTCCCTTGTTCCATGGCACCCAATCTGATGTTCGCTATGCAATCAGAAAGACGTACTGGCCAGGTATCGACCTGATTCCTGCCGCGAGCGCTCTTTTCGGAGCCGAATTTTCCTTGCCTTCACGCCAGGTTAGGGACCGAAACTTTCAATTCTGGGATGTCTTGAATCATGCCCTTGAGGCGGTCAGGGACGAATATGACGTAATTATTATCGATACTCCCCCCAGTCTTTCCTACATGACTATCAATGCATTTTTTGCAGCAGATGGAATGGTCGTCCCGATGACAACCAACATGCTGGACATGGCATCCAGCGCCCAGTTCTGGAATCTGTTTTCCGAGTTGGCGGAGGGCATTGCCAAGAATCAGGCAAAGCCAAAGACCTATGAGTTTGTCAACATTCTGCTCTCAAAAGTCAATAACAACGAATCGACAACGAAGGCGGTTCGCGAGTGGATTCAAACGGTGTACGGCGGCAGAGTATTGCCTGTCGAGATTCCGATGACCACGGTAGCCAGTTCGCAGGTCAATCAGTTCGCCACCGCATTTGACATCACAAAATACGAGGGAGATGCCAGGACTTACAAGAGAGCCAGGGAGGCATATGAAAACATGGCGCTCGCGGTTGAGGAATCGATAGGGCTGGCTTGGGAGCGTCAGCTCAAGGGATCAATCCTGTTGTGACACATAAATAAACTATATAAAAGGCGGAGGTTTTGAACATGTCTATCGGGAAGAAACTACTCGCGCAAACGGCAGGCCTGGGCGCTGCGCTGGATAAGGCCAAGACGTCATCAGGACCGGCAAACAAGTCTGCCCCGTCTCAGTTGATGGCGTTCAGGGGGGAGATGGTAGAGTACGAAAAGAGGATTGCTGAACTGGAAGCCAGGGGTTCGTCAATGCTTGAAGTGGGGGCCGTGCGCCCCAATCCTTGGCAGCCACGCCGCGTTTTCGACAACGATGACATCAGGTCCTTGGCAGACAGCATTGCAGAGACCGGACTTATTCAGCCGATAGTGGTCCGGAAAAGTGTCACACCAGGTGACACTTTCCGATCCAGTACTCTGGGTGTCACACCAGGTGACAGTTTTTACGAGCTTGTCGCGGGTGAGCGTCGTCTCAGGGCTCATAAACTCCTCGGGCTCCCACAGATCAAGGCCGTCATCATAGAGGCGGACGATGCCGACATGGCCGTCATGGCGCTTGCGGAGAACGTCGATCGGGAGGATCTGTCGGATTACGAAGTCAGTATTGCCATCCGACGTGCCGAAAAAGAGTTTCCGAACCGCACGCGATTAGCCGAAGCTTTGGGCATGCCGCGAGCTGAACTTTACCGCTATCTTGCATTCGGCCAGCTCCCTGATTTTGTGCTCCAAGACCTCGAGGCGTCACCGAGATTGCTGAGCAGAAAATCAGCCGAAGCCCTTCAAGCCGGCTTGTCCGGCCATGGCGAAGTGGCCATCGATGCCCTCCGTGGTCTTTGGCCCCAGGTAAAGAACGGGAACCTTGACCACCCAAGGCTTGCGGACGCTGTTATCAGTGCAGTAGCAAGAGGAAAAACAGTTCGTACCGAACGCGATATCAAGAAACTATTCGTTGGCAAAGAACAAGCCGGTTCGATTACCCGTGATGCTTCAGCCTTGACTGTAAAGATAAAGGCGGCAGCCTTGTCCAATCAGAAGGAAGCCAAGCTACGAGAGTTCGTGCAAAAGTTGCTGTCTGAGCCAGACTGAACAGGAGATTGCTTTCATTGTTCGAAAGGTGAGCTTGAACGGTTTCCTTTACAGTGTTTGAAAGCGTACGCTCTACCGCGGGTGACCAATTCGATACTCTGAAAGGCGACCGCAAGGGCAAGTACAACATCCGCATCAATGACCAGTGGCGCGTATGTTTTGAATGGCAAAAAGCCGGCGCCCATCGGGTTGAAATTGCGGACTATCAAAAGGAGCCGAAAATGGCTGAATTACTTGACGAAATCCACCCCGGCGAGGTCCTCCTAGAGAATTTCATGACGCCTATGGGAATCAGCGCGCGCCAGTTCTCGGCCGATATTGACGTATCCCCAAGCCGTATAAGCGAGTTGATGCACGGACATCGGCCGATTACGGCAGACACGGCCTTGCGCCTGGGGGTGTTCTTTCAAATGGAGCCACGTTTCTGGCTCAATCTGCAAGTCGAGTACGATATGAGAATGGCCACGCGCGATCTAAAAGACAAGATTGCGCCACGCATCCGGGTGTTCCACTCGATCGCAGAATAAGCTTGCACGATTTTTTCGCCAAAAATTCAAAGTCTTCAGAGAAAGGAGTTGTTTCGTCGACTATTTCTTCACTTTGGCGCCGATAGGAGGAAACAGCGCTGATGCCTGAGATTTCCCAGCACTAAAAACGTTTGTATTGACAACGTGTATGCATGCCTTATAGTATGGTTTGTGTATCCACTGTGAGGACATTTCTGTGCGCGACACCGCTATTAATCTCAGGGCACGTTCAGAGCAGCGTGATCTGATCGATCGGGCTGCCCGTGCGCTCGGCAAGAATCGCTCTGATTTCATGCTCGAAGCTGCCTGCGAAAAAGCCCAGGCCATCGTCCTGGACCGCACCTTCTTTGCCCTGGATGATGCGGCATTCAAGCGGTTCACCACCTTGCTGGATGCTCCGATCGAGCCGAATCCTGCCCTGGATCGCCTACTGGCACGCCAGCCTCTTTGGCAAAAGTGAGTATTTTGGAGGCGCCAGCCCTGCTGCGCGCCGACCATTTAGTGGCGGGCTTTGAGTGCGGCGAACTTTCCCTGGATGACTGGCTGAAACGTCGGGCCCTAGTCAATCAATTATCGGGCGCATCGCGTACCTTTGTGGTTGCCGATCCCGAGAAGGTTGTACGGGGTTTTTATGCGCTGGCGGCCGGTGCCATTGACCATGCGATCGCCGGCAATCGAATTAAACGCAACATGCCTGATCCTGTCCCCGTGATGGTGCTAGGCCGTTTGGCGGTCGACAGCCGCCAGCATGGTAAGGGGCTCGGTTCCGATCTCCTTCAGGACGCCCTATTGCGCACTATGCGCCTAGCCGAGGAGGTGGGTATACGTGCGCTGGTCGTTCATGCACTGCATGAGCGTGCCCGCGCTTTCTATCACCATCACGGTTTCAGTGAATCGGGGCTTGATCCCTTGATTCTAATGCTCCGTATTCGCTTACCCATCTAATCCACTAACCGCGGTAGGTGGCCTGATTCAGTCTGTAGGGTCCGTTTTGGGTCTGGCCAATTCCTGAAAAGCCATTTTTCGTGAGAATTTAACCTATCATGATTATTGGCCTAATCATGATAGCATTAGCATGCAGCGATTAAAAAGCGCGTTTTTTTGAACTTTGCAGCCTTGTTCCGCCTCACCTTGAGATATCACCAGGATGGTTCCTTGCGGAACAGCACAGAAAGGCCAGGGATGGGGTATATATGTAAAGATAAGTGCTAAACGCTTTGCATGTTCCAAAATCGTGTTAAAGATCGCGTGATTCTATAAACATGTCGTCACCATTCCCTCCCTTGCCCGTGGCAAACACCGTGGTCCTGGAGACGCCCGCCGTGCTCCGTCTGGCGGCCCGTGCGCATCGGGCATTGGCTGAATTAAAGGGGGCGCCGCGACGATGCCCAACGAAACGATCCTGATCGACACCCTCGCCTTGCAGGAGGCCCAAGATTCGTCCGCGATCGAGGACATCATCACCACCGAGGACCAGCTTTTTCAGGGGGACCTGATTTCCGGACACTTTCCGACGGCTGCTGCCAAGGAAGTTCATCATTACGCAGGCGCGCTAAAGATTGGCCTCGCCCGTGTCCGAGAACAAAGATTTCTGCGCTTCGCCAATGTGCTTGATATCCAGGCTGCGTTGGAGCAAAACCGTGCGGGGCTGCGCTGGTTGTCGGGAACCGTCCTCAAGAATCAGCAAACCGGGGCCGTCGTGTACGAACCCCCGCAAGATCCCGCGGTGATCGAGCAACTCATGGGGAACTTCCTGGAGTATTTTCATCGTGCTGAACCGGGCGATGCGGATCCTTTGGTGCAAATGGCGGTGTTGCATTATCAGTTTGAAAGCATTCACCCCTTCTACGATGGTAACGGGAGAACCGGCCGGATCCTGAATCTGCTCTATCTGGTATTGCACGGGCTACTCGACTTGCCGGTCCTGTATCTCAGCCGCTATATCGTCAGACACAAACAGGATTATTACCGGGGCTTGCAATCCGTTCGAGCAGAGGAGGCTTGGGAGGGCTGGATCCTTTTTATGCTCAAAGCGGTGGAAGAGACCTCGAGGGAAACCTTGACCAAGGTTCAGGGAATCCGGGCGCTGATGCAACTGACCAAGCTGCGGTTGCGAAATGAGCTGCCCAAGATCTATAGTCAGGATTTGCTCAACAATCTCTTTCGCTATCCTTATACCAAGATCGAGTTTATCGAGAGAGATCTCGGCGTGTCTCGACCGACGGCCACGAAATACCTGGGTGCACTAGAGGCCGCCGGATTTGTCCGAAAAATGAAGGTCGGGCGGATGAATTTTTATATCAATGAACCGCTCTTCGCTCTGCTTAGCCAGTGACCCGCCGCGATGAATGATATCCCATCCAAACCGGTCCAAAGCCGAAAGCTGGGTCTCTCCCACATCGCCTTCTTTCGCAGCTATCTCGAAGGCCTGCCGCTCGACGAGATCGGCGAACTGTACTTGGAGACGGGCAAGGATCAGAAGCGCGCCAAGGCGACCCTGCGCTGGGTCCGCGATGCCCTGATCAACGCCGCCCGCCGAGAGAAGCCTTCCTACGCCCGGCTCTTCAGAATCACCCCGTCACAACTGGCCGATAGTCCGGGGTCGGGATTGCACGCAGGCGGTCCGCTCGCCGGCATCCCCAGTCTGGAAGCGTTCCAGGCCGCGCGCGATCCGGACAATTTCTTCACTGAAGCCGAACTCATCAAGGTGTACAACGAGGAGTACGCCAGCCGCTTAGATCCCAAGGCGGTGAGGAGGGCAGGGCGCAATCAAAAACTCAGAAAACGCATCCGCGACGCCCTGGCCTGGTTCGAAGGCTTTTTACCGGAAAAGCCACAACCCGGCGATCAGCTGGCCGCCTGGCTCGACGAAGTGATCACTAACCGACTGCGCCAGGGCGGCATTCTCACTATCGATGATCTGGCCGGCCTCATTCGGGCCAAGGGGGAATCCTGGTACAAGATCGTGCCCTGGTTCGGTAAAGCCTCGGCGTCCCGGGTGATGAACTGGCTCACCCTCAACCAAGTGATTCCGCTCCCCGAGCGCGCCCTGGTCCCCTACCGCAAGCTCTTCCCCAAACTCAAGACAGCGCGAGAGCTTGAACTGGGGATCGTGCCTCTGGAATACCTAAAATTGCCGGCGGAAGTTTCGGGGGCCGTGGGCACCAACCGGGCCTACGGCAATCGGCTCGCGGCGGTCGATGATTTCGAGGCGATCAATGCCTGGATCGCCAAAAAGGGAAGCCAGCGCCCTCATACGGCGAGAAATTACCGGACCCAGGCCGAGCGACTGCTACTGTGGGCGGTAATGGAGAAGGGCAGGGCGCTCTCATCGCTGACGATCGAGGATTGCACCGAATACCGGGATTTCCTGCACTCACTGGATGGCAAGCAGGACCGTGCCGGCTGCCAGGCTTCGCAGCCCGCAAGGGCCTGGCGCTGGCGGATCCCGAAGGCCGCCTGGATCGGCAAGCGCAATACGCCGCGCTGGCATCAGGACTGGCGTCCCTTCGCCGGTCCCCTATTACCGGCAAGCCAGAAGCAGGCGCTGACCGTGGTCAGTGCCCTATTCGAGTACCTCGCCCGGAACCGCTACCTCGACTTCAACCCCTGGAAGGAAGTCGACCAGATGCCGGTCGCCGATCGCCGAAAACTCAAAACCGATCACGCCTTGACCCCCAAGCAATGGCAGTTTGTGATCCGCCTCCTGGAGGAGCGTGAACAAAACGAACGCTATTACCGACTGCGTTTTGTCCTCTGGTTCGCCGTGGGCACCGGCCTGAGGCTGGAAGAACTGGTGGAGGCCCGGGTAGGGGACATTGATGCGGACAGTTCGGGGGATGACTATGAAATCGCCGTCATCGGCAAAGGTACCAAGGAGCGGCGCACGACCTTCCCCAATGGCCTCATGCCCATCCTCGCCGATTACATGGAAGTCAGGGGACTGGGACGAGACTTCAGTTCATGGCCATCCCGAGAGCCTTTGATCGCCACCCTGGCCACCCGAAACAACAAGCGTCGCCACGAGATTTCGACGTCGACACTGCACCAGATTCTGACCGGCTATTTTGCGGAAGTCGCCGAGGAAGTCGACACTGAAGACGCGAAGGCGGCAGAAAGATTGAAGTCAGCAACCACTCACTGGTTACGCCATACCTTCGGGACGATGAATGCCAACCGGAATACGCCAGTCCAGATGATCCAGGCAGCGTTAGGCCATAGTGATGTCGGGACCACAGGCCTATACTTGGCTGCCGAAAGGCAACAACGTGCCCAGGTAATCAACGAATACTTTGATGAAATTGCGCGATGACCAAGTCCGATCTCATTGACCGCCTGGCGGCACGCTTTAGGCAACTGGACGCGAAGGATGCAAAGCTTTCAGTGAATCTGATTCTCGAGGCGATGACCGACACACTATCCCGTGGCGACCGCGTGGAAATTCGCGACTTCGGCAGCTTTGCGCTGACCTACCGGCCACCTCGAACTGGCCGCAATCCGAAGACAGGTGAAAAGGTCGAGGTTATTGCCAAGAATAAACCGCTTTTCAGGGCCGGCAAGGAAATGAGAGCGCGTGTGGATAGTCCCCTGCCGCGATCTTGACAGCTGCACCTGGTGGGGACTCTTCTTGACGGCTTCCCCCTATCTGAGGGGACCGAGGTTGGTCCAGTCAAGATTGCCCCTGGGGGGGCGCAAAAAAAACCCACAGCAGGCTGTGGGCTTAAATCCAGTTCCAAAGGAGGAGGAGGTTCTGGAGGAGACGGTTCAGACTATATCGACAATGTTGCGCCGCAACAAACGATCATTGTTATCTTGTTTCATTAATAAAACTATCTCGTTGGCCTCCGCTAATTTGGTTTCCGTAGGCCACTGCCTGGTCTATGAATGCAAGGCCCTCTATCGTTTTGCGCTCATGACCTGGCACTAGAATCGGCGAAATTATGCAGTAAAGAATGCGGGTTTTCAGTACGACGCTCATTCAACGCTTGAGGAAACCCTCACCGAATGCTGAGTAGTGATATTTACAGGCAATGTCGTCAATGCCCGATGAACTGTTCGTCTGAGAAAGGTGTTAGCAGTCCCTTGGGGGCGGGCTGTTCTGAACTTGGCAACCGCTGGCCGGTCTGACTTAGAGCGTGAGATGCGAGTATCTCATGCACTTTTGACACTTTCATCGCTTCGAGGAACATCATGGCTGAGACCTGTTTTCCGGCAATCACCCAGCCCAAGACAGCTTATTGCTACCACTGCAACACCCATCACCCGATCGACGAGATGCGCCAGATTAAAGTGGACCCCGAAGTCAAGACAGAATCCTGCCGAGTTTAGGCTGCACACGTGACTGCATCTACAGCTGGTCGGCGCTGCCCCGGTTTTGCTTTTGACTTGGTTGTTGCTGTTGCTTCTGCGGGGGAGGAAACA
>CAILCO010000132.1 GCA_903832735.1 uncultured Sterolibacterium sp.
CCACGAAATACCTCGCAAATTATCTCGGTTGGTTCAGGGCGCTCGACCGGTCGCCGCGATTCAGCCCGGATCCCGTGCAGTTGCTCGCTCTCGCCGTCAGGGTATGAGTTCAACAACATCATTCGCTAAATGAGCCTTCTCGTAATAGCTTTTCCACAGCGCAGTGATCTCGGCGATGTTCTTTTCCATGGCATCGGTATGCTGGGTCACCGGGTGCTCGTGAAACCGCGCATAGAGTCCGGCAGGGTCGTGCTGCAAGCCCTGCAATACCTGGATGTTGTTTTCCGCCATCAACTTGCCGATGCGGCCGATGTTGCGCATCGGTTCGAGCCGACGCGTGTAGAGATCGGCGACCGCCAGGTTGGTCGTCGCCAGGGAATACAGGCTGTAGCCGGCGAGACCGATCATGACCAGGGCGAGGAAGCCGAACATTAGCCACAGCCGGCTACCGACCGAAAGATTGGCGAAGCGGCTCTCGCGCCCCTTGACCACGGCGCCGTAGCGTATCCTCAGGCGGCCCGCGCGCTTCTCCTGGAACTGGCGGTAGACGGCCTCGGCCGCCGCGATCTGTTCGCCTGAAGGGCGGCGGCGCACCGAAATGTAGCCGACGACCTGGCCGCCGTCGAATATCGGCGCGACATTGGCCTGCACCCAGTAGTGGTCGCCGTTCTTGCAGCGGTTCTTGACCAGCCCGGTCCACGGCCGGCCGGCTTTCAGGGTCGTCCACAGGTCTTCGAAGGCCTCGACCGGCATGTCCGGATGACGCACGATGTTGTGCGAGAAGCCGATCAGTTCCTGCTCGGTGAAGCCGGAAATGTCGAGAAAATCCTTGTTGACATAGGTGATCTGCCCCTTGAGGTCGGTCTTCGAGACGATCAGGGTCGAATCCCTGACGGGAACCTCGACATTGGTCACGGGCAAATTGATTCGCATCAGCGGCTCCCTGCGTTAGCGTTCGTTCGTGGCATCGACCAGTGCCATCTCCGAGGACAGCATCAGCCGCTCGATATCGATGACGATCAGCATCCGGTCGTCCAGGGTGCCCAGGCCGAGGATGTACTGGGTGTCCACCGTCGCGGCGAACTCCGGCGTCGGGCTGATCTGGTCGGCGCGCAGCATGGTCACGTCGGAGACGCTATCGACGACGACGCCGACCACGCGAGTGCCGAGGTTGAGGATGATCACCACGGTGAACGGCGTGTATTCGGCGACGCCGACATTGAACTTGATGCGCAGATCGACGATCGGCACGATGGTGCCGCGCAGGTTGATCACTCCCTTGATGAAGGCCGGCGCGTTGGCGATCGTCGTGACCGCATCATAGCCGCGGATCTCCTGCACCTTGAGAATGTCTATGGCATACTCTTCCGGCCCGAGAATGAAGGTCAGGTACTCCTGGGCGTGGCCGCCCTCGCCGCCGCTCCGCGACTCCTGGCCGCTGAAGGCTCGTTGCTGTTGCATGTCTTCTCCCTTTGTTCCGTCGTGTTCAGCGCTTCAGTGCCTATGCGGCCGCCGGTAGCGCATTCCTGGCCATGCCGGCCAGGGCGGCGACATCGAGGATCAGCGCGACATGGCCGCTGCCCATGATGGTCGCGCCGGAGATGCCGGGCACCCGGCGATAATTGGCTTCGAGATTCTTGATTACCACCTGATGCTGGCCGACCAGGGCATCGACGAACAGAGCCGCCTTGACCCCGTCCGCCTCGATCACGACCAGGATGCCGCGATCGAGTTCGGTCACCGTGCCGGGGATGTTGAACACTTCGTAGAGCGCCACCACCGGCAGGTATTCGCCGCGCACATGGATCAGCCGCTCGACCCCGGAGATGCTCTTGATCATGTCGCGGGAAGGCTGCAGCGATTCGATCACATAGCCCAGGGGGATGATGTAGGTCTCGGCTCCGACCGCCACCGACATGCCGTCGAGGATCGCCAGGGTCAGCGGCAGGCGCACCGTCATGCGCGTGCCGACGCCGGTCACCGACTCGATCTCGACGCGGCCGCCCATCGCCGTGATGTTGCGCTTGACGACATCCATGCCGACACCGCGGCCAGAGACTTCGGTGACGCTCTCGGCGGTGGAAAAACCCGGCTCGAAGATCAACAGCCAGACCTCCTGATCGCTCATGCCGTCAGAGACGGGCAGGCCGCGCTCACTGGCCTTGGCCAGGATACGGCTGCGGTTCAGGCCGGCGCCGTCGTCGCCGACCTCGATGACGACGTTGCCACTTTGCTGATAGGCCTTCAGCGTGATCGTGCCGGTAGCCGGCTTGCCGGCCTTGACGCGCGCCTCGGGCATCTCGACGCCGTGATCCAGGCTGTTCCGGACCAGATGATTGAGCGGATCGGAGATGCGCTCGATCAGTCCCTTGTCGAGTTCGGTGCTCTCGCCGACGGTCTTCAGTTCCACCTGCTTGCCGAGTTTCTGCGACAGGTCGCGGACCAGGCGCGGGAAGCGGCCGAATACCACGGAGATCGGCATCATCCGGATCGACATCACCGATTCCTGGAGATCCCGGGTGTTGCGTTCGAGCTGGCCCATGCCATGCATCAGGCGCTCGTGTTTCACCGGATCGATATCCGCCACCGCCTGGGCCAGCATGGCCTGGGTGATCACCAGTTCGCCGACCAGGTTGATCAGTTGATCGACCCGTTCGACGCCGACGCGGATCGAGGTGTCGGCACCGCCCTTGGCGTTGGCCGCCGGCTGGCGCCGATCCACGCGCTCCTGCACCGCGACGCGCCGCTCAACGATGACTTCGGGAGCAGGAGCCGCCGCAGTCGTTGCAGCAGGCAGGGGTTCGAACAAGCCGAAGGAGTCGTCGGCAATGGCGGTCGCAGCGGCCTCGGGCAAGGGTTCGAACAGACCGAAGGCGTCATCAGCGGCTGTGGGCGCAGCCGCTTCCGGCAACGGTTCGAACAGGCCGAAGGAGTCGTCCGCGGCTTCGGCGTTGTTGTCGTCCTGGTCGAACAGGCCATAAGCTTCGTCGGCGACCGCGCTTGAGCCGATCGCCGCGATGCGGATGCTGTCCGTGGTGGCGACATATTCGACGATCTCGCGCAGGCTGGCGGTGTCGGCAGTGTCGGCGGCGCCTGTCAGGCGCAAGTGCCAGGCCGGATCGGCGGCGCCGGGCGAGGCGATGAGACAAAGCGTGCCCAGTGCGCCGAGTTCGGCCTGGAGATTGGCGATGGCTGCGGCGCCGTCCTGCGCCGCATCGGCGAGCATGAACGAGATGTCGTAGCCCGCGGCGCTGACCGGGGCGATCGCCGGGCTGCCGGTGGCAGCAACGGCGACAGGGGTGGTGCTAGCGGAGTCGGTGGTGAGTTCCGAGAGCCGGGCACAGATCGCGGCGACCGCCCCCGGCGCAGCCTCGCCTTCGCCGCGATGGGCGGCGAGCAGATCCTTGAGCACGTCGCCGGCGGCGAGGAAGGCATCGATCATGGCCTCGGTGGGCGCAAGCTCGCCCTTCCTGATGCGGTCGAGCAGGTTCTCGAGGATATGCGTGACCTCGGCCAGGTCGGTGAAGCCGAAGGTGCCGGCCGAGCCCTTGATCGAATGGGCGGCGCGGAAGATCGCGTTCAACTGTTCGGCATCGGGTTCGCCGAGATCCAGGCCGAGCAGCAGGGACTCCATGCTAGCCAGATGCTCCGACGTTTCCTCGAAGAACACCTGGTAGAACTGGCTCATGTCGATGCTCATGAGTTCTCCCGCGCCGGCCTGATCTGGTTCCGCTTCAGCCGATGACTTTCTTCACAACCTCGATCAGTTTCTGCGGGTCGAAGGGCTTGACCAGCCAGCCGGTGGCGCCCGCGGCGCGGCCCTGGGTCTTCATCGTGTCGGAAGATTCGGTGGTCAACATCAGGATCGGCACCGTCTTGTATTGCGCCAGGGCGCGCAGGCTCTTGACCAGGGTCAGGCCGTCCATGCGCGGCATGTTCTGATCGGTGAGGACCAGATCGAAAGTCTTGGTCTTGGCCTTGCCCAGTCCGTCCATGCCATCGACCGCGTCGGTCACTTCATAGCCAGCGCTCTTCAGGGTGAAGGCCACCATCTGCCGGATCGAAGCCGAGTCATCGACCGTCAGTACTGTTTTTGCCATGAATCCAGTCCTTCCAGGTTTGCGCCATCGGGGTTCCACAGCCGCGCGCGCAGCCGACCGGAAGCCCTACCAAAAGTACTAGCATGCTATTAGGTTGCGGGCTGATCGGCAAGTGAACCGCGGTTCACAGTGAATTGAAGTTCACTTCCGCGCCGGCTCGCCCGAGCTTCCGAGGTTTAGCCAGCGGCGTAGACAGGCCTCCAGACTCTCGCGCTTGAACGGTTTGGCCAGATAGTCGTCCATGCCGGCGGCGTGGCAGGCATCCTGGTCGGCCTGCATGACGTTGGCAGTGAGCGCGACGATAGTCGTGCGCGCATTCGGGCCGTTGCCCGAGCGGATCAGCCGGGTCGCCTCCAGGCCGTCCATTTCCGGCATCTGCATGTCCATGAGAATCAATGCGTAGCGCTCGCGGCTGGCGGCCGCCACCGCCTCGCGGCCGTTCTCGGCCAGATCGGCGTGATAGCCCAGGCGCTGCAGCAGGACCAGAGCCAGTTTCTGGTTGACCAGGTTGTCCTCCACCAGCAGCAGGCGCGGCTTGCTTTGCGCCGTCCCGCCCGTCGCTGGCAAGGGCGCAGGCGACGCTACTTCGACGACGCTCTCGAGCGGTTTTTCCGTCGTCTCCGCGAGCGGCAATTCGAACCAGAAACAGCTGCCCTGCCCCTCGACGCTGTCTATGCCGATGCGACCGCCCATGCCCTCGACGAAGCGCTTGCTGATCACCAGCCCCAGACCGGTGCCGCCGAACTTGCGCGACGTGGAGGCATCGACCTGGCTGAAGTTCTCGAACAGCCGGTCGCGCGCCTCGAGCGGAATGCCGATGCCGGTATCGATGACCTCGAAACGCAGGCCGCTTGCCAGGCGTGCGACCTTCAGCCTGACTTCCCCGCGCTCGGTAAACTTCACGGCATTGCCGGCGAGGTTGAGCAGGATCTGGCGGATGCGCTGGCTATCACCGAGATAGGTGCCGGTCGCCTCGGGCAGAACCTCGACGTGGAAGTCTATGCCCTTATCCTTCGCCCTGAACTTGAGGATGGAGCCTACCGCGTCGGCCAGCGCCTCGGCGGAAAAGGGATGGCTTTCAAACTCCATGCGCCCGGCTTCAATCTTGGACAGATCGAGAATGTCATTGATGATCGTCAGCAGCGATTCGCCCGACAAGGCGATATCGCGGGCGTACCCCCGCTGCTCTTCGTCGAGCCGGGTTTCCAGGAGCAGTTGCGCCATGCCGAGCACCCCGTTCATCGGCGTACGGATCTCGTGCGACATGTTCGCCAGGAATTGCGACTTGGCCCGGCTGGCGCTCTCGGCCATCTCCTTGGCCTGACGATTGGCGCGCACATAGAGCGCCGCGGCGACCACGGCGACGATCAACATGCCGCCGGCCAGCGTGATCAGCAGAAATACCCAGAGGCGCTCGCCTTCGATGCGGCTGAGTTCCGGCAGCGGTCGCGGCAGATAGACGCTGAAATCATTGTCCGCGCCGCTCCTGGACACCAGGATCACCGGCATCGCTGCATTGCCGAGACTGACCAGTTCAGGGTAGCGGGCGTCGCCCCAGGCCCGGATGTTCAGGGGCAGAAGAGTTTCCGTTTTGTACCTGGCCATCCTGGATTCCGCCGGGACGACGGCCAGCAGGTTGCCCGGCATGGCCCGGTACTCGAGATGCTTGTCTTCGGTCAGGACGACGACGCCGTTCGAGTCGGCGATGAAGGCGCTGGCGGGCCGGGTCCAGCGCAGAAAGTTCGAAATGTCGCGCTTGACCACGACGGCGCCGATGAAGTGCCCGCGCTCGTCGGCGACCGGATACGAGTAATACAGGCCGGGCACCTTGCTGATCTTGCCCACCGCGTATTGGCGTCCGGCCTTGCCGTAGCGCGCCTGGCGGAAATACTCGCGCTCCTCGTAGTTGGCGCCGACGAAACTGGTGCTCTGAACAGCGTTGCTCGAAGCGATGCAGTCGCCGGCGGCATTGACGACCCAGATCACATCGGCATCGAGGCCGGCCGCGGCGACGTTGAGAAAGTTTAGAAGACCGGAGCGCTCGCCGTCTTCTGTCCAGCGCCGCTTGCGCTCTTCGTAGGGCAGCGTGGAGGCCGCAACATCGGGGCCGAGGACGCGCAATTGCCGGCGTATCGTCTCCTCGCCGGCAAGGATGCGGGGAACGTTGCGCAGTATCCTGAGGGTGCTGTCGATGTTATCGACGATGCCGTCGATCTGCTTGTGCGCTTCGGCAAATCGCTCCTGGTAGGCCAGATCCGACAGGTGGGCGCTGTAATAGCCCGCGCCCAGCCAGGCCAGTATCGCCCACAGGAGAACGAGAGTGCCGGTCCTCTTGTAGAACCAGACCGAGGAGCGATCAGACGAATTCTCGACTAGCGTCGTCATGGCAGGCGGGAAGATGTTTCGCTTCAGTTATAATTAATGGGTATCACCTTCATTATAGCGCCGGGGAATTCACAAGTCCGCTCATGGCGACGCGTCAAGTACTCCCGCTAAAGGCACCAGATCGGGCTGGTGCAGGTAGCCATGTTCGCCTGCTGGCAGCCCTGCGGTGCCGCGGCTGACTATCCCGGGAGACCCGCTTGAAAGCCATCAAGGACAGTCCGCAGACCGACCAGGACCGCGCCGCTCCCGAGGATCACGCAGAGCGGCGCAGGATACGACAGCGCAGGTACCACGCGATGCAGATTCCCGTCCTGCGCCTGGTCGGATCGACGCTGCTGGCGATAGTCGTCATTCTCAATCAGCGCTATATCTCCGGCAGTTCGACAGGCGCCTGGGTTGCCCCGGCCCTGGTCGCCTACGCACTGGCATCGTGGCTGATCCTGTATTTTTTCTACGGCAAAACCGGGCGCCTCGACCTGGGCCTGGCATTTCTGATCATCGATGTGCCGGTCCTGATGAACATGGCGATTTATGCCACCGGCGGCGAACACAGCTGGATCTTCCTCGTCCTGTTGCTCCGGGTGGTCGATCAGACCCACACCAGCTTCCGCAGGGCGCTGATGTTCAGCCATATCGTCACCGCCAGTTATCTGGCGCTGCTCCTCTACCTGAATTTTGTCGACCGGCACGACATTCCCTGGTCCCAGGAACTGGCCAAAGTCGCCTTCCTTTACGCCGCCTGCTGGTATGCCTCTCTGGTTGCCAGAACCGCCGAGCGCTACCAGAAACGGACCGTGGAAGCACTGCGAAATTCGCGCGAACTGGTGTTCAAGCTGGAGGAAAAATCAGCACTGCTCGATGCCTCCAATGACGCCATGATGCAGGCCAGGAATGCGGCCGAAGCAGCCAGTCGCGCGAAGAGCGACTTTCTCGCCACGATGTCGCACGAGATCCGCACGCCGTTGAACGGCGTGCTCGGCATGGCGCAACTGCAATTGATGCCGGAGACACGCGAGGAGGAAAGGCTGGATTACGCCCGCACCATCCTCAACGCAGGCCAGACGCTGCTGACCCTGCTCAACGATATTCTCGACCTGTCCAAGGTCGAGGCCGGCAAGTTCGAACTGGAACGCGCGGCCTTCGATCCGGCCCAGATCATCGAAGAGACCGTAACGCTGTTTGCCGACGCCGCGCGCAGCAAGGACCTGCTCATCGATTGCCGCTGGTCAGGTCCGAAGCAGCGCTATTGGGCGGATCCTACGCGGTTGCGCCAGATGCTCGCCAATCTGCTCAGCAATGCCATCAAATTCACCGACCAGGGTCAGGTGAGGATAGCGGCCAGCGAACAGCAACGCGACGGCAATGAAGCTCAGTTGATCTTCGCCGTCAGCGACACCGGCATCGGCATCCCTCAGGAGAAGCAGGACCTGTTGTTCCAGGCCTTCTCCCAGGCCGATGCCTCGACCACCCGCCGCTATGGCGGCAGCGGCCTCGGCCTGTCCATCGTCAGGAGCCTTGCCCGGCTGATGGGCGGCGACGCGGGTGTCGACAGTGAGCTTGGCCAGGGTGCCCGTTTCTGGTTCAGCATCCGCGCCAGCGTCGTTCTGCCGATTGAGGAGAGCCGATCGGATCGCCGCGACACCCTGCCCGACGACGGCGAAGCAGCGCGCGCAGAAAGATATCAGGGCAGGATCCTGGTGGTCGACGACAACCCGGTCAATCGCCAAGTGGTCCAGGTCATGCTCAAGAAACAGGGACTGGAGAGCGATTGCGTCGAGGATGGCCAACTGGCGGTGGATATCATCAGGGGCGGTCTTCGTCCCGACCTGATATTGATGGACTGCCAGATGCCGGTCCTGGACGGCTATGACGCGACCCGCAAGATACGCCAGTGGGAAGACGAGACTGGCCGCCCGCGCCTGACCATCGTCGCCCTGACCGCCGGCGCCTTCGCGGAAGACCGCGCGCGCTGCATAGCGGCGGGCATGGACGACTTCCTGACCAAGCCCATCGCCATGGAACAATTCAGCAGCCTCCTGGGCCGCTGGCTGCATGGCCAGGCAGAAGTCGGAAATTTCGTCAGCCACGATGGGGCTCAGGACGACGCAGCGCCGGTATTCGACGCCGCCGAGTTGCTCGCCCTGCTCGACGGCGACCGCGAACTCGCCGAGAGTATCGTCCGCGAGGCGATAGTGGACATCGCCGGACAATTCGACAAACTGCAACTTGCGGCGGACGCCGGTAACCAGACGGATGCCCAGCGTTACCTCCACTCCCTGAAGGGTGTGACGGCACAGATCGGCGGGATCAGACTCGCCGGGTACTTCAGGGAACAGGAAGCGCAGCTGAAAGGCGGCGCAGTCATCAGTCAGATCACCGTGGCCGACCTGCGGCGTGAATATCTTACGCTGACACAGTCCCTGGAACGCTGGCTGACCGAACCGCCCGCCACCGCGACAGGCGCTGGCGGAGAGCTCCAGCCAGATCTGCAGACCTTGCCTGAGTCCGCACTCAGGCGCGAGGGAATGGCGAAAATCCTGGCGATCGACGATACACCGGCCAATCTGCAGGTGCTGGAAAAGCTGCTGGCCGACGAATTCGAACTGCAATTCGCCACCTCGGGAGCGATGGGGCTGGAACTGGCCAGGTCGTCATTACCCGACCTGATCCTGCTCGACGTGATGATGCCGGACCTCGATGGTTACGAGACCTGTCGCCGGCTCAAGGCCGATCCGGCGACCCGCGACATCCCGGTGATCTTCGTCACCTCCCTGAATAATCCGGCCGACGAAACCTGGGGCCTGGAAGCCGGCGCAGCGGATTTCATCTCCAGGCCGATCAATCAGGCGGTGGTCCGGGCGCGCCTGCGCACCCAACTGACCGTCAAGCGCCAGGCCGATCTCCTGCACTCCCATGCCTTCATCGACTACCTGACCGGAGTCGCCAACCGCCGCCTGTTCGACGCAAGGCTGGAGAGCGAATGGCGCAGCTGCCGCCGCAGTTCTGCCCCCCTGTCGCTGATCCTGATCGACATCGATCACTTCAAGGATTTCAACGACTACTACGGCCATCAGGCCGGCGATTCCTGCCTGCAGGCGGTCGCCAAGGTTTTGAGCGCGAGCATGGGCCGCCCCCACGATCTGATCGCGCGCTACGGCGGCGAGGAATTCGCCTGCCTGTTGCCGGAGACCGACTTGTCCGGCGCCGCGAGCAAGGCCGAAGAATTGCGCCAGGCCATAGAAGCTGCGGGCATCACCCACGTGGCCTCGAGCGCCGCCGCCGTGGTCACTATCAGCATCGGCATCGCCTGCGCGATACCGGCTGCCGAATCCAGCCCGGAAGCGCTGCTCCTGGCCGCGGACGTTCAACTGTACGAAGCCAAGCGGGCCGGCCGAAACCGAAGCCATAGCGCAGAGAACTGAGAAGTGCGATCTTCCCGGTATCCGGCGTTTGCTTTCTTCGCACGTTTCGAGAGCAACTACAATAGGCTGGCTAAGGTGCGGCGGATTTGATTCCTGCTGATAAAATGCGGCCCTGGTCGAAATTGAAGGCGGACATGGAGGCAGTTCACGGGAGATCCCGGATCATCAGGACGGTGCAATGGTTCGGCGCAATCGCGATTGCGCTGATGATCGCCGGGGCCGCCGCGTCCATCGTGGCGATGCGCGCCAGAGACATCGAGGAATGGCGACAGCAGATGAGCAACATGTCCCTGCTCCTCGCCGAACAGACTTCCCAGACCATCTTTGCCGCCTATCTGGTGCTCGATTCCGTAACCGAACAGGTCAAGCAGGCCGGGGTCGTCGATCAGCCGGCGTTCAGGAAGAAGATGAGCACGCCTGAGGCGTACAACATGCTCCGGGAAAGAATCCACGGCCTGCCGCAGATCGATGTGGTTTCCATCATTGCCGCCAATGGCGACAACATCAATTTCAGCCGCTCCTATCCGGTGCCGACCATCAACCTGGCGGAGCGCGATTACTACCAGGCGCATCTGGCGAATCCGCAACTGGTCGAGTTCATCAGCCAACCGGTGCGCAACAAGGGCAACGGCAAGTGGACCTTCTACATCAGCCGCCGCCTTAACGATGCCCAGGGCAACTTCATGGGGCTGGTGCTGGTCGGCATGTCGGTCGAGGTGTTCACCAACTTTTTCGAGCGCGTCGCGCGCAATCTCGGCGAAGGCGCCGCGATCAGCCTGTTTCGCAACGACCTGCTGCTCTTGACGCGCTGGCCCTACAGGGAAGCGGTCATCGGCACGGTCAATCGCAACGGGACAACTCACGAGATCATCGCGGTGCAACAGAAAAGCGATGGTGTCACGCTCAGCGAATTGCCGCGCTTCTCGACCGGACAGAAAGGGCTGAGACTCACGGCGGCGCGCAAGACGGAGCGCTATCCGCTGGTCGTGGCGATCACCGTGACCGACGACCTCTTCCTCTCCAGTTGGCGCCGTTCGGCATGGCTGATCGCCGGCGTCACCTCGGCCGGCGTAGTCATTCTGCTGATCGGCCTCCTCGCCCTGACGCGCACCTTGCGTAGCCGCGAAGCCGACATGGCGGCGATGGAACAACTGAAGAGCCGGGCCGAAGCTGGCAACCAGGCCAAGAGCGAATTTCTCGCCACGATGTCGCACGAGATCCGCACGCCGATGAACGGCATCCTCGGCATGGCGCAACTGCAGTTGATGCCGGAGACCAGCACCGAGGAGCGCATCGATTACGCCCGGACGATACTGGCCTCGGGCAAGACCCTGCTCTCGCTGTTGAACGGCATCCTCGACCTGTCCAAGGTCGAGGCCGGCAAGTTTGAACTGGAGCACGCGGCATTCTCGCCCGGGGATCTGCTCAAGGAGACCGCCGCCCTGTTCGTCGAGGAGGCCAGGGGCAAGGGACTGACGCTCGAATATCGCTGGAACGGCCCCGAACTGCGCTATCGCGGCGATCCTATCCGGCTGCGCCAGATGCTCGCCAATCTGGTCAGCAATGCCATCAAGTTCACCGACCAGGGCGGCGTCACGATCGAAGCCCATCAGGTCGACGGCGACTTTGATCAGGCCGAACTGATCTTCGCTGTCAGCGACACCGGCATCGGCATTCCCCAGGAGAAGCAGGACCTGTTGTTCCAGCCCTTCTCCCAGGCCGATGCCTCGACCACCCGCCGCTACGGCGGCAGCGGGCTGGGCCTGTCCATCGTCAGGAATCTCGCCCGGCTGATGGGCGGCAACGCCGGCGTAGAAAGTAACGCCGGCCAGGGCGCGCGATTCTGGTTCACCCTGCGCGCCGGCACGCTGCCGCCGGGAGAAGAAACGCCGGCGAGCACCGCCGTCGCCGGAACGGCGAGATCTGAAGTGCTCTCGGGCAGGATCCTGGTGGTCGACGACAATCCGGTCAATCGCAAGGTGATCGAGGCCATGCTGAAGAAGCGCGGCCTGGCTTGCGACTGCGTCGAGGACGGCGAGCAGGCCTTCGATTTCATCAGCGCCGGCCAGGGCAGCCAACTACGTCCCGACCTGGTGCTGATGGACTGCCAGATGCCGGTCCTGGACGGCTATGACGCGACCCGCAAGATACGCCAGTGGGAAGACGGCCACGGCCGCGGCCACCTGATCATCGTCGCGCTCACCGCCAGCGCCTTCGCGGAAGACCGCAAGCGCTGCATAGCGGCAGGCATGGACGATTTCCTGACCAAGCCGGTATCCGTCGACAAGCTCGCCGCCATGCTCAGCCGCTGGCTGCCCGACGGCAACGACGATGGCGCCGCAGCGCCCGACACAGCGACGACAAGCTTGGATCATGAGTTGCAGGTTTTCGATGCCCAGGAAATGCTCGCCATGCTCGACGGCGACATGGAACTCGCGCGAACCATCGCCCTGGCGGCGATCGAGGACATCGCGGCTCATCTCGACCAACTCGAACAGGCGATGATTGCCGCCGAGTGGACTGCTGCCCGGAGATTGAGCCATACCATGAAGGGCGTGACCGCACAGATCGGCGGCATGCGCCTGTCCAACCGCTTCAGGGAGCAGGACGAGCGCCTACAAAGCGGGCTGGAAATGACCCCGCTCGCACTGGCGGAACTGCGCAGCGAGTATCAGGCGCTGAAACAGGCTTTGCAAGAATGGCTGGGGCGGACGTGAGCACGGTACGCGCCAGCGGGATCCCGCAGAACAGCGAAATCAGCCGGCATCTTGCCGGCGCCCATCTGTGCGATGCCTTTGCCGTATCGATCAGCGGGAGGTCGCGCTCGGCGCTGGAAATCTACCTCGCGATTGCGGCGCAAACGCCAACCTGGATCGACTGGCTGATGACCGTGAGAAACCGGGCGGGTGCACTGTTCGGCCTGAAGCCGCTCAGGCTGCTGGGCGACATCGACAGCGGCAAAACGCCTTCGTCCTATCGCGTCGGCGACCGGGTGGGGATTTTTTCCATCCTTTATCTCTCGGAAGACGAAGTAGTCCTTCTTGAAGCCGACAAGCATCTGGAAGCGAAAGTCTCCCTGGTCAGGCGCGCTGATGCCAATGGCACCAGCGCCGTCATGACCACGGTGATCCGAGTGCACAATCTGTTGGGACGCGCCTACATGCTACCGGTCTGGCCGGTGCACAAGCTGATGGTGCCGGCTCAGCTTGCCCGGCTGGTGCTGGCGAGCCACGCCCGGTAGATTCTCAGCGCCACCTGAGCATCGTTGGCCGCATAAAGCAACTGCCTTTCGGTCAACTGCGGGTTGGCCCAGTTGCTGGTGCCGGTCCTCTTGGACTTATGGAACTGTTGCCCGAAGAAGTGCACCACCGCCGCTTTCGCCCCGACAGTGCCGCGGTGCCACGCCCCACGCAGCGCCTCACCGAGATCGAGAACGTTGCAAAGATCCAGGTCCAGCTTCGATTTCAGGACGCTGCGGTCGTGGCTAAGCCCCATCCCCACCTTCAACACCAGGCGCGATTCGAGAATTTGCCGCAATTCATTCGCGCCGTCTAGGCTGGGAATCTTGAACAGGTAGGCACGAGTCTCGGTTGCCAGCTGAACGAGATGAGGTCCGGTCGATATCTCGCCCTTGCGGAAGGTCGGCTTCGATTCCGTATCGAAACCGATCACCTCGCTGACCATCAAGGCATCCAGCGCCTCGCGCGCGAGCGCCGCCGAGTTGATCAGGCTGACTGCGGCAAGCGAAATTCCGCGATACGACGGAAGCTCCGCGGCTAGTGGGGGCGCGTCGGTCAATGTGACGGCGCGGAATTTTCCGCGAGCAGCCGATCCCTCAGCCAGACCCCGATGGCCCCGACCTCTTCGATACAGACCGAGTGGGGCATGGGATAGGTATGCCACTGCAGCGGGTAGCCCAACTCCAGCAGAAAATCCCGGGCGCGCATGCCGAGTTCGGGGGAGACCACCTCATCCTCGCTTCCGTGCGCCGCAAAAATCGGCATGGCCCGGTTCCCGGCGCTCAGCTCAGCGACCAGCAGCCGCTCCGACGGAATATACGTCGACAGGGCGATGACGCCGGCCAACGGCTCCGGGTGCGTCAGCGCGCTGGTATAGGCAAGCGCACCGCCCTGGGAAAAGCCCGCCAGGAAGATCCTGTCGCTGGCGATGCCACGCTGATTTTCGCGCGCGATGAGATGGCGAATGGCCGTCCGGGATTTGATGATGCCCACTTCGTCAACAATTCGGCTGCTGCTCTCCAGCGAGATGATGTCGTACCAGGCCGGCATGACGTAGCCGCCGTTGCAGGTGACCGCGATCTGAGGCGCATGGGGAAAGATGAAGCGGACGCCGGGAGCGTCATCCAGGCCCAATTCCGGAACGATGGATGCGAAGTCCGAGCCGTCGGCGCCCAGGCCGTGCATCCAGATGACGGCAAAGGCGGGATCGGGTTTGCTTTCCACGACGATGGCGGGCAGGTATTGCAAGATGATTTCCCTCAGTGCTGTTGCGAAAGTTGCGAAAAGTCCGATTCCCCCAACCGACCCTGAAATTTCCATACATTGTCGGGAATCTTTACCACCCAGGAAGGCTTTGGCAGCCCTTCAGATTCATTATAGCTATTCCATAACTTGTTGATAGGCATACATGCCGTCGGTATCAGCTGTCGGTTTCGGTCTGAGTCGCCTTATAGGGTGTCGGAATTTTTAACACTAGGATACCGGACTATAGAGCTATCGTTAGCAGCCACAAGGGAAGCGGCAACATGGCACATATTCTGCCTTAGTGGGATTAGCACTAGGCAGGATGTCATTGCCGTAACCTGGGAGGATGAAAAATGTCACTAAATAAGTTAGCGTTGTCGGCGATTCTCGTCATGGGTCTTGGAAGCATTACTGCAGGACATGCGACCGTGGTGTACGACGGCGGTGCGCCTAATCAGGCAACCGGGTATTTCGCCGACACCAATTATGCCTTTTCCGCAGCATCGACGGAAATGTCGCTCGTCTCAGGGTTGACGTTCAATGGCATCACCTGGTGGGGTGGCAACGATCCAAATTCAGCGGCTACCGGCAACGCTTTCACGCTGCAGATTTTGGATGGTTCTAGCGCCGGCCCTGGCGCTGTTGTTGAAACTATCAACCTCGGTGCAACAGATGGGACGGCAACTGGCCAAAACGTATTTTCTTATCCCGAATACATTTATCAGAGCAGCTTTTCCACCATCAACCTCGGGTCGGGATCATATTTTGTCAGCCTCTCAGATAGCCACAGCGGGACTGGCGTCTGGTTTTGGGAAAGCACGGGCGGTGGTCAACAACTCGGCGGGTCTTCTTACAACAACACTACTTCGCTTTGGGAAGGCGACCCGCAAGAGAATCTGGCATTTCAACTTACCAATACTGCCAACGTTCCAGAACCAGCATCACTTGCCCTGCTAGGCCTAGGTCTTGCCGGAATCGGATTCAGCCGCCGGCGTAAGTCAGAACCAGATTAGGAGCGAGCCATGAACTTGAAACTTGTGGGAACCATCATGTTGCAGTGGGCGGTCTCCGGACAGTCGTTTGCTCAAGAGACTCATATCATGAGGGCGCCTGAAATTGATGGAGCGATCTCGCTTCAGGTTATCGCTCTTCTTGCTGGGATCCTTTTTCTGATGAAACGAAAAAAATAGCCATTCGCCGTTACGTGCGCCGGCGCATAGTCTTGGCGTAGCAATTAGGGTAGCAAAGGTGCAATTGTTGATGCATTTTGGAAATTTCGAGCGTAATGCTATGCAACGAATATGTATATTCGCGATCTTAAATAAACTTTTTTGGAGGCGGGGGTCGGAATCGAACCGGCGTAGACGGCTTTGCAGGCCGCTGCATAACCACTTTGCTACCCCGCCAAGCCGAATGTGCAACACCACGGCATTGACTTTGAAGCGATGAAGCTTCGAAGCAACGAAGGGAAGCTTGCGCTTCCCTTCGATATTTTGGAGCGGGAGAAGAGTCTCGAACTCTCGACCTCAACCTTGGCAAGGTTGCGCTCTACCAACTGAGCTACTCCCGCGATCAGGGGCGCATTATAGCCGGCCCATCGCCGGTGTCAACAACATTGCCCCGCACAACATTGCTCCGCGCGAACGCCTCGAACTGTTCCGCGGGCAATGGCTTGCTGAAGTAGTAACCCTGCATCTCGTCGCAGCCCTGGTCGCGCAGGAACGCCCGCTGTCCCGCCGTCTCCACGCCTTCCGCGATGGTCAGGAGGCTCAGGCTTTGGGCCATTCTGATGATCGCGCCGACGATGGCCTTGTCTTCCGTATCGGTGCTGATGTCGCGCACGAAGGACTGATCGATCTTGAGCTTGTACACCTTGAATTTTTTCAAATGTGAAAGCGAGGAATAACCGGTGCCGAAATCGTCGATCGACATCCGCACCCCGCGCTCGTGCAAGCTGTTCATCACCGCAATGGCGCCTTGCGGGTCGTGCATCGCGACGCGCTCGGTCAGTTCCAACTCCAGATACTCGGGCGGCAGGCCCTCTTCTTCGAGGATGCGGCTGACCAGACTGGGCAGATCGGGATGGCGGAACTGCACCGCAGAGAGATTCACCGCCATGACCAGCGGGGCGAGTCCGTTGTCCAGCCAGGCTCTGGCCTGTCGCGCCGAGGCCCGCAGCACCCATTCGCCGATGGGCAGGATCAGGCCGCTGTCTTCCGCGGCGGGAATGAATTCCGCCGGCGAGACCGGGCCCAGTTCTGGATGCGTCCAGCGCAGCAGCGCTTCCGCCCCGACGATGCGCGCCTCCCGCAGCGAGACCTGGGGCTGGTAGTGGAGTTGCAATTGACCGCGTTCCAGCGCGTGGCGCAAGGCATTGACCAGTTGCAGGTGACGCGCCGAACGCGCCTGCATTTCCGCGGTAAAGAAGCGGTAGCCGTTGCGGCCTTCCTGCTTGGCGCGATACATCGCGGCATCGGCATTCTTGGAGAGGGTTTCCAGATCCGTGCCGTCGCCTGGAAAAAGGGCGATGCCGATCGAGGCGGTCAGGTTCAGATCGTGATGCTCGATGCGGAAGGGCCGGGCGATGGCCTCCAGCAGCTTCTGCGCCACATGGGCCGCGCCCTGCACATCGATACCGTAGAGCAGGAAGATGAATTCGTCGCCGCCGAAGCGCGACACCGTGTCCTCGTCGCGCAGTCCTGCCCTCAGCCGCAATGCCAGTTCGACCAGCAAGGCATCGCCGACGCTGTGGCCGAGGCTGTCGTTGATGTCCTTGAAGTCGTCGAGATCGAGAAACAACAAGGCCACCGGCTCCTGGCTGCGCTGCGCCAGACTGATCGCATATCTTGCCCGGTCATCCAGTTGGGCGCGGTTCGGCAGTCCGGTCAGCGCGTCGAAATGCGCCAGATATTGGACTCGTTCCTCGGCTTCCTGGCGCTGCGCTTCCTTCGCGAAACCGTTCAAGGCGTAATCGATGTCCATCACCATCTCAATCAACAGCTTTTTCACCTCTTCGTCGAAGGCATTGGCGACGCCGGCGTACAGACTGAAGACCCCGATGACCTTGCCATGACGATGCAGCGGCAGCGAGGCGGATGCAGCCCAGCCTACCCGACTGCCGCGCTCGCGCCAGGGCACGGTGGCCGGATCGTGCTGAAAATCCTGGCACCAGACTGGTTGGTCCTCGCGAAATGCCGTGCCGCTCGGGCCGCGTCCATAGGCTTCGTCGGCGTCCGCCGAAACCCGCAGCCCTTCGAGATACTCCAGGCCGCTGCCGTAGGCGGCCTTCGCTTTCAGTTGTTTGCCCTGTTCGTCGGGCATGGCGACCCAGGCCATGCGCATGCCGCCGAAAATCACGACGACGCGGCAGACTTGCGCGAACAGATCGTCCTCGCCGATGCAGCGGACGATGGCCTGGTTGCATTGACTCAGGGCGGCGTAAAGCTGGGTCAAGTGCTGACTTCTCGCTTCGGCATCCTGGCGCTCAGTTTCGATCCGGGCAAGATTGCTGCGCGTTTCCGAAAGCCAGCCGAGTACGCTGTCTTCCATGCCTGCCGCGACTGAAAAGATGGATGACAAATCCCCGCTGCCCAACCGCGCGATGCGTTCGTGCAGTTCATGCACCGAGCCGCCCAGGACAGCGTGCAGACTCCGCCGCGAGTTCCAGAGCAGCAATGCCAGCATCAGGCCAAACAGCAGGAAGACCAGACGCACCCGTGCGGCATCGCCTTCCGCGGCGCGAACGGCGACCAGCGTCCGCTGCTCCGAGAGCGCCTGAAACTCGCTGATCGGCTGCATGATGCTGGCCTTGATCTGGTGATAGGCGGGGCCGTGCAACATCCGGATGGCCTCGGCGCGGCCTTCCTCGGTGTTTGCCTCGAGCAGGGCCATCGCGGCGAGCTCGGTGCGTACCAAGGCATCGGAATTGGCTTTGGCTTCGGCCAGCCTGGCGAATTCCAGATCGGAAAAGCCGGCCCGGCGCATCAGTTCCAGCAAGGCAATGGCCGGGCCCATAGGCCGAGGCCGATGGTCATCTGCGAGGACCAGATCCCAGTAGATATTCTGGTAATCGACAGGCCGCGGCTTGCGGCCGTCGCGGATGTCGAGGATTTCCTGAAAGTGCTGTTGGTAGAGCTTGTCGCCAGTCACGGCATAGCTGCGCACCATCCGCGTCAGGTCGTCCGAGGACTGGCGCAACTCCTCGGCGAGCAGGAAGGACTGCTGGCGCAACTCGTTGGCGTGATCGATCGCTTTTTCCGCGCGCACATAAACGACGAAGCACGCGGCAAAAGCGACGAACATGGCCAAGGTCAGCCAGAGTGACCGCGAGAAAAGCGACAGTTTCCTCCCGGCCTTGCGGGTCGTGTCCTCGGTGCGCATCATCAAGCGCGAATAGGCTCGCTCACATCTTGCCCGGGTCGAAGCCGGTCTCCTTGTAGATCGCCTGGATCAGCGGCTTGCCGATCTTCTCGCCGGCCTCCTCATGGACCTTGATCATGGCTTTCTTCCAGGCCCGCTTCTCCTCGGGCGTAAGCGTGATGATCTGTGTCTTCCCGGTCTTTCTGATCGCTTCCAGACCGTCCTCGTTCTCCTTCTTCGAAGCGGCGTTGAAGTAGGCGGTGGTGTCCTTCATCGCGCCTTCCAGCGTCGCGCGGATGTCGGGCGGCAGGCCGGCCCAGAACTTGGCATTGGTGATCACGACGTAACCGTGATAGCCGTGATCGGAGACGGTCAGGTACTTCTGGACTTCATTGAGCTTCGAGGGATAGATGACGTTGGTCGGATTCTCCTGGCCGTCGACCACGCCGCTCTGCAGCGCCATGTAGATTTCCGAGAAGGCCATCACCTGGGGCATGGCGCCGACCGCGCGCATCTGGGCCTCGATCACCTTGGAGGACTGGATGCGCATCTTCAGGCCGCGAAAATCTTCCGGGCGGCGCAGCGGCCGGTTGCTGGTCATCTCCTTGAAGCCGTTGTCCCAGAAGGCGAAGCCGTGGATGCCCTTGCTCTCCAGTTTCGCCAGTAACTGCTGGCCGATCGGCCCCTGGGTGACCTTGTGCTCCTCCTCCAGATTATCGAACAGATAGGGCAGATCGAGAACCTCGAACTCGCGCAGGCCCATCGGGCCGAACTTGCCGGGCGTGGGCGCAAGCATCTGCACCGAGCCCAGTTGCAGCATCTCGAGTTCCTCCTTGTCCTTGTAGAGAATGGAGTTGTGATAGACCTCGACCCTGACCGCGCCCCTCGTCCGCTCCTCGGCCAGCTTCTTGAAGTATTCCGCGGCTTTGCCCTTGGCCGTGTCGGCGGCCACGACGTGGCTGAACTTGATGACGATCGGGGTTTGCGCGGATGCCGTGCTCGCATAGCCGAGGACGGCCAGTGCCAGGAACGCGAAAGTCTTCTTCATGTTGCTCTCCTCAGGATTACAGCGCGGCGCAGACGGCCAGGGTGACCTCCGCGGTGGTCGCCTTGCCGCCCAGATCCGGACTGAGCACGCCGCTCCCGGTGACCTTTTCGATCGCCGCCAGGAGCCTTGCTGCGGCAGCCGGCTCGCCCAGATGTTCGAGCATCATCGAGGCGGTCCAGAAGGTTGCGATCGGGTTGGCGATGCCGCGCCCGGTGATGTCGAAGGCTGAGCCGTGGATAGGCTCGAACATCGATGGGAAGCGGCGTTCCGGGTTCAGGTTGGCGGTCGGCGCGATACCTAAGCTGCCGGAGAGCGCGGCCGCGAGATCTGAGAGGATGTCCGCGTGCAGGTTGGTCGCGACGATAACGTCGAGGGTCTGCGGCTTCAGCACCATGCGCGTGGTCACCGCGTCGACCAGTTCGCGGTCGGTCCTGATGTCCGGATAATCGCGGGCGACTTCGAAGAAGATCTCGTCCCACATGACCATGCCGAAACGCTGCGCATTCGACTTGGTGACCAGGGTCAGATGCCGGGCCGGACGCTTGCCCGCCAGTTCGAAAGCAAAGCGGTGGATGCGTTCGACGCCGGCGCGGGTGAATACCGCGGTCTCGGTGCCGACCTCGATCGGCAGGCCGCGATGGGTGCGTCCGCCGTTGCCGGCATATTCGCCTTCGGAGTTCTCGCGGATGATCACCCAGTCTATCCCCTGGCCATTAACCAGGGGGCTCTTGACGCCGGGCAGGACGCGTGCCGGGCGGACGTTGGCGTACTGGTCGAAGCCCTGGGCGATCGGCAGGCGCAGCCCCCATAGCGAGACATGGTCGGGCACTTCCTGGCTGCCGACGGCGCCGAAGAAGATGGCATCGAAACCCTTCAATTTCTCCAGTCCGCCTTCGGGAATGTAGTGACCGTGCTTGAGATAGTAGGGCGAACTCCAGGGAAAATGCTCGACTTGGAGCCTGAAGCCGCCGTCCTTGGCGGCGAGCGCCTCGAGTACCTGCAAGCCGGCGGCAATCACTTCGGGACCGATGCCGTCCCCGCCGATCGCCGCGATTTTATATTCACGCACTATGCCGCTCCTCTCGTTGTCGGCTCGAATGATACCCCGACCTACGAGAGCAGGTGAAAGGCGCGTCAACCTCCCATATACACGGGCGCCGGCTGGCTGAAGTAGCCGTCGAGCAGATGGTAGACCAGGGCGAAATTTTTCGAACGCGTGCTGGTGTGGGCGATGCCGGGCATGACAATGAACTGTTTGTCGGCATTGGGGAGGCGCTCGAAGAAATTGGCGAGGTCGCGGAAGCTGGCGATGCCGTCGTACTCGCCGCGCATGATCAGGGTCGGTACCTTGATCTTTTCCGGATCGCACACCGGCAGGTTCGCCGACATGTCGAGATAGGTGCCGGTCGGCACCGAAGTGTCCAACGCCAGCACGGCATCGGCGAAAGCGTCGACGACGGTGAGGTCCGAGGTGCCCGGATGATCGCGGGTGAAAATGCTGCGGATCATCGCCCGGTCGATCGGCCGACGGTTGTTGGCGCGGTAGGCATCCAGGCGCTTCCTGCGCTCGGCCAGGGTCGGACTGCCTTCGCCAGTCCACACCAGGGCATCGAGGGCCAGGCGGGCGACCCGCTCGGGATGGCGCTGCGCGAACAGCGCGGCACGCAACGCACCCGACGACGAGCCGTACACCAGGAGCTTCGCCCCGCCGGTCGCTTTCATGATGTATTCGCTGACCGCGGCGAGATCGTCGGCGCCGCAGGAGACATCGGCATTGACTGCACGGCTCTTGTCGGAGCGACCGTAACCTTCGCAGTCGAAGCACCAGGTGTCGTAGCCCAGGCGCGCGAACCAGTCCATGGTCGAGGACTCCGGATGCCCCGGCAGCTGCAGGTCGAACACCGGCGTCGACGATACCGACGAACCATGAACGAAAACGATGGTGCCGCGCCGGACGCCACCGCCCGGCGATGGCTTGCGCCACATGAACAGGCGCACGTTCTGGCCATCGACGTGCTTGACCGTCCAGTGAGCCTGACCGGTCAATGCGGCTGCGCCAGCCGCCGGGGCCGCCGGCTGGGCCGTGGCCGATGCCGCGGGCAAGGCCGCCGCAGCCAGCGTGACGGCGGCGGAACTGAGGAATTCACGGCGCGAACCGGGCTTATCGTTTGCGCTCACTGTGTTCATTTTGTGATGGTCACCAGGGTCAGTTGATTGGTCAGGCTGTTGGCCAGGACGAAATTGCCGTCGGAGGTCACCGAGGTATTGCGTACGATGTTGCCGCCGCCGGGGATATTCCAGCTCTGGAAGCGCTCGCTCTTGGGATCGAAGCGCACGATGGTATTAGGGGTCGTGCCCGACTCACTGTACCAGATGATGTCGTGGATCGCGGAGATGCCGTAGGGCTCGGCCTTGGGCCCGCTCGGCGACGGCCACTCGCTTACTTTGCCGCTCGCCGGGTCGAGCCGGCCGAGATAGCCGCGTGAGCAATCCGCATACCAGACGATGTCGTCGGAGGTGATGGTGATCCTCCGCGGGCGCGACGCCGCATCCGGCAGCGGATACTCGCGGATGGCCAGGGTCTTGGGATCGACGCTGCCCACCCGGTTGCTGCCAAAGGCGACATAGAACACCGTGCCCTTGGAATTCACCGCCATGCCATAGGGACGCGAATTCGCCGTGGGCGGCGTGAGCAGTTTGATCTCGCCGGTCGCCGGATCGAGCCGGCCGATCCGGTTGGCGTTCTGCGCCGTGAACCAGAGGATGCCATCCCGATCGAAGACCAGGGTGTGCGGGTCCCTGACAGCCGGATCGGGCATGGGATATTCGCTATTGGCGCCGGTCGCAGGATCGAGTTTGCCGATCAGCGCGCCGGTGTTGCCGGTGTACCAGATGTTGCCGCCCTGATCTTCCACCAGACCATGGGGCCCGGAGTGCGCCGTCTTCAGGGCATACTCCTTGAACTGGCCGGTCCTGGGATCGAGCCGACCGAGCACGTTGGCCATCTGGCCGGAATACCAGAGCGCCCCGTCCTTCGTGGCCAGCGGATCGTGCGGACGCGAACCCGGGGTCGGCACTTGCCAGGCCTTGATCGAGACCTGGACCGGACCGGGAATCGCCACGCCGGCGGGCTTGGCCTTTTCCGGGAAATTCCTGATCAGGTAATCGCTCAGGGTCAGGCTCTGATCAACCGCCAGCACCAGACCCTGGTTACTCATCATGCGCAGCACCGTGGCCCAGCCTTGCGCGGTGTAGCCGCCGCCGACGCGCGCGGAGAAGGCATGGCAGGTATTGCACGAGCGGTCGAGAATTTCCCGTCCTGGCCCCTCGGGCATGGTCTGGCTCCAGACCGGCAGCACCGCACACAAGCTTGCGCCGGCCAGCCACCACTGCAGGGATTTCTTCGACATGATTTCTCCTGAACGGGTAAAGAAACTAATAGGCGAGGTACGGTCCGCTGCCGCCGGGCGTGCTCCTGCCCTCGATCGCGGTGAACACATTGCGCCCGTAATAGAACGGCAGGCCCCAGTCGAATGAAGGCGAGCCGAGCGACGATCCGGCAAGGTTGCTGAATGCGACCAGGCTGGTATTCGCCAGCAAAGTGGTGGCGTTGGCGACGCTAAAATTCACGTTGCTGCTGTTGCCATTCGTTCCCTGGTTGGTCGCCGTGAGCGACAGGGTGGAGGACGGACAATAAAAGCCGCTGCTGCAAACCGGGATCGTCGCATCGGGGAAGAAAATACCGTTGGAGCCGCTGTCGATGAAGCTGCTGCTATAGCTCTTGGTCTTGTATGTCGTGGTCAGAGTGCCGTAGTTCGGGTCGAGTCCCAGCGCCACCACTGCGCCGCCCTGGAGATTGACCAGCGCATTGTTGCTCTGGGTGCCGATACCGAGGATCAGGGAACCACTGGCCGTCGCGGCGCCCGCCGAACCTATGACGGGCATTTGAATCAGCATGCCATTGTTGTCGCCGGCCAGTCGGCCGACCGGATTCTGCACCTGGCTGGAAGTGCCGACGGCTACGGAGGTGCAGGTGCCGGCGCAACTGTAGTAGGTCGCCGCGACCGGCGCCTGAGCGCAGGCCAGGCCGCAGTCCTGCTGGAATGCCGAGAGCCCGAGGATGCCATTGGCGCCGAACAGCGCTACGCTGTTCTGGGCCTGGCCGCCGCCGCTGGAACAGCTTTTCGGAACGCTGGCGAAGCCCGGATCGCCGATCACCTGGATCGCCAGCGACGCAAGAACCGGCTCGCCGGCCAGGATGACGTCGGCCGCCTTCACCGGACCCCAGATATAGCTGCCGTCGGCGAACTGAACGCATTCGGCGAGCGGGCTGGCGCCAATATTCTGCTGCGTCAGGACCGGCGAGGTAATCGCCGAGGACATGATCCGCAGGCCGGTCGAACCGGTATCGAGCAGCACGTGGTCTATGGTCTGGCAGGTCGTACCGCCCGGCGTGCAGATCGTCACGGTGACGTAGGCTCCGTTGACATAGGGACCCGCCGTGTAGGCTGCCGGCCCGCCATCGACGACGATAGGCAACACGTTGCTTGCGGCAGAGGCCGGCGGACTGGGCGATGACGGGGTGCCGCCGCCACCACCGCCGCCACCGCCGCAGCCGGCCAAAACCAGCAGCATGGCGATGCAGCACGCCCATCGCGACAAGGTCGGGCCGCTACTGCAGTTCATCGATCGTGACGCCTGCGGGCAGCGCCTGGGGAAGATAGGCGTGGCCCATGAAGGCGCGCATATGCCCGCCCGAATGCAGCACCAGTCCGGGCTGCTGCACCTGCAGAGGGCCGCGCCCGGCGCGCCTGCCCTGCCCCGCCGCCTGAAAATCGGCGAAGTAAGTGCCGAGGATCTGCTGCAGATCGGGCAATTGCGGGCCGCGCCAGACCACGGCGAAGACCTGCCCTTGTGCCGAGACATATTCCCTGATCACGGTGCCCGCAGCCGTCTGGATTTCATGCACGGAGTATTGCTGCCCGGAGACGATCCGGCGCGTCGCCTTCAGCTGCGCCTGGTCGGCCGCCACCGAGTCCTCGCCCGCGCCGAGCGCCGCCAGGGCGGGGACGGAGGAAAGCAGCGCCAGCAATAGCGCGATCACGCTCTTCATGGCTCGACTCACTGATTGAGTAGCGGCATATCCTGGGTGGGGCGCCGTCCCGGCAGTGACAACAGGAAGGCATGGATATCGGCCACATCCTGGTCCGGCAGGACATTCTCGGCATAAGCCGGCATGTCCTTGGGACCGGTGCGCAGGATGATCCTGAACACCGCTAGCGGCAGCTTGGTCTGCGCCAGCGGCGGTGCCGGATAGTTCATCGCGCCGCCCTGGCCGGCGCGGCCATGGCAGGCGAAGCAGCCGTCGGCCAGGTACACCCGCTTGCCGTTGGCGGCATCGGCCGACCACGCCGGATGACCGGCGGCCAGGGTCAACAAAAGCACGGCCAGGAGTCTGGAAAATCCGTTCATGTCTTCGTTCCTCAGCGTGGATCGGTGACGACATCGACCAGCGCCGGCTCGCCGCGCTTGACCACGGCGACGGCGCGCTTCAGCGCAACGGCCAGATCCTTGGGGTCGGTGATCGGCCCCTCGGCATAGACGCCGAAACCCCGGGCCACGGTGGCAAAGTCGATGTTCGGATTGGTCAGCGTGGTGCCGACATGGGCGTTGGCGATGCCCCGGCCATGCCGCGCCGCCATCGCCTGCAGGTACATGTACTCCTGGTGGTAGGCGCGATTGTTGAGCATCACGTAGAGGATGGGGATGCGGTGATGCGCGGCGGTCCACAGCGTGCCGGGCACATACATCAGGTCGCCGTCGCTCTGGATGGTGACGCTGATCCGGCCGTGCCGCTTGTTGGCCAGCGCCGCGCCGGCCGCGGCCGGCGCGTTGTATCCCTGGCCGAAGCCGCCCGAGCCGCCGTTCCAGTGATGGGGCTGGTCCATCTTCCAGAGACGCCGCGGCCAGTTGATGTTGATGCCGGTGCCGACCAGCGACCAGTCCTCGTCCTTGATCTGGGCGTAGAGTTCGGCGCACATCCTGGCGGTGGAGATCGGGCTGGCGTCCCAGCCTATCGTGGCGTCAGATTTCGCGCTCTCGCGCAGGGCCAGATGCGCCTCTCCGAGCTTCCTGCCGCGCGCATCGAGGGCGGCTTTCCGTTCCGCGCTGAGCAGGCGCCGGACCTGTTCGGTGAGCGCCGGCAGGCTCCCCTCGCCGTCGCCGGCAATGGCCAGGTCGACCTCGTTGAAGCGCTGGAAGTCCTGGGTGTTGGATTTTATATAAAGGTCGCGGCTGCCCAAGGTGATGATCTTGGTGCCGGGCTTGTACAAAGGCCGGTTGACGCGGACGATGCGATCGTTGAAGGAGTTGATCGAACCCCAGAGGTCATTGACCTCGATCGCCAGGATGACGTCGGCCTGGGCAACGACGGCCGGCCGGCGAAAGGTCTGGTTGAGCGGATGGCGCGAAGGGAAATTCATCCGCCCGCCGAGATCGACCACCGCGCATTGCAGAGCCTCGGCGAGTTCGACCAGGCGCGCCATGCCGGAGGCCGAGCGCGCCATGCGGTCGCAGATCAGCACCGGGTTCTGCGCCGTGACCAGCAGCTTGGCCAATTCGGCGATGGCGCCGGAGTCACCCACGGGCGGCACCACCGGCGCGTACTTCGGGATGCGCAAATGATCACGGTCGGAGATGGGATTTTCCTGCAGTTCGGCATCCAGGGAGAGCAGCACCGGCCCCATCGGCGCGGTCATCGCCACCTTGTAGGCGCGCACCGCCGACTCGGCGAAGTGCTGCAGCGACGCCGGCTGATCGTCCCACTTGACGAAGTCGCGCACCATGCCGCCCGGATCGATTGCCGAGTGCGCCCACTCGGGGGCGGTCCCGCGCTTGTCGGCTTCGATGATGTTGCCGATCATCATGTAGATCGGCACCCGGTCGCACCAGGCGTTGTACAAGCCCATGCTGGCATGCTGCAGGCCGACCGTGCCGTGGCAGATCACGGCCATCGGTTTGCCTTCGATCTTGGCATAGCCCTGGGCCATCGAGACGGCGATCTCCTCGTGCGGACAGGTGAGGATCTCGGGCTTGACGTTCATCGCGTAGTTGACGACCGCCTCGTGCAAGCCGCGGAAACTCGACGCGCAATTCATCGCGAGGTAATCGATGTCCAGCGTCTTCAACACGTCCACCATGAAGTCGCCGCCGCTGCTCGTCTGATTGACCGGCTCCGCGGGCGGCGGCAAGGTCTCGACAGCCGTGTTCGGCAAGGCGACGGTCCGCGCCGCAGGTGCAGTCTGCGGCGTCTGCGCCTGCGCGACCAAGACCGGCGTCAACGCGGCGGCGCCAGTCGCGGTCACGCCCTTGAGAAAATTGCGCCGACCGGCGCCCGCCAAATCATCAGGCTTGCTGGACATCGTATCCTCCGTTGCTGAGTTGAGACAACGCCGCAAGCGGCCGAGCGCGGATGCTCAGGCCTGGGTATTGACGACGTTGCCGGTATGGCTCATGCCCTGCAGATTCTGCGACAGCGCCTGCAGGAAACCGCCGAGCGTCGACGATCCGGCCGTGGCACCCATCGAATTCAGGAGGTTCTGATAGTCCTGCTGCAATTGCGCGGTCGCACTGGTGGAACTCGTGGAACTGGTAGAAGCAATTGGGCCCGCCGTGCTGCCGGCCGAAGACGCAGACGCCGTAATCTGCTGGATCAGCTTCTGCAGGTTGGCTTCCAGCGCCGCGAGACCGCCGCCCTTGCCCTGGGCAACGCCCGATGCTGCCGAACTGCCGGCCGGCGCGTTGCCAATGGTGCTGCTGCCCGGTGTCTGCATCGCTGCGAACAGGTCGTGCAGGAAGGCGCCCAGCGCCTGCAGGGGATTCTGGCTGGTGCCGCTGGTGCCGCTGGTGCCGCCGGAGGCGGTAGCCGGCGCGGCCCCCGTCACCCCGGCCTGCGACAGCGCCTGAAACACCGCGCCGAGAAAACCGCCGGGGCCACCCGCAGCGCCCGCGCCCGAAACGGCGCTGGCGTCGTTGTCGCCGTCGCTGTCGCCGCCGGCTCTGCCGGTTTGCGCGGTGCCCCGAGTGCCGCTGGTCTGTGTGACTTGAGGAAAAGTGTAGCTGTGGCTGGAAATTCCGCTGATCGACATGTTCTTCTCCGATTCGAATTCAAGGGGGTTTACCGGGGTTTACCCCAGGCCGCAGCGCGCCGCACCATACCACCAAGGGCATACGATACCACGAAGCCGCAGCGATACTGATCAGCAACAATTGCGCCACACTTCAACTATGGATTGTTGCCAGGTATTGCCGCCGCAAGTGCTTGCCCGCGCCGCAGGGGCCGGTCCCGACGGCCGTGCAGATGGGCATGAAAGGGCCGTCGAAAACGGCATGCCGTGGAAATTTTTGCCGCCCGGCCTGCCAATTTTGCCGCTCATTTTCAGCTATGCTGCGCGCACAGTCGATATCCGGACCTACCGGCAAGATGATGGAATTCCCTGCGCAGGATGGCACTGAGCCGCGCGCTGAACCTCGGGACCCGGCGCTTCATCGCGCCGCCAGCGCAACCCGGCGCGCGCTTGGCGACGAACTCGGCGCGCTGGCCCACCTGATCGCGGCGGAAGCGCTCGAGGCGAACGCTGCCGGGAGCGGGACCGACGCGGCGATGAAGGTCTGCAATGTCGCCACCGGCTACTTCATGAAGGGCGAGCATAGCGTCGCCGCACGCTGGTACCGCCTGGCCCTGGCGATGGCTCCAGAACTTGCGATCGCCTGGCAGAATCTCGCGGCGATCCACGCCCTCGCGGGACAGGACGAGGCAGCTGCCGACTGCCGCGAGCGCGCCTACCGGATCCAGAGGGTGTTCATCGAGGGCGACGGCAACGCCACTGCAAAGTTGCGCCGGGTGCTGATCCTCTGCGTAGCCAGCACTTCCGGCAACGTCCCGGTGGAGATCCTCTTCCCTACCGATAGCTGCTGCCGCATCAAATACGCCATCGACTATGCGGCGATCGAGGAGGACGAAAAGCTGCCGCCCTACGATCTGGTCTTCAACGCGATCGGTGATCCCGACGTCGCCGCCCCTCTGGCCGGACGGCTGCAGCGCTTCGTGGCGCACTGCGGGCGTCCCCTGCTCAACCGGCCCGAGGCGGTGGCGCGGAGCGGACGTCAGCGCATGGCCGAACTGTTCGGCGATATCGACGATGTCTGCCTGCCGCCCTGCCTGCGCATAACCTGTCCGCCCGCGACTGGTGCTGCCGACGCTGCGCTGGGCAGTTGGCTGGGCAGTTTGCTCGCTGAGGCCGGCATGGTCTTTCCGCTGTTGGCCCGTCCAGCGGCCAGCCACGGCGGCGTCGATCTGACGCGCTGCGAGAATCTCGTGGCGCTCACCGAGCGCCTCGGTGCCTGTCACGGCAGCCACTATCTGTCGGCGTTTCACGACAGCCGCTGCCCCGACGGCTACTACCGGAAGTACCGGATCATCTTCGTCGACCGCGCGCCGTTTCCCTATCATCTCGCGATCTCGACGCACTGGATGGTGCATTATTTTTCCGCCGACATGGCGGAGAGTCCCGAGCGGATCGCCGAGGAACGCCGCTTCCTGGAAGATCCGGGCGCCGTACTCGGCGACCGGGCGATGGCCGCGATCGCCGCGATCGGGCGCCGGCTCGATCTCGACTACGGCGGCATGGACTTCACGCTCCTGCCCGACGGCCGGGTGCTGATCTTCGAAGCCAATGCCACCATGCTGGTGCACCGCGAGCGCAGCAACGGCCCGCTGGCTCACAAGAACCCCCATGTCCAGCGCATCGTCGATGCCTTTCTGCGGCTGCAGGGCGATCTTGTCGATACGAATATAATGCCGGCTCCCCGGTAACACCCTGCAATACCTGCGTCCGCCTGACCACCTTGAGGACAGAAGTTACAAGTTACACTTCGCCCATGAACCGAAAACCCCTGATATGGGTCGTCGATGACGATCTGGAACTGCGCAAACTCTTGGAGGAGTTCCTCGAAAAAAGCGGCTTCGAGGTGCGCGCCATCCCCGACGGGCGAGACCTGGAACGCCGACTGTTGCGCCGGCGACCCGACCTGATCGTGCTTGACCTGATGCTGCCGGGCATCGACGGCCTGGATATCTGCCGGCGCCTGCGGGCGAGCGGCGACGATATTCCGATCATCATGCTGACCGCGAAGAGCGACCCCATCGACCGGGTCGTGGGCATGGAATTGGGCGCCGACGATTATCTCGGCAAGCCGTTCCTGCCCCGCGAACTGACGGCCAGGATCCAGGCGGTGTTGCGCCGCCGGACCTCGCTGCCGCCGGGCACGCCGATCGCGGACGGCAACATCGCGAGCTTCGGCGACTGCCGGCTCGATCTGGCGACGCGCACGCTCTCGCGCGACAACCACAAGGTGGAAATGACCTCCGGCGAATTCGCCCTGTTGTCGACCTTCGTCAAGCATCCGCATCAGCCCCTGACCCGGGAGCGCCTGCTGGAACTGGCGCGTGGTCCGAGTTCCGAAGCCTTCGATCGCAGTGTCGATGTGCAGATTTCCCGCTTGCGCAAACTGATCGAACCGGATCAGGGAAAACCTCGGCACATCCAGACGGTATGGGGCTACGGCTACGTCTTCGTGCCCGACAGCAGCGCCTCGTGAACCGCTTCCCCGATTCGCTCTATGCGCGCCTGGCGCTGGTCCTGCTGGTGGCCCTGGGAGCGAGTTACGCGACGATGTATTTTCTCTTTCTGGCGCACTTGGAAGAAACCAGGAACATCAGCATCGCCCGCTCCATCGCCTCGAAGCTGCAACTCATCGAAGAGTTGCTGGCGAGTCGCCCGGCCCGGGAAATCCCCCCGCTGAATCAAGTCACGCTGGCCGATCATCCACCGCCGGCGCAGAACAATGTTCCCGACGAGACGAGAATATTCCTGGCGGATCTGAGTACCAACCTGGGCGAAGCCATGGGTCGCGAGGTCATGCTGGTTCCGGTGCTGGTGCCGGATCCCGGACTGTGGATCAACCTCTCCAGCCGTGATGCCGCCGGGCAATGGCTGAAGATGCCCATGCCGCGAGCGCATTCCATCGTCAGTGCTTCCCTGGTTTCAGTCCTCCTGGTCGGCTTCGCGATATTCTTCGCCGGCGGCATGATCCTGCTCTGGCAAATCCAGCGACCGCTGAAGCGACTCGGCCGCGCGATCGAGACGGTGGGCCAGGTCCCCCGTCTGGACAAACTGCCGCTCGCCGGCGCCGGTGAGATACGCACCCTGGTCGAGCGCTATAACGGCATGGTCGATCGCCTGCATCGCTACGAAGAGGACCGCGCCACGATGCTTGCCGGCGTGGCCCACGACTTGCGCTCGCCGATCACACGATTGCGCCTGCTGATGGAACTGGTGGGCGGCTCGCGCAATGACGAAATACTCCGCAACATCGACGATATCGAGCAAATTACCGAGCAGTTCCTGGTCTATGCCCGCGGCGTCGACAATGAACCGATAGAAATACGCGACGCCGGCATCTTCGTCGAGGAAGTCATCGCGCCTTACGCGAATCACCGCGTGACCATGGCCAGTTGCCCGGAAGGAACGCTGATCGCTATCCGCGCCAATTCGCTGCGCCGCGCGCTGATCAACCTGCTCGAGAACGCCATCGAGTACGGCCGCCCGCCGATCTCCGTCCGGGTCTCGCCGCAGCCGGGCAAGGTAATGATCGCCGTCCGCGATGCTGGAGAGGGCATCGCGCCGTCCCGGATGGCGCAGGCGATGCGCCCATTTTCCCGGCTCGACAGTTCAAGAAGCGGCAAGGGTCATTGCGGCCTGGGCCTGGTCATCGCCTTGAGGATTGCCGAGGAGCATGGCGGCGAACTGAAACTCAGAACCCTGGATGGCGGCGGTTTCATCGCCGAGATTTGCCTGCCCGCCAGCCCGGCCGCCGAACAGGAATCGCCCGCTGAATCTCGTTGACCTACTGAGCGGCGAGCATGCCCGCAAGGCGCGCGCGCGGCGCTCGTTCCAGCTTGCCCTGCTGGCCTCGCTGCTGGTCCATGCAACCGTTCTTTTCATCGGTTTTTCTTCATCTGGCAAGAGCACTCGACCACGGCTTAGCGCCAACATCGTCGCTGCAGCCAAGCCCGTCGCGCCGGCAGCCATCGTCCCGCGACGTGCAGCCAGACCGCGCCAGCAATCGACCGCGAATCCGAGCAGGCAACGGCTATTGACTGCACCAGCCGGCACCTGGCCACAACGCTCATGGTCCGTTGCCGAGCGCTCGGAGATGGACAATTTCCTCAACGATCTGGCCCGGCCCGGGCCGCCGCCGGCCAGCGCCGAACTGGCGCAACGGGCGCGCACCATGGCCCGGCAGATTGAGCAGCAGGAAGAAGATGGCGCTGCCACGGGCCAGGCGGCCGCCGTCAAAGCCGTCGAACCGTTCAGCCTGGAGATGTATTTCGATGCCTTCGTGCGCAAGTTGAACCGCAGTGCCGCCTTCGTCAAGAATGATCCGAGAACAAGGGGATCCCGCAAGGCCCTGGTGGAGATCTCTGTGAACAGGGATGGTTCCCTGAGAAGCTACCGGGTGCTTCGTTCCGGCGATCAGGAAGCGGAGATCGCCTATATCAAGAGCGTGGTCGACCGTGCCGCGCCGTTTTCCGCTTTTCCGCCCGACATCAGCAGCGGCCGCGAGGTGATGTCGGTGCTGATGTGTATTTTCCCTGCGCGCAGCGGAGGCGGCAGCGGCTTCTCGCGCAGTTTCGGCGCCCAGGATTGTCGTGATTAGTTACCGCCGGAAGCCTGCGGGAAGTTGACAAAAACGGCAGTCGGAGTACCTTATGCATTCGTTTGCATGCCTGAGCCGGCCCGACAGCGGATAGCGCTTCGGGCCTCACTTTTATTGCCGGCCCATATCCACGTTGGCCACATTGACAACACGATCCGAGGTCTTTGATGCTCAAACTCAACAATCCCAAGCTGTTCCGCCAGCAGGCCTATATCGACGGCGCCTGGTCTGACGCCGACGACGGCACGACGCTGGCGGTCAGCAACCCTGCCAACGGCGACCAACTCGGCACCGTGCCGAAGATGGGCGCCACCGAGACGCGCCGCGCCATCGCAGCCGCCTCCGCGGCCTTCCCGGCCTGGCGGAGCCGCAGCGCCAAGGAGCGTTCGGGCATCCTGCGCCGCTGGTACGAATTGATCCTCGACAACAAGGAAGACCTGGCCAGGATCATGACCCTGGAGCAGGGCAAACCGCTTAGCGAATCGCGCGGCGAGATTGCCTACGGCGCAGCCTTCATCGAATGGTTTGCCGAGGAAGCCAAGCGGGTCAACGGCGACACCATCCCGGGTCCGGACGGAGATCGCCGCATCGTGGTGATCAAGCAACCGGTGGGCGTGATCGCCGCGATCACGCCATGGAACTTCCCCAACGCCATGATCACCCGCAAGGCCGGACCGGCCTTGGCCGCCGGTTGCACCATCGTCATCAAGCCGGCCAGCATGACACCCTACTCGGCCCTGGCGCTGGCCGAACTGGCCGGGCAGGCGGGGATACCCGCGGGCGTGGTGAACATCGTGACCGGCTCGGCCGGCGCCATCGGCGGCGAACTCACCGGCAATCCGACGGTGAAGAAAATCACCTTCACCGGCTCCACCGAAGTCGGCAAGGTGCTGATGGCCCAGAGCGCCGCCACGGTCAAGAAGGTTTCGATGGAACTCGGCGGCAATGCGCCGTTCATCGTCTTCGAGGATGCCGATCTCGACGCGGCGGTCGCCGGCGCGATGGCCTCGAAATACCGCAATACCGGCCAGACCTGCGTCTGCGTCAATCGCCTGCTGGTTCAGGACAGCGTCTATGACGCCTTCGCCGCCAAACTCGCCGCCGCCGTCTTGCAACTCAAGGTGGCCGACGGCCTGACCGAAGGTGCCCAGCAAGGACCGATGATCGACATGGCCGCGGTGGAAAAGGTCGAAGAGCATATCGCCGACGCCGTCGCCAAAGGTGCGCGCATCGTCGCCGGCGGCAAGCGTCACGCCCTGGGCGGCACCTATTTCGAGCCGACCATCATCGCCGACGTCACCACGGCGATGCGCGTGGCGCGCGAAGAAACCTTCGGCCCGCTGGCGCCGCTGTTCCGCTTCAGCACCGAGGCGGAAGCGATCCGCATGGCCAACGACACCGAGTTCGGCTTGGCCGCCTATTTCTACTCGCGCGACGTCGGCCGTGTCTGGCGCGTTGCCGAAGCGCTGGAATACGGCATGGTCGGCATCAACGAGGGCATCATCTCGAACGAGATGGCGCCCTTCGGCGGCGTCAAGGAATCCGGCGTCGGCCGGGAAGGCTCGATCTACGGCATCGCCGACTACCTCGACATCAAGTATCTGTGCCTCGGCGGGATAAAATCGTAGGCCAGCCGGCACCCCGATGAGCCGCACCGCTCTTGGCTGGACAGGCGCAGGCGGAATTGACGCCTGCGGCGATATCCGCGATACTGCAAGCGATTGCATCGCCGCGAAATGGCTGGCAACGGCCGCGATTCGACGGCACGAATAGAGGAGGGAAGCGACATGGCAAGTTCCAAGGAACCGAAGATCATCCGCCTGGAGGACATCGACCCGGGCCACCAGTGGGACCGGCCGATCCAGGCGCCGGGCCATATGCAGGTGGATTTCGAGGAGCGGATCAACTTCCGCCGCCTGCACGATTACCGCCTGGCGCGGGTTCGTCAGGCCCTGGCAAAATCCGATCTGGGCGCCCTGCTCTGTTTCGACCAGCACAACATCCGCTACACCACCAGCACGGTCATCGGCGAATGGGCGCGCGACAAGCTGACCCGCTACTCGCTCCTGACCGGCAGCGGCGACCCCTACATCTGGGACTTCGGTTCCGCTGCCAAGCATCACCGCCTGAACGCCCCCTGGCTCGCCCACGACCACTGCAAGGCCGGCCTGCTCGGCCTGCGCGGCGCCGTACCCACCGATGCCGGACTGTTCCGCTCTGCCGCCCTGGAGATCAAGTCCATCCTCGACGCCGAAGGCATGGCCAACATGCCGCTAGGCATCGACGTGGTCGAACCGCCGATGCTCTTCGAACTGCAGAAGCTCGGCATCGAGGTGCGCGACGGCCAGCAGGTGATGCTCGACGCGCGCCAGATCAAGAGCGCCGACGAGATCACCCTGCTCAACATGGCCGCGGCCATGGTCGATGGCGTCTACCAGGACATCTACGAAGCCCTGAAGCCCGGCGTGCGCGAGAACCAGATCGTCGCGCTGGCCAACAGCCGCCTCTACGAGATGGGTTCCGACTGCGTCGAGGCGATCAACGCGATCTCCGGCGAGCGCTGCTGCCCGCATCCGCACAACTTCACCGACCGCCTGATCCGGCCCGGCGACCAGGCCTTCTTCGACATCATCCATTCCTTCATGGGTTATCGCACCTGCTATTACCGGACGTTCAATGTCGGCCGCGCCACCTCGCCGCAGATCACCGCCTACAAGAAGGCGCGCGAATGGATGGACCGGGCTATCGAGCTGATCAAGCCCGGCGTCATGACCGACAGGATCGCCCTGGCTTTCCCGACCTGCCATGAAGTCGGCTGCGAGACCGAGATGGAAGCCTTCGGCCTGAACTTCTGCCACGGTCTGGGCCTGGGTCTGCACGAGCGGCCGATCATTTCGCGCCTGACCTCGATCCAGGAGCCGATGGAACTCAAGGTCGGCATGTGCTTCGCGGTGGAGACCTACTGCCCGGCCACCGACGGCTTCTCCGCCGCGCGGATCGAGGAGGAGATCGTCGTGACGCCGCGCGGGGCGCAGATCATCACGCTGTTCCCGGCCGAGGAACTGCCGATCGCCAACCGCTACTGACACCTGGAACGAGGAAGGGAATCGCTATGCCGAAGATCATCAACCTCACGCCGGAAGCGCCTTGGCAGGAGATCCGCTCCACGCCCAAGGACTGGGACGCGCTGGGCGCGGCACCCCTGCTGCAGATGCTGCACCACCTGCACATCGTCCGCGCCTTCGAGGAGACGGTGCTCGAACTGGACGGACAGGGCCTGATCCACGGCCCCGCGCATTCGAGCATCGGCCAGGACGGCAGCGCCATCGGGGTGATGGCGGAACTGCATTCGGGCGACCAGATCACCGGCAGCCACCGCGGCCACCATCAGTTCCTCGCCAAGGGTCTGCGCCATATCGACCCGGACGACTACGACCCGCGCCATCAGCCCATCCCCGGCCAGGTCCGGCAGTTCCTCTACCGCACCCTGGCGGAGATCCTCGGCCTCGCCGACGGCTTCTGCAAGGGCCGCGGCGGCTCGATGCACCTGCGTTGGGAAGAGGCCGGCGCCCTGGGCACCAACGCCATCGTCGGCGGCGGCGTGCCGATCGCCAACGGCGTGGCCTGGGCCAAGAAGCGGCAAGGCAAGGGTCATGTCGCCTTCACCTTCTTCGGCGACGGAGCGGTGAACATCGGCGCCGTGCCGGAATCGATGAACCTTGCGGCGTTATGGAACCTGCCGATCTGCTTCTTCATCGAGAACAACGGCTACGCGGTGTCCACCACGATCAAGGAGGAAACCCGCGAGACGCGCCTGTCCTCGCGCGGCGCCGCCTACGGGATTCCGGCCTTCAAGGTCGACGGCATGGACCCGGTGGCGGTGCGGATCGCCACCCTGATGGCTCTCGAAGGCATGCGCGCGGGTAAGGGTCCGGCGATCATCGAGGCCGAGGTCTATCGTTTCTTCCATCACGGCGGCGGACTGCCAGGCAGCGCCTTTGGCTATCGCAGCAAGGAGGAGGAAGCCGCCTGGCGCGAACGCGATCCCTTGCGGCGCATCGCCCAGGAAATGATCAGCCGCGGCTGGCTGAGTGCGGAAGAAGATGCGGCGATCCGCGCCAACGCACGCGGCGCGATGCAGGAGGCGGTCGGCCGCATCACCGAAATGGACGGCGCCAAGCGCCGGATCATTCCCGCGCTCTGGCCCAAGGCGGAATTCCGCGACGAGGGACTGCGCGGCGACCTCTCCGAATTCGCCTCTGCCCGCTTCGAGGAACTGGAGAGCGCCAGCGGTCCGGTCGGCGAAGTCAAGTTCATCGACGTCGTCTCCCAGGTGATGGGACGGCGGATGGAGCAGGACGAGCGCATCTTCTGCATCGGCGAGGACATCCATAAACTCAAGGGCGGCACCAACGGCGCGACGCGAGGTCTCGCCGACCGCTTCCCCGACCGCATCATCCCCTCCCCCATCGCCGAGCAAGGCTTCGTCGGCCTGGCCGGCGGCGTGGCCATGGAGGGGAGCTACCGCCCGGTGGTCGAGTTCATGTATCCGGACTTTGCGCTGGTCGCAGCCGACCAGGTCTTCAACCAGATCGCCAAGGCCCGGCACATGTTCGGCGGCGAGACCCGGATGCCGCTGGTGCTGCGCACCAAGGTGGCCATCGGCACCGGCTACGGCTCCCAGCATTCGATGGATCCCGCCGGCCTGTATGCGATGTGGCCGGGCTGGCGCATCGTCGCACCGTCCACGCCTTTCGACTATGTCGGCCTGATGAACAGCGCGCTATTGTGCGAGGATCCGGTGCTGATGATCGAGCACGTCGCGCTCTACAATTCCAGCGGACCGGGGCCGCTCGAAGATGTCGATTATTTCATTCCATTGGGAAAAGCCAAAGTGGTGAAAACCGGTTCGGCCTTCACCGTGCTCACCTATCTGGCGATGACTCCGCTCGCCGTCAAGGCCGCCGAGGAGATGGGCCTCGACGTCGAGATCATCGACCTGCGCTCCCTGGACCGGGCCGGACTGGACTGGGAGACCATCGGCAAAAGCGTGGAGAAGACCAACAATGTCGTGGTGCTCGAGCAAAGCCCGCTGACCGCATCCTACGGCGCGATGGTCACCGACGAAGTGCAGCGCCGCTATTTCGATCAGCTCGACCAGCCGGTGGCGCGAATCCGCGGCGGCGAAGCCTCGCCCAGCGTCTCCAAGGTCCTGGAGCGGGCCGCCTTCGTCGGCCTCGAGGAAATCAAGGCCGGCTTCGCCGCGATGATGGCCGACCAGGGGAGGCCGCTGCCTTGAACGCTGCGACGAAGGGCTTGCCCGGACTCAGGGGAACGGACCATATCGGCTTCACCGTCCCCGACCTGCAGCAGGCGATCGATTTCTTCGTCGACGTCATCGGCTGCGAACCCTTCTACGAACTCGGGCCGTTTGCCGCCGACGACGACTGGATGGCGGAGCACCTCAACGTCGATCCGCGTGCCGTGATGAAGCGCCTGAAGTTTCTGCGCTGCAAGTCCGGAGCGAATTTCGAAATCTTCGAATATCAGGCCCCGGAGCAGAATCGCCAGCAGCCGAAGAACAGCGACGTCGGTGGCCATCATCTGGCCTTCTATGTCGATGACTTCGACCAGGCGCTGGCTTACCTCAAAGCCCGCGGCGTGACCATACTCGGCGAGCCGACCCTGTCGAAGAACGCCAGCGCCGGCCAGACCTGGGTGTACTTCCTGTCGCCCTGGGGAATGCAGCTGGAACTGGTGAGCTACCCGAAAGGCAAGGCCTACGAGAAAGAAACCGATCATCGCCTCTGGCATCCGGCTTTTCCGGATCGCTGAACTGCGGCTTAACCGGGAGAGACAAGTGCCGATAGAAATTCGCATGCCCGCGGTGTCTCCGTCGATGACGGAAGGCAGCCTCGCGCGCTGGTTGAAAAAGGAAGGCGAGACGGTCAAGGCGGGAGACCTGCTGGCCGAAATCGAAACCGACAAGGCCATCGTCGAACTGGTCGCCGAGAGCGCAGGCACGCTAGCCCGTATCGTCGTCCCGGACGAGAGTAACAACGTCCAGGTCGGCGCCCTGATCGCCGTGCTGCTCGCGCCCGGCGAGCCTGCCGCCAGCCTGGCACAGAGCAGTACCGCAACGCCAGCGGCTGCTGCGGCAGCGGCGCATGCCCCGGCGACGGCCGCACCATCTGCACCAAGCGCGTCGCCTGCACCATCTGCACCAAGCGCACCAAGCGCACCATCCGTACCCTCCGCACCCTCCGGACGGATCCTGGCCAGCCCGCTGGCGCGGCGGATTGCCGCGGAGCGCGGGGTGCAGCTGGCAAGCCTCAGGGGCTCTGGCCCGAACGGGCGCATCGTCCGGCTGGACGTGGAGGCCGCACCAGCCGCAGAAGCCGCGCCTGCTGCAGCCGCCGCCGCTGCTTCGTCAATTTCCGCTGCGGCCTACGAGGAAATCCCCAACAGCAGCATGCGCCGGATGATCGCGAAACGCCTGTCGGACGCGAAGCAGAGCATCCCGCATTACTACCTCACCATCGATTGCGTCATCGACGCCCTGCAAAAACTCCGCCAGGAGATCAAGGACTGCCCCGATGGTGCGAAACTCTCGGTCAATGACTTTGTCATCAAGGCGGCCGCGCTGGCGTTACAGAAACTGCCCGGCGTCAATGCCTCATGGACCGAAGCCGCGATCCGTCGCTACAGCAGCGTCGATGTCGCTGTCGCGGTGGCGACGCCGACCGGGCTGATCACGCCGATCGTCAGGAACGCCGAGCGCAAGAAGCTCACGCAGATCTCGGCCGAGGTCAAGGATCTCGGCCTGCGCGCCCGGGCCGGCAAACTGGCCGCGGAGGAATACCAGGGCGGCGGCTTCACCATCTCCAATCTCGGCATGTACGGAATACGCGAATTCGCGGCGATCATCAACCCGCCGCAGTCCGCGATCCTGGCCGTCGGCGCCGCCGAACAGCGGGCCGTGGTGAAAGACGGCGCCCTGGCTATCGCGACCATGATGACCTGCACCCTCTCGGCCGACCACCGGGTCGTCGATGGCGCGCTCGGCGCGGAATATCTCGCCGCCTTCAAGAAGCTGATCGAGCATCCGCTCTCGCTACTGCTGTAGGGCTAACCATGACAGAGAAGAGCTTTGACATCGTCGTCATCGGCGCCGGCCCCGGCGGCTATGTCGCGGCGATACGCGCCGCGCAACTCGGCCTGAAAACGGCCGTCGTCGAACGCGAGCATCTGGGCGGCATCTGCCTCAACTGGGGCTGCATTCCGACCAAGGCGCTGTTGAAGAGCGCCGAAGTGCTGCGCCAGGCGCAGCATGCCGCCGACTACGGCATCGAGGTGGCGCAGGTTTCCTTCAATCTCGCCCAGGTGGTCAAGCGCTCGCGCGCCATCTCCGCGCAGTTGCAGGCCGGCGTCAAACATCTGCTGAAAAAGAACAAGGTCGAGGTCTTTACCGGGTCGGGCAAGCTGGCCGGAGCAGGCAAGGTGGCGGTCAGCCAGGACGGCAAGACCATCACGCTCACCGCCCGCCACATCATCCTCGCCGCCGGCGCTAGGGCCCGCATCATGCCCGGACTGGAGCCGGACGGCCAGCGGGTCTGGAGCTACAAGGAAGCGATGGTTCCGGAAGCCATGCCGAAATCCCTGCTGGTGGTCGGCTCGGGCGCGATCGGCATCGAGTTCGCGAGCTTCTACCGGACCCTGGGCGCGGAAGTCACCGTGGTCGAAGTGCTGGAGCGCATCCTGCCGGTGGAGGACGCGGAGATCTCCGCACTGGCCAGGAAGTCCTTCGAGAAGCAGGGCATCAAGGTGCTGACTGCCGCCACGGTGAAGAGCCTGAAGCGCGGTACGGAGAACGTCACGGCAGCGATAGAGTCCGCCGGCAAGGAGAGTCAATTGACGGTGGACCGGGTGATCGTCGCGGTCGGCATCAGCGCCAACACGGAAAAGCTCGGACTCGAAGGCACCAAGGTACGCATCGAGCGCGGCCACGTCGTCGTCAACCAGTGGCTGGAAACGGACGAGCCCGGCGTCTATGCCATCGGCGACCTGACCGCCCCGCCCTGGCTGGCGCACAAGGCCAGCCACGAGGCGGTGATCTGCGTCGAGAAGATCGCCGGCCAGGCCGACGTGCATCCGCTCGACATCATGAAAATTCCCGGGTGCACCTATTCGCATCCGCAGATCGCCTCGATCGGGTTGTCGGAGGAGAAGGCCAGAGCCGGCGGCCGCGAGCTCAAGGTCGGCCGCTTCCCCTTCCAGGCCAACGGCAAAGCGATCGCCCTGGGCGAGGCCGAAGGCCTGATCAAGACGATCTTCGACGCGAAAACCGGAGAGCTAATCGGCGCGCACATGATCGGCGCCGAGGTGACCGAATTGATCCAAGGCTATGCCATCGCCAAGACCCTGGAGACGACGGAAGCGGAATTGATGAACACGGTCTTCCCGCATCCGACGCTCTCCGAGATGATGCATGAGTCGGTCCTCGACGCCTATGGCCGCGTCATACATTTCTGAACTATGAATTCATGAATTCGACTCCCCCGCTGCTGGAACTGCGCGACATCAGCAAGCAGTTCCCCGGCGTCAAGGCGCTCGACCACGTCTCCTTCGCCGTTCATTCCGGCGAAGTGCATATGCTGGTCGGCGAGAACGGCGCCGGCAAGTCTTCCCTGATGAAGGTGCTGTGCGGCGCCTACCGCGCCGACGAAGGCGAATTCTTCCATCGCGGCGAGAAGGTCGAGATCCGCTCGCCGGCTGATGCGCGGGCCCTGGGGATCGCCGTGATCTTCCAGGAATTCTCGCTGGTGCCTTATCTCTCCATCGCCCAGAACATCTTTCTCGGGCGCGAGTTCCCGGGCAGATTTCCGGGGACCATCGATCACGCGCGGATGCACCGCGAAGCGAAGCAACTGCTCGATCAGCTCGGCCTCGACATCCCGACCAGGACCCTGGTTCATGAACTGGGCGTGGCCCAGCAGCAGATGGTCGAGATCGCCAAGGCCCTGTCGCAGAATGCCCGCATCCTAGTCATGGACGAGCCGACCGCGGCGCTCTCCGACCGCGAGACCGAGCGCCTGTTCGCGATGATCCGGCAGTTGCAGAGCGACGGCGTGGCGATCGTGTACATCTCGCACCGGATGGCCGAAGTATTCGCCATGGGCGACCGCATCACGGTGTTGCGCGACGGCAAGAAAGTCGCCTCGCTGCTGCCAGGCGAAGCGACGCCGGACGAACTGGTGCACCTCATGGTCGGACGCAGCGTCGACCGCAGCTATGCGCGCAACTTCTGCCAGAGCGAGGGCGAGTTGATCCTCGAAGTGAAGGATCTCTCTTCGGTCAATGGCGTCAAGGGCATCAACCTGACCGTCAGGAGCGGCGAGATCGTCGGCCTGTCGGGGCTGGTCGGCGCCGGCCGCAGCGAAGTCGCCCGGGCGATCTTCGGCGCCGACCGCGTCACCGGCGGCGAGATCCTGCTCCACGCCAGAGCGCACCGCGGCAACCCGGACAAGGCGGTCGCAGCGGGTATTGCGCTGGTACCGGAGTCGCGCAAGGCGGAAGGACTGGCGCTGATCCGTTCGGTCTGCGACAACCTGATGCTGCCCGGCCTATCGTTGGCCTTTCCCAGTCGGATCTACCATGCGGCGCGGGCCAGGCAGATTGCCGGCGCGCTGATCGACCGGCTGCGCATCTCGACCCCGAGTTCGCAGCGGCCGGTGCGCCTGCTCTCCGGCGGCAACCAGCAGAAGGTGGTGATCGGCAAGTGGCTGGGCTCAGGCTCGCGCCTGTTCATCATCGACGAGCCGACGCGCGGCATCGACGTCGGCGCCAAGGCCGAGATCTTCGCCCTGATCGACCAGCTGGTGAGCCAGGGCGCCGGCGTCCTGATGATCAGTTCGGAGCTGTCCGAGATCGTCCAGGTCTGCGACCGCAGCTACGTCATGCGCGACGGCCGCATCGCCGGCCACCTGTCGCGGGAACAACTGTCGGAAGAAAACATCCTCAAGATGGGCGTACACCATGAGTGAGAACAGCATCGCAACTCCACCTGGGACGACTTCGACATTCTCCGCGGAACTGCGCCGCGTGCCCGGCGTGGCCTGGATACTCGGCCTCCTGGTGCTGGTTTTCGCCCTGGCCAGCCGCGACTTCCTCTCCGCCCCGAACCTGCTCAACATCGGCCTGCAATCGGTGATCCTGCTGATCCTGGCCCTGCCGATGACCATGATCATCATGACCGAGGGCGTCGACATCTCGATGGGCGCGGTACTCACGCTGGCCAGCGTGGTGCTCGCCTGGGTGCTGGCCCACGACGGCTCGTTGCCGCTGGCGCTGGCGGCGGCGCTGGTCACCGGCCTGGCCTTCGGTGTGGGCAACGGCATGCTCGTGGCGCTGTTGAAGATGCCGCCTTTCGTCGTGACGCTGGGCACCATGGGCGTGGCCCAGGGCCTGGCGCTGCTCGCCACCGACGGGCAGAGCATCGTGGTCAGCAACGACAGCCTGCAGGCCGTGTATGCCGGCAGTTTCATGGGCATCCCGCAGACGCTGCTGATCGGCGCCGTGGTCTATGCCTTGAGCCACTGGCTGCTCTACCAGACGCGTTTCGGCACCTATGTCTTCGCCCTCGGCGGCAACCCCGACGCGCTCGGGCTGGCCGGCATCCGCGCCAACTATTACCTGATCGCGGTCTATGCCTTCGGCGGCCTGATGGCCGGTCTGGCCGCCCTGATCCTGACCTCGCGGATGAGTTCCGGCCATCCGACCGCGGCGATCGGCATGGAATTCGACGCCATTGCCGCCGTGGTCGTCGGCGGCACCTCCTTCGAGCACGGCAACGGCTGGCTGTTCGGCACCCTGCTCGGCGTACTGGCGGTCGGCGCCTTGAGAAACGGACTGAATCTGCTCACTGTTGCCTCTTCGGTTCAGGTGTCCTGCATCGGCCTCCTGGTGATCGTCGCCTTGCTGATCGACGGCTTCAAGGGGAAGAAATGAACGACGCCATTGCCTCCGGGCGCCTCATGGCGCGGCTCGTCGACCTGAAGACCATCGGTTACCGTCTCGCGGCGGCACTGGCGATCTGCCTGGTGCTGGCGGCGGCCTCCGATGTCTTCCTGACCACCAACAATCTCTTGAACGTGCTGCGCCAAGCCAGCCTGCTGTTTCTCCTGGCCTCGGGCCTGACCCTGGTGATCCTGACCGCCGGACTGGATCTCTCGGTCGGCGCCAACATCGGCATGTCCGCCTGCATCGCGGCGAGCGTCATCAAGCTCACCGGATCGGCCATGCTCGGCGCTGCGACCGGCGTCGGCGTCGGCCTGGCTATCGGCCTGTTGAACGGCGTCCTGGTCGCGCTGATGCGCATGCCGCCCTTTATCGCGACCTATGGCATGCTCTGGGTGGTCCATGGGGTTACCTATTGGTTCATGGCCGGGACGACGATCTACGGCTTTCCAGCGGCCTTCCGTGCCCTCGGCAGCGGCTACTTCCTCGGCCTGCCCATCCCGGTCTACCTGATGTTCGTTTTCCTGGCGCTGGGCAGCTTCTTCGCGCAGCGCACCACCTACGGCCAGGAGATCTACGCGATCGGCGCCAATCGCGAGGCGGCACGGCTCTCGGGCGTGCCCATCGCCAAGCGCCTGATCCTGGTGTACGCGGTCAGCGGCGCCATGGCCGGCCTCGCCTCCCTGGTCTTCCTGGCGCGCATGAACTCGGCCGAAGGCGATATCGGCGAAGCCTTCACGCTGCCCGCCATCGCCGCGGCGCTGATCGGCGGCACTTCGCTGTTCGGCGGCGTCGGCACGGTCTCGGGCACCCTGGTCGGCGCCCTGATCCTGACCCTGGTCCTGAACGGCATGAACCTGCTCACCATAGACGCCAGTTGGCAGCCGCTGGTCACCGGCGTCATCGTCCTGCTCGCGGTATTTTTCGATGCCCTCACCCGCAAGGGCGGCGACGGCAGACAATAGAACCACCCGACTATCCAAGGAGATTCCCATGAAAATGAAAACCCTCGCCAGCCTGATCACGATCGCCCTGCTCTCGCCGCTCGCCCACGCCGACGGCGAGAAGATCGCGGTGTTCACCAAGAACCTGACCAATCCGTTGTTCGCAGAGATACGCGCCGGCGCCGACAATGCCGCGAAGCAGATGAATGCGACGACGCAGCACTATGTGCCGACCAAGCCCGACAGCATTCCCGAGCAGATGAGCGCGATCGAGGATGTGGTCGTCAAGAAGCCCGATGCCATCGTGTTCATTCCGGTCGATTCCAAGGCCATGGTCGCCGGAGTGAACAAGATCAATGCCGCGAACATCCCGGTGGTCAATATCAACGACCGCGCCGCCGGAGGCAAATTCGTCTCCTTCGTCGGCGTCAACGACTATGACCTCGGCCTGGAGACCGCGCGTTTCCTGCTCAAGAATCTGGGCGGCAAGGGCAATGTCGTGATCATCGAGGGCGTCAAGGGCGCATCGACCAATCAGGACCGCATCCGCGGCTTCAAGAAGGCGCTCGAAGAAAACCCCAACGTCAAGCTGCTGGCATCGCAGACCGGCAACTACCAGCGCAACCAGGCGCTCTCGGTGATGGAAAACCTGATGCAGAGCTTTCCCCAGATCGACGGCGTGCTCGCCGCCAACGACGCCATGGCAACCGGGGTGATCGAGGCCCTGGCCGCGGCCAACCGCAAGGCCCTGGTGATCGGCGTGAACGGCACCGGGATAGACGAAATCAAGCAAGGCAAGCTGCTCGCCACCGGCGACTACAAGGGCTTCCAGCAGGGCTGCCTGGGCACCATGGCGGCGATCCGCCACCTGCGCAAGCTGCCGGTGCCCGCGGAACTGATGTTCCCGCCGAACCTGATCACCCAGGCCAACGTGCAGTCCTTCCTCGTGCCCAAAGACAAGATGGTCTGTCCGAAGTGGGAAGACGTGGTGAAGAAATAGCCCTGACCCGGCCAGAGCAGACACCAGGCCAGCAGGCTATGGTCCGCCCAGCTCCCGTGCCTCAGCGCAAACGCCTGACGCTGGAAGACCTCGCCCGGCAGTTGGGGGTGCACTCCTCGACGGTGTCGCGGGTGATGAATCCGCAGACCCGCCACCTGATCAGCGAGGAAGTCGCCAGCCGCGTGCTCGAGGCGGCGGCGGGGCTCGACTTCCGCCCCAACGGCATCGCCTCGAGCCTGCGCACCCGGCGTTCTCATACCATTGGCGTGGTCCTGCCCGACATCACCAATCCCCTGTTCCCGCCCATCCTGCTCGGCATCGACCAGGTGCTTTCGGAGAACGGCTATGTCGCGCTGGTCGCCAATGCCGGCACGGATCGCGCGCGCCAGAGGTTCGTCGTGAACCAGATGCTGGCGCGCCAGGTGGACGGCTTGATCCTGGCCACCGTGACGCGGCGCGACCCGGTCCTCGCGCATTGCCTGGAAGACGGCATCAGTGTGGTCACGGTCAATCGCAGCGAGGCGCAGGGCAAGGTTCCCGACGTGGTCTGCGACGATCGCGTCGGCATGCGCCTGACCGTCGATCACCTGGCCGGCCTGGGCCATCGCCATATCGCGCATATCGCCGGACCGCAGACGGTGTCGACCGGCCGCTTGCGCCGCCAGGGCTTCGTCGCCGCGATGAAGGCGCACGGACTGGAAGCCCGCATGACCGACGCACTGGCCTACAGCCGCGAAGAGGGCAGACGCGCCTGCGCGGCGATCCTGGAACAGTGGCCGGATGTCACTGCCATCGCCACCGGCAATGACATGATCGCGCTGGGCTGCTACGACGCCCTGCGGGAAGCCGGGCGGCGCTGCCCGGAAGATATTTCTCTGGTCGGCCACAACGACATGCCGCTGGCCGACATGCTCGCCCCGCCGCTGACGACGATCCGGATACCGCACCACGAGATGGGCGCACAGGCGGCGCGACTGCTTCTCGAGCACCTGCGCAGCGGCGGGCAGAAAGAGGTCGTGCATCTCGTCCTGCCGCCGGAGCTGGTGGTCCGCGGTTCGACCGCGGCGCCGCGCCAGGAGGCACGATGAGCGCGCTGCTGTTTTCGCTCGCCAGCCTCCTGTCGACCTTTGCCGGCGGCCTGCTGGCGCTCAAGTTCAGCGACCGTCTGCACTATCTGCTCAGCTTCACCGCCGGCGTGCTCCTGGGCGTCGTCAGTTTCGACGTGCTGCCGGAAATCTTCGAACTGGCGCACCAACAGGGGATAGCGCCGACCGGCGCCATGATCGCGCTCCTGGCCGGCTTTCTGTTCTTTCACAGCATCGAGAAATTTCTCCTGGTGCACCACTCCCACGAGGACGCCTACGCGCCGCATCACCATCCCCAGATGGGCGTGTTCTCGGCCTTCGCCCTGGCCGGGCACAGCTTCATGGACGGCGTCGCGATCGGCCTGGCCTTCCAGATTTCAGGCACGGTCGGGATCGCCGTGGCGATAGCCGTGGTCGCCCACGATTTCTGCGACGGCCTGAACACGGTCAGCCTGATGCTGGTGCATCACAACACGACGCGCCGCTCCTTCGCCATGCTCGCCCTGGATGCCGTCGCGCCGGTTCTGGGTGCGGCGTCAACGCTCGCTTTCAAGTTACCGACCTCAATCCTGATGCTGTTCCTGGGATTCTTCGCCGGCTTCCTGCTCTATATCGCCGCCTCCGACATTCTCCCCGAGGCGCACTCCCAGGCGCTCGAGTCCACGGTGATCCGCCTGATTGGCCTGACCTGCCTGGGCGCGGTGGCGATCTTCGTCGTCGTGCACCTGATCGGCTAGAGTCACTGCAAATTCGCAAATCCACTCACCACCAAGAACACCCATCAAGTCGCCTCCAGGTCTGGTCAGTTGTCGCAGCAAGTTCTGCGACCAACGCCATCGGCTTAACGCCTGACTTCCGGTGCGGACCAAAGCCCGGCTTTGGGACGTCACCTGGAAGAAAATGTCAGGCGCCGCGCCCATTTTCTGCGACTTCGGCTTGCCAACGGCTGAGGTTTTGCTCATTGGCCGGCTCAACGATGTGCTTGATTGATGCCGCCACCTCGGGGCTCTCGAACGCCTGCGCCCAAGTGACCGTGGTTCCCGTAGCCGTGGGTTCAAGGCTGATTGAAAGAGTGAAGTGCGGCTGCGAGAGGTGTTTCACAACGACCCCGCGATTAGGCTCGATAGAAGCGAAGCTTGCTTCGTTCAGGTAGTTTGAACCATCAGGGCCGTGCATCGTGAAGCGCCACACGCCACCACTCTTGAACTCGAAGTTCTCGAAGGTGTTGCTGAAGCCATCCGGGCCCCACCATCTGGCAAGGCGCTCTGGCGACGAGAAAGCAGCGAACACAGCTTCGGGTGGCGCCGAAAATGAACGCGACGTCTTGAATGTAGACACGTTGAAGCTCCTTAAGGTGAACTCACGCTGCTTTGATCATTCGGCGAGCCCCGAACCCGGCGCGCCTGACAAGAGGCAGCCCCAGGCAGCCGCGCAATTATGGCGCTTTTTTCCGCGACATAAAATGTCCAGGCCGAGTAGCCACGGTCATGCCTTGGCAAGGAGCCGAACCGAGCAGGCTTGAGTTTTCTTTCCGCTTTGATGCCAGGCTGCGCATCTTCCAGGTGACCGCTTTGCGGCGGCCATTTCAGGAACCTGGAAGCCCGGTTATGGCCGGGATGAAATCATCGTTGACTGCCGTAGTCGTACCTAAGAGGAACGGCTATCACAAAGCGCGAGTTCAAAAAACCATGCGGGCAATGTCCGAACCAAATGTGACAACGATGTCAATCCCATACACGGCTCCGGCCACCAACCAAGCAGCCCACCGAACCACACGTATCGTGTCGGTCCAGGGTCTCTCGTCCTTCGCCTGCGAATCTTCGATGGTCTGAATACGAGCAACACCGGCGGCATCCGACACGCTGCGGACGTCGTACTCGAACCTGGTCTTGAGGCCATAATTCACGTCGGCCGCTAAGCTGCCGTTCTGCATCGCCTCGTCCACCTGCTTGCTTGCGCTCTCGAGGCCATCTCTCGGCGTCGCGAACGCGACGGACACACCGCGATTCCTGCTGCGCCGTTCTCTTCCACCAAACGCCAAGTGCGTAATAACCGCAGCCATTTTCAATCTCCTAATTCGGCATACCTAACGCCGTGTGAGGTTCGCTCAAACCGGGACTCAGGGACTCGGAATATCGGTCAGCAGCAAGATGGTTTGCTTCCACAGGTGCGGTCTCCTTGCGACAGGGTCTTCGAGGCATAGTCCACTCCCCTGTTGTGAGTATCGAGTCTCCTGATTAATGAGTAGTCACGCTATCAGTGCGATTCGCGATCTGTGTCAGCGCTGGCCGCGAGCCTTGTAGGGCTTCCTTTACGCTGGTGCAGAACCCAGGCCGCGTGTTCCGGCGTTCAGTCCAACTTGCGTTCGATGACGTAACGCGGCAGTTCGGCGTTGTTGTCGATGCGAAAGTTCTCGATGATATCGACCTGTCCGCAACCGACCCGATTCCGACCCGCACTGATACGGCTTCTGCCTCAGCGCCATAGATGGGGCTTGGAAAATCGGCTTAGTCCATCGGAGGTTCGGATATTGACGTTGCCAGAGCGGAACGGATCACGCCAGTCCATCATATAATCGTTGGAACTTGGAGCAACACCGTCGTTGTACGCGGCCGAATCGGCTTTCATCGTTCTTCCGTTGTAGGAGTGGTGTGTGAAAACAGGCAGGCTTCACATTCGGATCGCTTTTTCGTTTGTCCTTTTGTTGTTAGTTGCGCTCGTTGCCAGCCTGGCGCTAGTCAACTTTATCCTTTCTGCCAGTGCGCAGAGCGAGGTCGAGCAGAGCCTGGTTGCCGGCGAGCGCGTATTCGGTCTGCTGATCGAGGACAACAGGCGTCAGCTTCTTCAGTCGGCCAGCATACTGTCTGCCGATTTCGCCTTCCGTAAGGCTGTCGCCACGGCCGATCGCGGGACGGTGCTTTCGGCACTGGGCAATCACGGCGCCAGGATCAATGCCGATATCGCGATGCTCGTCGATGCCGACGGCAAGCTGTTCGCAGACACGCATCTGCCTAACGCGAGCGGCCAGGCGTTTGCCTTTCCGAGCCTGATCCTTGCCGCGGAGCAACACCGCCAGGCAGCGGCAACGGTGGTGATGGATCACCGGCTCTATCAGTTGGTGGTGGTGCCGGTATTGGCGCCGCTCCCGGTGGCATGGCTGGTGCTCGGCTTTCTCATCGATGACCGGTTGGCGCGGAGCCTGCGATCACTGACCCTGCTGGAGATATCATTCGCTGCGAAGGAGTCACCGAGCGACCAATGGCGGATGCTGACCAGCACTATGGTCCCGGCATCGGAGGCAGACATGCCCTCCGCGCTCGCCGGGATCGATTTTGACCGCAGCGGTAAATTGACCTTAAACGCCGGCGGCGATGAATACCTGGCACATGTCGTCACCATGGATGCCCAGCCCCCACAAGCCGTCGTAGCGGTGTTACAGCGTTCCTTACGACAGGCTCTAGAACCCTTGCACCATTTGCAGCAGATATTGCTGGCCCTAGGCGGCGTGTCGCTGTTTGCCGGCGTGATTGCCAGCCTGCTGCTGGCAAGGGGTATCACCAAGCCCATCGCCTCCCTGGCAATGTTGGCAGGCAGGATAGAACAGGGCGACTATTCCGAAGCGGCACCGATCGAGCGCGACGACGAAGTGGGTCGCTTGGCTAACGCCTTTAACCACATGCGCGACGGGATTTCCGCACGCGAGGCTAGGATCAGCGAACTGGCCTTCCGCGACCAACTAACCGGCCTGCCGAACCGCGCACTGTTCAATGACCGGTTGGAACAAGCCATACGGGCAGCGAAACGAGAAGGCGAACGCTTCTCTGTGCTGCTGCTAGACCTGGACCGCTTCAAAGAGGTCAATGACATCCTTGGCCATCAGGTCGGAGATCTGCTGCTGCAGGAAATCGGCAGGAGATTGGAGACGACGCTGATGCGCGAAGCGGATGCGGTGGCTCGTCTGGGCGGCGACGAGTTCGCCGTGTTGCTGCCGGCAACCGATGCCCGCGGTGCGCAAGTCATTGCCCGCCGGCTGCTCGACTCGCTCGAGCAACCAATTGAACTCGAACAACAGAAGGTTACCCCGGGCGGCAGCATAGGAGTAGCGAGCTATCCGGAGCACGGCGAGGAAGCCAGCACCCTCCTGCGACATGCGGACCTGGCGATGTATGTGGCCAAAGACAATCGCAGCGGTTTTGCGGTTTTCGACCCGACCATAGACCGCTACGGCCAGGAGCGCCTGTCCCTGATGGCTGAGCTGCGCCACGCGGTCGAGCACGACGAGTTGGTGCTGTTCTATCAGCCTAAGGTCGGCCTCACGAACGGCACCCTGAGCAACGTCGAGGCGCTGGCGCGCTGGCAACATCCCGAGCGCGGCATGGTGCCGCCCGGAGAATTCATTCCCTTTGCCGAAAAGACCGGCTACATCCGGGAAATCACTTGCTGGGCCATCGAAGCCGCGCTCAAACAACGCCTGAAGTGGCAGAAAGACGGTCTGCCGCTAACGATATCGGTAAATGTCTCGGCTCGCGACCTGATGAAGACGGACTTTCCCGAGATGATCGCGGGTCTCCTTGCCCGTTACGGCGCATCGCCCAACTGGCTGACCCTGGAAATAACCGAGAGCGCGATCATGACCGATCCACAGCGGGCGTTGAATGTTCTTGAGCGCCTCCACGGCATGGGACTGCGCCTGTCGGTGGACGATTTCGGGATCGGTTACTCATCGCTGGCGTATCTCAAGAAGTTGCCGGTGTCGGAACTGAAAATCGACATGTCCTTCATCAGGAACATGGATAACGACAAGGACGATGAAACCATCGTGCGATCCACTGTCGACCTCGGACACAATATGGGCTTGAAGGTGGTCGCCGAAGGCGTCGAAACTGAGGCGATCTGGAACATGTTGCGCGAGATGGGATGCGACGTGGCCCAAGGCTACTATCTGTCGCGTCCCTTGGCCGCTGACGCGCTGGCTCAATGGATCGGCGGCTCGGCATGGCGTGTGGTGGCGGAGGGCTAGCGTGATCGCTTTCGCTTTGATTCCCTTCCTGATGGCGCTGGCTGTGACCAGTCCGGCCCAGGCACAATGGTCGTTCGACGCGCAAGCCGGACTGCGGCAGGACTCCAACCTCGACAACGCCCGCGCCGACGACATACTCAGCGACAACGCCTTCGCGGCGACTGTTGCGGCTACGCAGACCACTTTCTTCGATCGCGGCGACAGCTTGAGTTGGGGCGGTCTGGCCGCGACAGAGAGCTACGCCCGTTTCCCAGGTCTGAACAATCTTGCGCTGGGCGGCTTCGCCGCCTTTCGCCACAAGATCGGTCTGGGCGCGTACGCGCCCTGGTTGCGCGCCGGCTGGTCGTCGTCCCGCCTGAGCTATGTCAATAATGTGCGGGACGGCTGGCTGCATAGGGCCGACTTCGCTGCGGGCAAGCGACTCGATGAACGCTGGAGCGTATCGGCGAACTACCGCTTCGAAGCGCACAGCGCCACCACCCAAGCCCAGGCGGAGCCAGGCGTTTCCGGCGACGCCTTCAGCGGGCATGCCCAGACCCTGATACTCGGCACCGAATATGCGGCTGGTGCCGGCCTGCTGCTCTCTGCCGGCGGCTTCGCGCGGCACGGCGATGTCGTTTCGATCGGTCGCGACGACGACCGAGTGTTGGCGGCCGCGAAGGCCGCAGCCAACGATGGCGTCTTCGGCGCGGACCGCTACGCATATCGATTGGTTGGAACCAGTTGTGGCTTGGCATTCGGCCTGGGCGTCGCACTGGGGCCTCGATCGAGGTTAACTCTAGACGTGCAGCGGCAAGTGACGCACGCCGCAGGCGACAACAACTACGCAAAAGGCATCGAGACCTTGACTTGGATCGGCAGCTTTTAGGAGTATCACCATGAAAAGCTTTACCACACGCGTCGGCAGCTACTTCGTCGCCACGCTGCTGCTGGCCGCGCCCCTTAGCGCAAGCCTTGCCGGAGAGTTGCATGCCCTGGTGCGCGACCAGAAAGGCCAACCCGTGGTAGATGCTGTGGTTCTTGCGATGCCGACCGATCGGCGGCTGATCGAAGCGCCCAAACCGACCCGGAACATTGTCGACCAGATCAACAAGGAATTCCTGCCGTATGTGAAACCTGTCTACGTCGGCTCGCTGGTCCATTTCCCCAACAAGGACAACGTCAGGCACCACGTTTATTCGTTCTCGCCCGCGAAGAAATTCGAATTACCTCTTTACGAGGGGGCAGCCGCGCCTCCGGTGCTGTTCGACAAGCCGGGAGTGGTGGTTCTGGGTTGTAACATCCATGACTGGATGATCGGCTACATCTATGTGGCCGACACGCCGTATTTTGCCAAAACGGGGAGCGACGGACTGGCGGCCATCAGGGCATTGCCGGCTGGAGAGTACGTCGTGCGCGTTTGGCACCCCGATATGGAGGGGACCGAACAGGCAACGATGAAGCAGTTGACTCTCGGTGCCGACGTCGTCACCACGGAGCAGCTGCTGTCGCTGAAGCCGACCTTCCATATTCCCCGCCAGTCGGGAAGCCACGGCGCCGGCTATCATTGAATCACGGCGACGAAATCCAAGCATCCGGGGAGCCAGGAAGCACCACTCGTCTTCCTTCAGTAGTGCCACCGGATGTCCGGCTTCTATTCCTTGAAGTACTGACCTGCCCCCAGTAGCCAACCCGATCGGTCGTCAGGAAGTCTGATTTCATCAGGCTACGGAAGGCGATCTTTATAGATCCTCAATCGGTGAAATCAGTCGCCCCTGCGATGCACTGCAGCGGTGCGAATATATCGTGCTGGAGAAATATTTTGCTTTGTGCTGGTGCGTAACGCCTGAACCCTCAATGCTTAGCTTTGAGTCGGTTCTGTTGTCTAGCGCCTTAATGCTAAAGCTTCCAGTCCGGAGCATATGGAATGTGATTTGCTTAAGTATATCCATACACAGGCTATTGGGCCAGATCGTGGAGAAACAAAGGGCCGAGGAGGCCAGAGGAGAACATTGATGGCACCTCTTCAGATTGGTGATCTTTGCATCACCCAAAATACGGTGGTCTCGGGCTTAAACAATGGTCAGCTCGTGGTGATCATTGCAATTAATCCGTGGTGCAATGATGGCGCTACACCCTATCAGATTCGTCGCATTGACGGACAACCGATTCCGTCAATTATGGGCCCCTTTGGCGCGCCAGTATTCTATAAGGGCAAGGAGTGTTGGTCCGCCGGATACAAGTTGCGACGTATTGATCCGAATGCAAAGTGCAACACGCTAGTACGCGAGACTGGCTTGCAGACGGGTAGGTAATCCTGAAGCTGGTTGCAAGCCGCGACAGTTGCTACTCCAAGCAAACCGCAATCAGTCATGGGGCCACGACCAGGGCATCCGGGCACGTGTCCGGCGAATACAGGTATGTCGGTATTGTTTTTGGTAAGCACCGGCCTATCCTAGGGTATTCCCGTTTAACGGGCACCGAGCGCTACGGATTAGATCGTTACAACCTTCTTGTCGACTAGACCAAGCTCCGTATTATCGCGTGGAGCGCAGCCTTATCATGCACCGGCTTGCAACCTTCTAGGATCCCCATATCCATCACGACTGGCGAAGGTATCCAGGGCCGATTCATAATGTTCGGAGTTTGCCATGAGACACCCACGCAAGGGCAAGCCGACTGCATCACTCGACTACGAGTCGATATTCGCGGCGACGCCGACGCCCCATTTGATCCTCTCACCCGATCTCACGATCCTCGACGTCAATGATGCCTACCTGAAGGCGACCAACACCCGACGTGATGCGATTTTCGGCCGACACTTGTTCGACGTCTTTCCCGACAACCCGTCGGATTCAAATGCCACAGGAGTTCACAACCTGTGCGCGTCGCTCGAACGGGTGCGTGCGACGCGGGCTGCCGACACCATGGCGATCCAGAAATACGACATTCCGCGATCGGAAACGGAGGGCGACGGGTTTGAAGAGCGCTACTGGAGCCAAATCAATTCCCCGGTGCTGAGCGATTTGGGAGAAATAACCTACATCATCCACCGGGTCGAGGATGTCACGGAATTTGTCCACGCGCAACGGCTCGTGACGGCATCTGACGAAACACAGGCAGATGCCCGCAGGTTCGAAACGGAGTTGTTCCTCCGGAACAGGGAGATTGCCGAACTGAATCAGCGCCTATGGGCGGCGAATAGCGAATTGACCAGTGCCGACCGGCTCAAGACGAAATTCTTCCAGAACGTCAATCATGAATTTCGTACCCCGCTGACCTTGGTGTTGGGTCCGTTGGAGGCACTGTTGGCGGATGACGCGTTGCGCGACGACCCGCGCCGGCAACTGGTGCTTGCGCACCGCAACGCATTGCGACTACAGAAGCTTGTCAATATGCTGCTGGAGTTTTCGCGCGTGGAGGCCGGGCGGGTAAGCGCCTCGTTCGAAGCCACCGATCTCTCCGCACTGACCGCCGAACTGGCCAGCGCATTTCGCTCCGCCATCGAGCATGCCGGCCTGCGCTTGATTGTCGTCTGTCCGCCGCTGCCGGAACTGGTTTTCATTGACCGTGAGATGTGGGAGAGCATTGTCCTGAACCTCGTCTCGAATGCGTTCAAGTTCACGCACAAAGGGCAGATCACGGTGACCCTGGCCGCCAAGGGTGATCACGCCGAACTCTCTGTGCAGGACACGGGAACCGGCATCGCCAAGAAAGACCTCCCACGGCTCTTCACGCGTTTCCACCGCATCGAGGAGCGGCGCGCCCGGGTCCGGGAGGGCGCCGGCATCGGCCTGGCGTTGACGAAAGAACTCACGGCGCTACACAAGGGCACGATTCGGGTCGATAGCATCTATGGTCAGGGCAGCACGTTTGTGGTGGAGATTCCGTTCGGACGCGCCCACCTGCCGGCGGATACCGTCCGACCCGAGCACACACCGCTCCTCCGTACCGGTACGCACTTGGCCCACGCTTTCGTTCAGGAAGCGCTGTCCTGGTTGCCCGACGGTGATCCGATGGCGACGGTGAGCGATGGCGATGTGGTGCCGTCGAGCGGAACAGTGCTATCACACATTCTAGTGGTAGACGACAACACGGATATGCGCGGCTATCTATCTCGCCTGCTGAGCCCGCATTACTACGTCGAGTCCGTCGCCGATGGCGTCGCTGCCCTCGCCAGCCTCCATCGGCGACCGCCAGATCTGGTACTGAGCGACATCATGCTGACCGGCATGAGCGGCATCGACCTGTTGAAGGAAATCCGTGGCAACCCGAACACAGCCTCATTGCCGGTCATCCTCGTTTCGGGCAGCGGCGGGTCCGCCGCCATTGTCCAGGGTCTGGCCGCCGGCGCCGACGACTACCTGCCCAAGCCATTTCTAGCGCAGGAGTTGCTCGCCCGCATTGCCGCCCAGCTCGCGCAGGCCCAGCATATTCGACGCGAGCAGGAGCTCCGGCGGGAAGCGGAAGCCGTGAAGTCGCGGCTGGAAGTGGTGCTGGAGAGCGTCAGCGACGCCATCGTCGGCGTCACCGAGAAAGGACAGATCAGCTACCTGAACGGACGGGCCGCGCGACGCGCCATGCAGCCGAAGGAGAAACTCGTCGGAGCCGAGTTGGCGACGATTTTCCCCGGCGAGGGCGGATCCCTGATTCGGGAGCACTTGCCAAATGTTCAGCAGAACAGGACGCCGGCGCGGCTGGAATATTTCAGCGAGGCGCACTCTTGCTGGTTTGAAACGCGGCTTTTTCCGACCCCCGGTGGCGCCGTCATCTTTTCCGGCGACATCACCCGACGCAAGCATGCGGAGCACCAATTGAAAGAAGTCTTGGCGCGCCTACGGATGGCGAGCGAAATCGCCGAACTGGGTTTCTGGGAATGGAATCCGGCCAACGATGCCGTGTATTTTTCACCGGAATGGTATAAACAACTCGGGTTTGCCGATGGCGAACTGCACAACCGTATCGAGGAGTGGAAATTTCGGCTGCATCCGGACGACATTGATCGCGTAATGCAGCAGATCGCCAACTTCGCCCACAGTCCCACGCCGGATTTTGAAACCGAATACCGGCTTGAACACAAGGATGGCAGTTACCGCTGGATCAATGCGCGCTGCATTGCCTTTACAAGTGAGGAAGGAACGGAACGGCGCATTGCCATTACCCATCTCGACGTGACCGAAAGAAAGAAGGAGATCGACCGCATCAGCTATTTCGCCAGCCATGACGCCTTGACCGGCTTGCCCAATCGGGCGATGCTCAATGAGTTCGCTACGCATCTGATCGGCAGTGCGCGCCGCCTGGGGGGCAAGGTCGCTTTCCTGTTTTTAGACCTGGATCGCTTCAAACCCATCAACGACATGTATGGTCACAAGATCGGCGACCGCGTCTTGCAGGAGGCCGCGCAGCGGATTGTCGGCAGCCTGCGCGCCGACGATCTCGTCGGGCGTCTCGGTGGCGACGAGTTTGTCGCCGTGCTGTCGAAGCTTGCCGGACAGCAGCAAGAAGTCACCCGGGCGGCGCGTCAGTGCATTGAGGTGCTGAGTCGTCCCTACGTGTTCGACCATCTTGAGTTGCGCGCTCCGACCAGTATTGGCATCAGCTTATTCCCCGACGATGGCGACTCCGTGGAATCGCTGATTCAGAATGCCGACGTGGCGATGTATCAGGCCAAGGCCAAAGGCGGCAGTACCTACCAGATTTTCACGCCGGAACTCGGCGCCACACCGCAGGCCCCTGGCACCCTGGAGAGGCGCATGAAAATAGATCTGGAAACGCATGCGTTCCAGCTCGTCTATCAGCCGATATTCGACAGCCAGACCAATCAAGTAACAGCCGTCGAGGCGTTGATTCGCTGGCCAGGGACGAACATGGAGCCAGTCAATTTCCTACCCATTGCCGAAGCCGGCGGCTTGATCCATACCATGGGCGAGTGGGCGATCAAGGAGGCCTGCAGCCAGCTTCTGAAATGGGTAGAGCAAGGACTCCCGATGGTACCGATGGCAATCAATGTATCGCCAAAGCAGTTCTTCGATATGGGCTTTGTCAGCGGCGTTACGCAAGCAATCGCCGATAGCGGAGTGGCGCCGCGCTATGTATACCTTGATATTCCGGTATCGACATTGAACGACGATTTCGGCGCAGCGGCCGCAATACTGGAGGAGTTGAAGGGCCGCGGCATTCAGACAGAGGTAGATGATTTTGGCCAGGGCACGTTCAGCCAAGAAAGCCTGCGCAGGTTGCCCATCAATGCGCTTAAGGTCAATGTGCGGACTTGCAGTACGGCCCAGTTAGACGCCATCCTTGAGCTCGGGCAGACATCAGGACTGGACATTATTGCCGAACAGATCGAGTCTGAAGACGAACTTGAGCTGCTGCGCCGGCGAAAATGCGGGCTTCAGGGGTATCAATTGTGTCGGCCGATACGAGGAAACGCTTTTCCTGAATGGTACGCGCACCGACTCTGATAGGCCGATTGCGGAATTCTCAACATGGGGATATGGCTGAGTTCGCCGGCGGTCCTGGCCAGGTCCCGCCTGTGGCGGAGCCTTCCGTATTGCTGCAGCTAAAAAAGACAGACGGTTTCTAGTACCCGGTATGTGGTGCGACTCACCAAAGGCGGTGGTCGGCCACCCCGTCTCCATTCCTGCCGCTGGTACTACGCGCGTTTTCGGAACCGGACATTCGATCGGCGTCATTACCTCCTCTTGTCGAGGCGGCGCCGTAGCGCAAACGGTGATCCAAGAACGAAAATGTCCTATGAAAGTTGCTGTCACAAGCGGGCAAAGCTTTTGTGCTTGAATCCCTGGTGCAACCCTATCTCAGGGGGACGTATGGCCTTCCAGTTGCTCATATCACGAACCTTTTCCGCAGCGATCTTGATTCCGCTGTTACTACTATTCCAACAGGAAGCATTGGCTTGGGGTGCCTCTGGGCACCGCATGATCAGCCGCATGGCAATCGAGAGTCTGCCAGCCGAAATTCCGGCCTTCATCCGGACATCGCGGGCAATCGAGATGATTGGCGAGCTGGGCCGGGAGCCAGACCGATCCAGGGGGACAGGCAACAGCCATGACCACGACCTCGATCCTGGCCACTACATCAATCTGTCGGATGACTTCGCGGTAGGTGGAGTGCTACCCCTCGATGCTTTGCCTGGCACCCGCGAAGATTACGACACGGCCTTGCGTTCCAATGGAACCAACGAGTACCGGGTTGGTTTCTTACCCTACGCAATCATCGATGGCTGGCAGCAATTGCAAATGGACTTCGCATATTGGCGCGCCGATGCGGCGGCGGAACGCACTGCCAAGTCCAGAGGCGATCGCGCCTGGTTTGCACAGGATCGGCGGCTCCGCGAGTTGATCATTGTGCGTGATTTGGGATACTGGAGCCATTTCGTCGCCGACGCCAGCCAAGCCATGCATGTGTCGGTTCACTATGATGGCTGGGGTGATTTTCCCAATCCACAGGGCTACTCGACCAAGAAGGGGTTTCATGCCATGTTTGAGGGAATTTTTGTCGCGCAGCATGTCCTCCGGGAGGACATCCTCGTGAAACTGCTCCCTTTACGCGACTGCGCCTGTTCGATCCAGACTCGCACCATCTCTTATCTACGCGAAACCCATGCCCAGGTAACCCCGCTGTTTGAATTGGAGAAGGCAGGGGCGTTCTCCGAGAACCTTCCGGCAGGCAAGGATTTCGCGGCCAACAGGCTTGCAGCGGCCATATCCGAACTGCGCGATATGATCGTAGCGGCTTGGCAAGCCAGTGCTGACTCGACAGTGGGTTACCCTCCTGTTCCGGTGCGCGATATTGAGTCGGGCAAGATCAATCCGCTCAGTCAAATGCGCGGCTGGGATTGACCCCTTCTCTTAAACTTCCGATGCTCGTAATCTGCCGTTTGTGTACCTCTGCAAACGGCCACGAGCAGGCACCCGAAGTGTTGCTCCTTTGCGGCCGCTGGATCTACGCCGTCGCTCGATAGCTGACGCTGGATTGGAACATCATTCTTTATCGCCTTAGCGCTCGCTGTGCAAGCGAAACCGGGCAATGGCAACTGACCGCTTTCAGGTAAGCATGGAGCGCGGACGCTGGCGCGCGCGCATCTTGCTCAAGGGAGATGAGGATCGGACGGACGAGGCGGTATTCGAAGGCCTCGTCCAGGATGCAACCTGCAACCCAGGCATCTCACGCCAAAACCGACTCAGCATCCGACCGTTTTACCCATACCTACCAGCAATTTCAGACCGACCGAATTTCAATATGTTGGCATCGGTTTCTCGAAATCACTCAAGTTCCTCTTTCCTTAGTCGTTAAAGTGGGTATAGAAGCTTGCATGCAGACGTGAGCGCTTTCTGAGCACTTTCACGATGCGGCGGTAAGTAAAATAAAAAAAGGAAACAAAATGCTTACCGTCAACACCAACATTGCCTCACTGAATGCCCAGGTCAACCTGGCCAACAACAGTTCCAGTCTCCAGACCGCGATCCAGCGCCTGTCCTCGGGCTTGCGCATCAACAGCGCCAAGGATGATGCCGCCGGCTACGCCATTTCCAGCCGCATGACCGCGCAGATCAACGGTGCCAACCAGGCCGTACTCAACGCCAACGACGGCGCCTCGCTGGCGCAGACGGCGGGCGGCGCATTGTCGACCATCGCCGACAACCTGCAGAGCATCCGCACCCTGGCGGTGCAGGCGGCCAACGCCTCGAACAGCGCCTCGGACCGCGCCACGATCCAGAACCAGGCTTCACAGCTGCTGGCGTCGATCAACAGCATCGCTTCCAGCACCAGTTTCAACGGCGTGAATCTGCTC
>CAILCO010000133.1 GCA_903832735.1 uncultured Sterolibacterium sp.
ACGCCAGACGGTGCCGACTTGAAGGTCAAATTGCAGAGCTGCGTGGCCAACCTGAGCGAATTGCTCAACGATCTGCTCGATGTCAGCAAACTCGATGCCGGCGTGGTCAAGCCAGAACCGACCGACATCGACGTCGACGCGCTGCTCGCCAGCATTGCCGCCGTTCATTCTGCCGAAGCCGAACTGAAGGGCTTGGACTTGCATGTGCATTACAGCGGCGGCGCAGTGGCGCGCACCGACCACCGGCTGATCCAGCAGATCCTGAACAACCTGGTCCAACGCCATCCGTTACACCGCGCAAGGCGGGGTGCTGATCGCCTGTCGCCGCCATCGGGGCAAGCATTGGGTGGAGGTCTGGGACACCGGCATCGGCTTTGCCGAAGACCAGACCGGGATCATCTTCGAAGAGTTCCAGCAGCTTGGTGACGACGCGCGCAACCGGGGCAGCGGCCTGGGCCTGTCCATCGTGGCCAAGGCAGCCGCCCTGCTCGATCTGGAGATCCGCGTGCGCTCGCGGCCTGGCCGCGGCTCAATGTTCGCCGTGGAATTGCCGCCCGGGGCGATGGTCGCGGCACCGCTGCCGGCGGCCGTCAGGGGGGCCACCAGGCAGCTCAGGATCGCCCTGGTCGAAGACAACGCGATGGCCCTGGAAGCAATGGTCTTGGCGCTGGAAAGTTCCCGCCATGAGGTGATCTGGGCCAAGAGCGGCAGAGAGCTGATCGACAAGCTGAGTCAGCAGGCACCGGACCTGGTCATTTCGGATTATCGCCTGGCCGCCGGCGAAACCGGATTCGACGTGATTGCGGCGGTGAGAAATCTCTTTGCCGATCACCTGCCGGCGATCCTGATCACCGGCGACACCGACCCGGCTGTCGTTCGCAGCATGACCGACCGGGGCATCGCCCTGCTCTACAAGCCGCTGGACATGGAAGCACTGCAGTTGGCGATTGCCGAACTTGTCGAGCGCCGAGCGGGATAAATCCCGGCACTGTATGGCAGAGCGCGCTCTGGGAGGCGGGCTCTGCCGGAATTGCGCGGTCAGCGATTCGGCAGCATGAAGCCGGCAAAAAAGGTCGCCAGGTCTTGGTGCGCATCCAGCGGCAGCACGTGAGCGATGTACTGGTCCGGTCGCACGATTACCAGCGCGCCCTTGTCGCGGTTCACACCGCGAAGGTCGAAGATATCGGGGCCGTTCTTCAGATCCGGGCAGAACACCTTTTCGTAGTCCTGGAGGCCATAGGGTCCCTTCTGCGGCAGCAGCAGTGCAGGCATGGACTCGATGGCCAACTCGCGGTGGCTTTGCTGGAAGATGGCACGCAGGTCGAACACGGCATCCGGGTCCTGACCCTGGCGCGTGTACTTGCGTACCGGCGAGTCCGGCGAGTCCTGCAGGAACCGGCACATTGCGCGCACGCCGGTCTGAATGTCCGCATGGTCGTTGCGGCCCGCAAAGGCATAGAGACGCCAGCGGCCGTCGGCCTTGCCAGCGTGGCCCAGCTGCACCACTTTGGCATCGGCAACGCGCAGCACCGGTGCCGAGTGGAACCGCGTGCCCACCTCGAAACCCGTGGCCAATGCCTGGTGCTTAGCCTCGCCGCAAATCACCGAGGGACGGTATTGGGTCCCCATGCCAGCGGTGAAGCGCAAGTGCTGCTCGAAATACTTCTGGAAGGCCTTGGGGTCCACGCCGTCGGCATCTCCCTGGTCGCCCTTGCTTTCGGCCGGCTTGTCGCTGATCATCTTGGCCCATTCGCGGTCGAAGTCGATCAGTAACTTCCCCATCACCTGACGCTCGGCCGAATAGCTGTGCAGCAACTGTGGCGCACACTGTCCGCGCAGCACGGCGGCCATTTTCCAGCCCAGATTGAAGGTATCTTGCATGGAGAAGTTCATGCCCTGACCCGCCTTGGGACTGTGGGTGTGGCAGGCATCGCCGGCGATGAACACGCGCGGCAGGCGCGTGTCAAGCTCCTGCGCGGGAACGTCGTCGTACTTGTCGCAAATGCGCTGGCCGATCTCGTACACGGACCACCAAGGCACCTCTTTGACGTCAAGCTTGTAGGGGAAAAAAATACGCTGCGCCGCGGTGATGATCTGGTCCACCGTGATCTTGCGCTGGGCCACGCGCTCGTCTTCGCCCAACTTGTCCATCTCCACATAGAGTCGAACCAGATAGCCGCCTTCGCGCGGGATAATCAGCAGGTTGCCGCCGTTGTTCGACTGGATGGCCACCTTGTGGCGAATATCCGGAAAGTCGGTCACGGCCAGCACGTCCATTACGCCCCAGGCCTGCTGGGCCGCGTCACCCACCAGCTCTCGGCCGATGGACTGGCGCACCACGCTGCGCGCGCCGTCGCAGCCCACCACGTAACGCGCCCGCACCGTCTCCACCTCGCCCGCGTGCGCTTCATCCGTGCGTTCCAGGCGCACCGTCACGGGGTAGTCCTGTGCGTCACGGTCCACTCTCACGTCCACTAGCTTGCGCGCGTAATACGGCTCCAGCCGGCTGGGTGAATTGCGCATGACATCCAGGTAGAAGTCATGCACCCGCGCCTGGTTCAGCACCACGTGCGGAAACTCCGAAAGGCCGTCTTCGGTATCTTGCACGCGGCCGTGGCGCATGATCCGCTCTGGCTTCTGTTCGTCCGGTTTCCAGAACGTTACTTCGTTGACCCAGCACGCCTCTTTGAGCACCCGCTCGCTGAAATTAAAGGCCTCAAACATCTCCATGGTTCGGCAGGCGATGCCGTCGGCCTGGCCCAGTTGCAGCGGGCCGTCTTTCTGTTCCACGATGGCAACGGAAATGTCTGGAAAAGCAGCGAGTTGCGCCGCCAGCGTCAGCCCGGCCGGGCCGCACCCGACGATGAGTACGTCCACCTGCGCAGGCACCGTCGCCGTATGCGGGGCCGCCGACGCGGCGGCGGGGGATATCTGTGGGTCGCCGGGGCGAAAGCCGTCGCAATAGAATTGCATGGGTTATCTTTGTCCTCAAAATGGATATTTGATGTGAATGTATATTATATGTTAACTGTCTAAGCCCATGTCAGAACAGTGGTTCACAAATCAGCGGTTCGCGCGATTGGCGATGGCCCCGAGGCCGCCAGAGCTTTCTGATCGATGCCGGCTGCTTGCAGACGGTGTACAGCGCGGCGATTCGCAGCCGAGCTGCCCACTCGCGCTGACACCTAATCGTGAACTGGATCATTGCCTCCGGAACGGAAAATGGTTAGGCTGTCGCTTTCGATTTATTCATTTGTCACGGAGAAAATCATGAGCGAGATAAGCCAGGTCACCAAAGAGAAACTGATTGCCGATTTCCGCGTTGTCGTGGCCGATGCCGAAGAGATGCTGCGCGCCACGGCGGGCCAGGCCGGCGACAAGGTCAGCGAGTTGCGCAGCAAGGCGCAGGACCACCTGGCCAGCGCCAAGGCCAAGCTGGCCGATGCCGAGGCCGCCTTGGTCGATAAGGCGAAGCAGGTGGGCCGCGTCGCCGACGACTATGTGCAGGAAAATCCCTGGGCTTCGGTCGGCGTCGCCGCCGGCATCGGCTTTCTCGTCGGTCTGCTGATAGGCCGCCGTTGAGTTTCCCGGCAATGGGCGTCGGCTCGTTCGCCTCGCTGCGCGGCCTGCTCGACACGGCGCTGGGGCTGTTGCAGACCCGCCTCGAACTCCTGGTCACGGAATTCGAGGAAGAAAAACTTCGCCTGCTCGGCCTGCTCGGCTACGGCGCCGCGGCATTGGTGCTGCTCAGCACCGGTATCGTGTTCCTGGCGCTATTTCTCACCGTGCTCTTCTGGGAGAGCCATCGCCTGCTGGTACTGGGCTGCTTCACCGCGCTGTTCCTGGCCGGTGGCGGCATTACGCTATTCCTGGCCTGGCGCTGCGCCCAAGCCCGGACGCGCCTGTTCTCCGCGAGTCTGGCGGAACTGACGGCAGACCGCGCCGCACTGGCCGGCCGGAACAACGGGGAAAAGCAGTGAACCCGGAATTGCTCGGGCTGGCCCTGAAGAAACAGCGGCTGCGGCTGAAAAGCGCCGCCTTGCGCGCGGACTTCGCCGAGCAAGCCGGCGCCTTGGCGCCTGCCTTTTCCGCGGTAGACCGGGTGCAGGCAGGCATCTCCTGGCTGCGTCGCCACCCGGTTCTGCCGGTCGCCGCGCTGGTGGCACTCCTGGTGGTGCGTCCGCGGACCATGCTGCGCCTCGCGGGGCGCGGCTGGCTGGTCTGGCGCGGCGTGCAGCGCCTGCGCAGCGCCTTAAAGGTCGGCCTGGTCTAAAAAACTATCAGCTGCCGTACGGCAGTGGCGTCGGCGAGCGCGATATGGTCGCCGCGCCGCATCGGGTATGGCGGCGCGCATTTTCATTGACGACTCCTCGGATAATTCCGTCAGGCTGGAAGGCGAAAATTGCCGGGTATTTCCGCTTCTATTCCTTCGATCGATGCGAGTTTAACCGAAGAAAATCGGGCAGTGATCCGTTACGCCGCAATCACCTTGCTGCTCGCGGGCTGCGGGCTCCTGCCCCCGGCTCCGGCTCCCTCGTCTCCGATCCCAGCCCAGCCTGCAACTGCCATTTCCGCGCCTGTCGTTTCTGCGGCTAGCGAGAAAGGCTGGGACATCGTGGTCTACGCGCTCGGCCTGATCGACACGGGCTACCGCTACGGCGGCAAGAACCCCGAGGCGGGACTCGATTGCAGCGGCATGGTCAGTCATGTCTTCGGCCAGGCGGCGGGAATCAAGCTGGCCGGCAGCGCCGCCGACATCGCCAGGAAGGGCCGCCCGGTCGACTTGAACAAGCTGCTGCCGGGCGATCTGGTCTTTTTCAATACGCGCAAGAAAGCTTTTTCGCACGTCGGCATCTATATCGGCGACGGACGCTTCGTGCACGCGCCGAACACCAACGGCCGGGTCCGCGCCGAAAGCCTGAAGCATGGCTACTTCGCCACGCATCTCGAGGCTGCCCGGAGCTATCTGGACTGATCAGCCATCCACGTGGATGGCTTCGTTGGCGAATTCGTCGTGCGACTTGCCGGCGGCGACCGCGATCAATCCCGGATAGGAACGGACCATCTCCGCGGCCATTTCCTCGTAGGGCAGATCATCGAACTCGCCGTGGTAGTTGACGTATTCCATGTGCCGCCGGTTGCGGGCATCGAAGGGCTGCATCAGAGAATCTTCGGAGCCGTCGAACTCCAGCGGCAACACCTGAAAGCGCCGGCACATTTCGACGTTGAACACCGGCGTCGCCTTCAGCCACTGGCCGTCGAGCAGCAGGGCGACATAGCCGTGCCAGGAAAACAGGTCCGTGCCGGTCACCTTGAGCAGGCGCTCCGTCGCCAGATGATTGCGCACGTCGGCAAATCCCGGGCGCGCCGGAATGCCCAGAGAGCGCAAACCGGCGGCGTAGAGCAGGGCCTTGGGCACGCAGTAGGCGGCACCCTCCCGCACCGTGTGGCTGGCCTGATACCACGCCGGCTCGATGCGGAAACGGTAGGGGTCGTAGCGAATGCCGTCGCGTACCGCGTAGTACAGGCGCACCGCTTTTTCCCGCGGCGTCGCGGCGGCGCCGACCGCCTGATTGACGAACTCCTGCACCTCCGGAGATTCATAGTCGAGAAAGAAGGTCGGTGCCAGCCAGGTGGGATCTATGTTCATTGCTTCTCCTTTGCCAGCAGGTCTTCATCTGCAGCTAGCCTAGCGATTATAAGCCGCGCCATGCTCGCCCGGCCGCCTGGGCAGAAGCGGCTAAAGCGCCTCCTCCGGGAGCATCAGATAGTCCGCGGCGGCGACCGGGTCTGGCGAATCGAGAAACGGCACAACGCCCAGGAGCGGCGCGGCCAGGCGCTGGCGTAGCGCCGCCAGATTCGCCTCGAAGCGCTCCATCCCGGGCGTGACGCGGTTGGCCACCCATCCGGCCAGCGTCAGGCCGCGACTCTTGATCGCTTCCTGCGTCAGCAAGGCGTGGTTGATGCAACCCAGGCGCATGCCGACCACCAGCACCAGCGGCACGGCGAGCAGGCGGGCCAGGTCGCCGCTGTTCCGATCGGCTCCGAGCGGCACCAGGAAGCCGCCGGCGCCCTCGACGATCACCGCCTCGGCGCTTGCCGAGAGTTGCCGGTAACAATCCGCGATGTGCGCCAGGTCGATGACCACGCCGGCCTCTTCCGCCGCGATATGCGGCGCGATCGCGGCATCGAAAAAATAGGGATTCACCAAGTGGCGCTCCAGTGCCAGATTGCCGGCTGCGATCAGGGCATCGACGTCGTCGCAGCCGGCCGCCACCGGCTTCATGCCGACCGCCATCCAGCCGCGTTCGCGGCACTTGTGCAGCAAGGCCGCGGCGACCAGGGTCTTGCCCACGCCGGTATCGGTGCCGGTGACGAATAAGCGCATCGTTGCTACTCCAGTTCCATCAGGGCAGACACCAGCCGTTCCACCTGGGCCGGCGTATGCGCGGCGGACAGGCTGATGCGCAGCCGGGCCGTGCCTGCCGGGACTGTCGGCGGCCGGATCACCGGCACCCAGAGCCCGGCGGCCAGCAAGGCGGCGCCAACCTGCAATGCCTCGCTGTTCTCGCCGATAATCACCGGCTGGATCGCGGTCGATGACTCGGGCAGGCGCCAGCGCCTGAAGTTCAAACCTTGGCGCAACTGCGCAATCAATTGCCTGAGTCGGCGGCGCCGTTCCTCGCCCTGTTCGATCAGGTCGATGCCGGTCAGCAGCGCGTGGGCCAGGAGCGGCGGGGAGCCGGTGGTGAAGATATAGCTGCGGGCACTTTGCAGCAGCCACTCGACGACCTGCCCGGGGCCGGCGACGAAGGCTCCGGCCACGCCTGCGGCCTTGCCCAGGGTGCCCATATAGACGACGCGTTTTGAGGCGATGCCGAAGCGGGACAAACTGCCGCGGCCGTCGACGCCCTCTATGCCGAAGCCGTGGGCGTCATCGACCACCAGCCAGGCATCGTGACGCTCGCACAGTTCCAGGAGCGCCGGCAAGTTCGCCTGGTCACCGTCCATGCCGAACACGGCGTCGCTCACCACCAGCTTGCCCGGTCGCTGGCAGGCGTCGAGCATGGCGGCCAGGGCCGCGAGATCGAGATGCGGATAGATGTGCTTCTCGGCGCCGGAGAGACGGATGCCGTCGATCAGCGAGGCGTGGTTGAGCTCGTCAGAGAACACCGCATCGTCGCGTCCGGCCAGACTGGTGATGACGCCGAGATTGGCCATGTAGCCGGAGGAGAAGAACAGCGCGCGTTCCAAGCCGACGAAAGCGGCGAGCCTCGCCTCCAGTTCATGATGCGCCGCGTAGTGGCCGCTGACGAGATGCGAGGCACCGGCGCCGACGCCATAGAGGGCCGCACCTTCCCGAGCAGCGGCGACCAGCGCCGGGTCGGCGGCGAGACCGAGGTAATCGTTGCTGGCGAAGGCCAGGAGCGTCTTGCCGGCAACGCGGACTTCCGGGCCGCAAGGAGATTCGACCAGGCGGCGGCTGCGCACCAGCGACTGTTCGCGCAGTCGCGCCAGTTTCCGTTCGATGCTCATCGCACGGCGTCGATGACGGCCAGGGTCTGTTGCATCAGGTGCTCGATTTCGTCGTCATTGATCACGTAGGGCGGCATGAAGTAGAGGCTGCGGCCGATCGGCCGCAACAGCAGTTGCCGGCGCAAACCCTCGGTGAATATCTTGCGGGAAAACTGCGGGTCGTCGCTATCGACCTCGAAAGCCCAGATCATGCCGCGGTTGCGAAAACTCTTGACCCGCGGATGCGTTGCAAGAATCGTGGCGCGCTCGCTAATCCGTCCGCCCAGAAGGCGGTTGGCGTTGATCACATCGTCGTCATGGAAGATCGCCAGCGTGGCCAGGGCGGCCCTGCAGGCGAGCGGGTTGCCGGTATAGGAATGGGAATGGAGAAAGCCGCGCGTGACATCCTCGGCATAGAAGGCCTGATAGACCCGGTCCGTCGTCATCACCACCGAGAGCGGCAGGTAGCCGCCGCTGATGCCTTTCGACAAACAAAGGAAATCGGGGCGTATGCCTGCCTGCTGGTGCGCGAAGAAAGTGCCGGTGCGGCCGAAGCCGACGGCGATTTCGTCGGCGATCAGATGGACCTCGTAGCGCGCGCAAACAGCGGCGGCCAGGCGCAGGTAGTCCGGGTCGTGCATGGCCATGCCGGCGGCGCACTGCACCAGCGGCTCGACGATGAAGGCGGCGATCTGGCCGTGGTGCTCCACGAGATGATCTTCGAGCGCCCGGGCGCAACGCTTTGCATAATCCGACGGCGACTCGCCGGCCTCGGCCAGGCGCGCGTCGGGACTGGGCACAGTCGCGCCGGGCCGCAAGAGCGGCGCGTAGGCATCGCGGAACAGGGCGACATCGGTGACCGCCAGCGCGCCCACGGTCTCGCCGTGGTAGCTGCCGGCGAGACTGAGATAGCGGCATTTCTCCGGGCGACCCATGTTGCGCCAGTAGTGATGGCTCATCTTCAGCGCGATCTCGGTCGCCGAAGCGCCGTCGGAGGCATAGAAGCAGTGGCCCAGAGTTTCGCCGGTGAGCGCGGAGAGCTTTTCCGAAAGTTCTACCACCGGCTCGTGACTGAAGCCGGCGAGCATCACATGCTCCAGGCGCTCCAGCTGATCGCGCAAGGCGGCATTGATGCGCGGGTTGGCATGGCCGAACAGATTGACCCACCAGGAGCTGATCGCATCGAGATAGCGCTGTCCCTCGAAGTCGTACAGCCATACGCCCTCGCCGCGGCTGATCGGCACCAGCGGCAGGGTCTCGTGCGCCTGCATCTGCGTGCACGGATGCCATACCGCCTTGAGGCTGCGCTCTAGCAGTTGTCGGTTGTTCATGAGATTACTCCCCGGGCTGCTCGGCCAGGCCGACTTCCTTGCGCCAATCCTTCTTCTTGGTGAATAGCGAGGCCAGGCTCCAGACGATCAGGAGCGCGGTGAAGGCAAACAGGGTGGCGGATATCGGCCGTGTCACCAGGATCGCGTAGCTGCCCGAGGACATCGCCAGCGACTGGCGCAGGCTCTGCTCCAGGATGGGCGCCAGAATCATGCCGAGAACGATGGGCGCAGCCTCGAAATCGAGCTTGCGCAGCCCGTAACCCAACACGCCCATGACCAGCATGATCCAGACATCGACCACGCTCTGCGACACCGCATAGACGCCCAGCAGGCAGAAGACGATAACCAGCGGGTAGAGGTAGGAGTACGGCACGCGCAGCAGATTGACGAACAGACCAACCAGCGGCAGGTTGAGGATCAGCAGCACCACGTTGCCGATATACATGCTGGCGATGAAGCCCCAGAACAGTTCGGGCTGGTTCTGGATCATCAGCGGCCCGGGCGACACCCCATGCACCATCAGCGCCGCGAGCATCACCGCAGTGATCGGACCCGAGGGCAGGCCGAGCGCCAGCATCGGTACGAAGGCGCCGCAAGCGGCGGAATTGTTCGCCGACTCCGGTCCGGCCACGCCCTCCACCGCGCCCTTGCCGAAGCGCTCGGGATGCTTCGACAGCCGGCGCTCGACGCCGTAGGAGACGAAGGAAGAGATGATGTGCGCCGAACCGGGAATGATCCCGATCAGGAAACCGAGCACCGTGCCGCGCGCGATCGGCATGGCCGAATCACGGCACTCCTGGCGGGTCGGCAGGAGTTCGCGCATCTTCGGTTTGCTCACCGTCGGGGGGAATTCCTGTCCCGCAGTCAGCAGGATCTCGGCCACGCCGAACAGGCCCACGGCCACCGGCACGATGCCCAGGCCGTCGCCGAGATCGGTGACGCCGAAGGAAAAGCGCGAGTAACCGCTCATGCTGTCGATGCCTATCATCCCCAGGAACAGCCCTAAAACGGCCATAGCCAGGGTTTTCGGGATAGAACCACTACTCATATAGGCGAGCACCAGGAGGCCCAGGCAAAGCAGCGCCGAGTATTCCGGCGGGCCGAAGCGCAGGGCGAAGGTGGCGAGCCAGGGGGCGAGCAACATCAGCGCCACGACGCTGACCGTACCGGCAATGAAGGAACCCACAGCGGCGATGCACAACGCCGCGCCGGCCCGTCCGTTGAGCGTCATGGCGTAGCCGTCGATGCAGGTCATGACCGAGGCCGCCTCGCCCGGGATGCGCATCAGGATCGAGGTCGTCGAGCCGCCGTACATCGCGCCGTAATAGACGCCGGCGAGCAGCACGATGGCGATCACCGGGCTCATCCCGAAGGTCGCCGGCAGCAGCATGCTGATGCCGGCCAGTGGACCGAGCCCGGGCAGCATGCCGACCAGGGTGCCGATGACGCAACCGATCACCGCGTACATCAGCACGTCGGGCTGCAAGGCCACGGAAAAGCCCAGCATCAGGTTGTGAAAAGTATCGAGCATGGGTTTTCCTAGAAGCCGAGCAGGCCGGGCGGCAGCGGCACCTTGAGCAGCGTCGCGAACAGCCAGTAGGAGCCGATCGCCATGCCGGCAGAAACGAGGATGACCGCGAGCGGCGGCTTCTTCTCGATCACGCCGACCAGGAAGATCAGCATCACCGCCACCGTCAGTCTATAGCCGAGCGGTTCGATGGCCAGCGCCGCAAAAACGCAGGTACCAAAGATGGCGAAGGCATGGCGCAATTCCGGCCAGCGGATGTCCGCCAGAGGCTGCGACTTCCCGCCCGCCGAGGCGACGATCAGGCCCAGGGCAAACAGCAGGACCGAGAGAATCAGCGGCATATAGCCGGGACCCGGATTATCGAGCGAACCCAGCGGCAGCTTCAGCGTTTCCCAGCCGGCGTAAGCGCCGGCCAGGCTGATCATCAGGCCGGCGATCTGGTCTGCGCGCATGCCGGGACGCAGTTCAGCCACGCTTACTTCTTCTCTTCGATCTTGCCGACGTTCCTGACCGCATCGGCCAGGCGCTTGGCATCCTTGTCCCAGAATTTCTGGAATTCTGGCGCGTCGAGGTAGGCGATCGGCGTCTCGATCTTGTCCATCGCAAGCTTGAACTCGGGATCGGCAACCGCCTTCTTCGCCGCGTCGCGCAGGCTGGTGACGATGGCGACCGGCGTACCGGCGGGCGCGAAGAGACCCGACCAGATGTAGAACTCGATGTCGTAGCCCAGTTCCTTGAAGGTCGGCACGTCGGGCAGGGACGGCAGGCGCTTCGCACCCCAGACCGCCAGGGGCCGCAAGGTGCCGGCCTTGATCTGCGGCGTCACCACCGATGGCCCCGAGGCGAGCAGATCGACATGGCCGCCGAGGAGCGCCGTAAGCGCCGGGCCTGCGCCGGTGTAGGGCACGTGGCGCATCTTGAGACCCGCGGCATGGGTGAACATCTCGATCGCCATGTGCAAGGTGCCATAGACACCGGAGGAGGAAAAGGACAATCCATTCGGCTGTTTCTTGCCATCGGCCACCAGGTCCTTCAGCGTCTTGTAAGGCGATTGCGAGCGCACCACCAGCACCGTCGGATCGGCGGAGATCAGCGCGATCGGCACGAACTGGTTGCTGCGGTAGGCCGGCTCGCGGCCGAACAGCTTGTCCGCCTCGGGGATGATCGAGAT
>CAILCO010000134.1 GCA_903832735.1 uncultured Sterolibacterium sp.
CTCAGGATCACAAACGAAGCGGCGCTTACCGAATGGTTGGGCAAACAGGGAGTAGACACCAAGAAATTCACTGCCGCTTATCGCTCCTTCAGTGTCGAAGGCAAGCTCAAGCGTGCTGCGCAAATGACCCAGACGTACAGGATCGACGGTGTGCCTTCGATCGCTGTCAACGGCAAGTATGTCGTTATCAGCGACAACATGAAGTCGCTGGAGCAGATTCTCAGTGTCAGCGACTATCTGGTTGAGCGAGCGAGGAAAAATGGCGTCAACGCAACGCCAAAGAAGAAGTAATTCAAACCAGTTCGGCAGAGGTGTTCGCGGACGTCACTATTCAGTTTGTCACATAAATTTCGTTGAAGGCTGCGTCTTTTGTCGTTTCGGACCGTCTTCACTGCCATGACCACCTTGACTTCTCACACTACGAGCTGGCACGCGCGCCAGCCCATCGCTTTCCTGATCCTCGCCGTCGTGGCCTGGTTTGCGCTGTACCAAACGCTTGATCCAGTAGCCGAGGCCCTGGTGTCATCTCTGCCGGTGGACCGCTCCAGCCATCTGGGTGGCGCGCTGCAGTTCTTCTTCTACGACACGCCCAAAGTTCTGATGCTGCTAACCGGCGTGGTGTTCGTCATGGGCATGATCAACAGCTACTTTACGCCGGAGCGCACGCGCGCCATGCTGGCGGGACGCACCGAAGGTGTCGCCAACGTCATGGCCGCAAGCCTCGGGATCGTTACTCCGTTTTGCTCCTGCTCGGCCGTGCCGGCGATGTCCCGACCGCAGTTGCAGGTTTGAGTCGGTGGTCATGAATATTATGCTGCCTTCTTGAGTTGTTGGGCGTTAGGGCGAAGACCGTCTATCAGGGTTTTCAGTTCGGCGTGACCGCGCAATTTCTTGAACGATTTCTCTGCCTCCATGAAGCCCGCAGCAGTCCAGCGCAGCGCCATCTCGACATCCTTGTAGTTGGTCACCCGACCACTGACTCGTCTCACCACCGAGTTCGGTGACTCAATCACATTGGTAGTGGCCAGGCAGCGAGCCAGTTCTCCAGTGAGGCCCAGGTCGGTGATGGTGAACATTTCGTCGAGACCCTCCAGCACACTGGCGGCGGCATCAGGGTGCTGGGCCTTGAGCTGCTTGGCCAATTCCTTGAGCCGCTGCTTGCCTCTGGGGGCGTCGAGCTTGAAGGCCTGTTTCATGAGCCAGCGCACCTGCTCGGCCCTGTCCTTTGGAAGGCGCTCCGATACGTTGCGAATCTTGTGGATGCGGCAGCGCTGAACTTTGGCGTCCTTGCCGCACAACTGCTCGATTCCAGAGCGCAGCGCCTTGGAGCCATCAATCACCCATAGCCTGGGCACATTGAGGTCCAAGCCGCGCAGGGCCAGTCCTGATAACAAGTCCTTGACCACCTTGGCGTTCTCGCTGCTGCCAGGAGCCAGTCCCAGGACGTGTTTACTACCTTGAGCGTCCACGCCCACAGCGGCAATGATGTGGTGCTTGGCCACGATGACGCCATCAACGTACATGGCAACGAAGTCAATCTTGGTCAAGTCACGACTCATCAACTGCGCCCAAGCCTGAGCGCTTTGTTTGACGAACTGGCGTGAAACTGCGCTCTTGGAAATGCCCAACTCGTCGGTGCAGCGATGCACCACGCGGGCGTACTTTCTGGTGCTGACGTTACACACCAGGATGTCGGCAATTCGGCGCGAGAGGTCGCCATCGTTGGCCAGAGCGGCGTAGGCTGGCACTGCCACTTCACCGCTGCTGGTGCGAAGCCTGGGGCGTTTGACCTGCATCTTGGATTGTCCCAGGTTGACCACGCCGCCTTGGCTGCCGTGCCAGCGGACCTCGCCGGTGTGGCGACCCTTGTGCTGGGAACCAGCGACGCTTTGGGCCGACAGAACAAGCAGTTGCTCGATGAACTGGCGCGAGAGTTGGCCCAGCAGGTCATCGATGGACAACTGGGCCTTTCCAATCATGGACAGCAGCGGCAGGGCCGCTTCGGGGTTGGTGGCGAACAGGGGCTGTTCGCTCAGTTGGTTGACATTGAATTTACTGGCGACATGGAGTTTGGCTTTAGACTTTGCCATGGTGGTTGAGCTTTCTTGGCTTTGCGGTTGTTGAAGTCAGAACCCATATTCTGTAGGGCCTGACGGCTTCAACCACCAACTTCAACCTTCAACTACGAACGGGACATCGCCACGGGATGGTCTGATGACGTTTGAATATCAAAGTTGACCGACTCAAATGTGTCTGAAATGGTAATTGGCAACGCGGTCCCGCTTTCACCCGTTACCACCCTTTGTTGGCAACGTCGGTATCGGCTTTCGATCCGCCAGCATATGCGCGATCCCAAGAACTGGGTGCCGCAGCAGCATCCGTGGCCCGGCCCAGCGCATCACGATCCTGATCTTCTCGCGCATCTCGTCGTTGTAGCAGTGCACGACGCACTTCGCGCAGTTGGGTTTTGCGTCACCGAACACACAGCGCTGCAGACGGCGCTGGGCATAGTCGAACAATTCGCCGCAGTCGGCACACAGAGGCGCACCCGCGTGATGGTGGGCACAGTACATGCGGATCATCACGTCAATGGTCTTGAGCTCACGCACGCGCTGGACGAACTGCTTGTCGCTTGTGAAGCCGATGAACTGGTCTGACATAGTTCTGAATGCCTGCTTCTGGTCTTGGATTCAACCGGACTCCACAGCGCCGCCGGTGGATGTGCGAATTTGGTCGCGGAAGCCCGTGTAGACGCGCGCGGCGCCGATCAGATTCCACTCCAGCCAGAGGCATGAGGCAGTGAACGTCAGACCAGCAGGCAGCGCCAGCGTGGGCCACAGCACTGCCGCGAGCAGCAATCCAAGCGCTGCGAAATGCAGCCGCATCTGGCCGCGCATCGCGCGCTCAGGAATCATCTGCTTCATATTGGGCGTCGTGACCGCGGTCCCGCCCTGTTGCTGCAAATGCAGCCAGTTGAGAAACGGCATGATCTTGTACAGCATACCCGTGATCACTGACAGAAACACACCGGCAATGGCGAGGACGCCGAGCCAAAGCGGCGCACCCATGCTCCCGCCAAGCTGCGGCACTGCTTCGAACACGATCCAGGACAAGGCGAATGCCAGCAGCGACAGCATCGCGCCGCGCCAGAAAACCAATGTCGGATCGGCCTGACGGCGCCGACGACGCGACTGCAGCCATAGCGTCGTTGCGGCATAAAGACCCGCTAGCAGCACGCCCACTAGCGCTGCGCCGGACTGCCATACCTGCATCAACTCGCCGGGCAAGAACAACTGCAGTGACCACAGACAAACCACCAAGAACAATCCGGCCGGCAGGAGGCGCGTCAGCCATGCCGGATAGGACGGTGTCAGTTGAAACATTGGCACCACGAGATAGGAAACACCAATGACCAGCATCAAGGACCAGCCGCCGAGCCCCCAGGCGGCATGCACATTGATGAGCGCAAGCAACGACCAAGCCGTTTGCAGAGGTTCCTCCTGGCCCAGTGTGAGCGCCAGCGTTGCGCCGAGAGCCACTGTCACCAGCAGGCCGAGTAAGGCCAGGCGCAAGACGTAAATAGACATGCCGCGCGCGGGTGTGCGCAGCAACGCGATTGCCATAACCGTGAGGAACAGACCCAGCGCCGTTATGAATACCGTTGCGGCAAGCAGGAACAGTACCTTCTGCTGCAGCAGGAACGCCGACGCAAGGAATATTGCCCCGGCAGTGATCAGTGGATGCACGATGTGGGCCACCAGGCGAGGCCGCCAGATGTTGGCGCCGGCAACTACCGCCACGAATTGCATGAGGGAACCACACATCGTCTGCAGCATGAAATCGACGACGATCAGATGGGTCATCGCCAGTGCGCCGGAGGACCAGCGTGACTCGAAGGTTTCCGGCCCGAGCACCGCCAGCACCACGCCGGCGACTGCGCCGAACAGCGGCGCGGTCAGGAAGAACCGGTAGGGCACCGATATTGGCGGCGCCTGTTCGAATGACAGGACGGGCTGCACAGAACTTCTAGGCCTTTTGAATGTGAACCTGGTTGGTGCCATCTGCGCGACGCTCTGTGCGGTAGCGGTAACCGCTCCGGTCGAGAATCGCGTACAGCGGCAGCGGCTCGCAATTCAACAACATCACAAGTTCCTCGTCGCAGGTCAGCGTAGCCAGTTCGGCGAGCGCCCGCTGCAGCGGCTCCGGCGGCTCCATATCTCGGCCGTCGATCACCCGTGGTTCAGGCATGTCCCTTTTCAAGCCTCTGGCCGATCCTTGCGCCAAGGGTCTGCACCTGTGCTCCGAGCGCCTGGTCGCACATGGGATAAAGGATGTTCTCTTCTTTCATATTGTGCTGTTGCATCAGCATCAGCAAAGTTTCGGCGATACCGGCGTAGCTTTCGTCGTCATGGGCCCGGCAGGCCAGCGAGAGCTGTGACA
>CAILCO010000135.1 GCA_903832735.1 uncultured Sterolibacterium sp.
ACGCCTCGACCTTGGTGCGCCACTGCTGCCGATTCGCAGCCCGCTCCGTCGCCTTCATTGCCACCCTCCGATTTGAACATGACAGAGAGCGTGACAGTTTCAGCTATGCGATGGAATGTGCTGTCGGCCGGACGGATACGTCTGGTGCCGTCCGCGTTGTTTACCTTAACCGCTTGGCACCTGCTTCGCTGGCACAAGAGGCCTGGGTTGCTCTTCAGGCAACTACGGGTTCTAGCAAACAGTAGCAAGGCAGCGCCGTGGCTTGGGCGGCACTTTATGGTCAAAGTGAAAACTTGCTCCCCTTGGTGATCTGCCGCACGGCCTTCGGGAACATCCGCTCCGCATTGTCATCCAGGGGAAGATGCGGGAACTTGGCCTGCAACAATTCAACAACCGCCAGTGCTTGCAATCGGTCCCGGCGCTGCTTGTCAGGTTCCCTGTCAGATTGCTTACTCAGCCACTGCTTGTAAACCGCAAAAGCGCGGGGATCCGGGGCCACCATGGGCGCCGGTTGCCCATCTTGACCAATTACAATCGAAGAAAACTTCTCGCTGGAGAGCATCCATTTGATGTTCGGCAAGTCCGAGGGCGTCAAGTCTTTGGCAGCCAATCGTTCAGGCCCGCCTTTCTTCCAGGGGGGGCTGGCCATTTGCTTGACCAGGTCCACATAGAAACCATCTTTGTTGACTGCGCGAAACTGGCTGTGACGTACTGGTTCAAAGGTTTTGTCGATCTTGCGTAGAATTGCCAGCACCCCCGCTTCAGCGACCTCATCATCCAACAACGCCAACTTCAGGGTGGTTCGGGCATCCCACAGGAAATCCACATCGGTGGTCGCCAATAAGCCAGAGTCAAACTGAACACCGGCTACCGATTCGTAGCCATACAGCGCATTGGTGCCGATGACCATCAGGTTTTTGCCCAGCAAGCCATAGTTATCGAGCTTGCGTAACGTGGCCGTAACGATGGACGGCACGCGGTTGATACCCAACTGACGGGACATGCCCGCAAATTCAGAGACAGCCCGTTCCAGGCCCGCCTCGCGTTCTTTGGCACGCACTTTCCCGCTGACGAATTCCGCATGAATGCGCTCAGTCGCCGGTGAGCGCGGTCCCAAGCTTTTATTGCCGCCGGTTCGATTGATGACCTTAATGAGATACTCCACGCCATTCACGGGCTTCCAGGTAAGCCCCCCGGCGTACTGGACCGCCTGACGGCGGGCCTCCCGATAGGCTTCGTAGGTCTGTCGGGCGTCAATGGCGACACGCAGCTGATTTGGTGATAATTCACTGAATGCCATGCATTTTCCTTTCAATTTAACGTAATGTGTATATTGAAAGGAAAACTGTTTATTGTCAATGTGTAACGTGAAAAGGTTTCTTTGACAAAGGCAGTCACGCTCTGGGGTAAGCTTTGTGGGAATTTGAGGTCAGCCTCGTGACAATGATCGCCTTTTCAGCGTTCATTGTCGTAGACCCAAGAACTGGATTGCCGCGCTGCGCTCGCGGAGACCGAATATGCGCGGTCAATGTCGCGGGCCTTGCCAAAATTTGCCAATCATTGTAGCGTGTCGTTCATGACGACAATGAACATTTCACTTCCCGACACGCTCAAGGCCTTCGTGGACCAGCAGGTCACCACGGCCGGTTATGGCACATCCAGTGAGTACGTGCGCGAACTGATTCGTCGCGATCAGGATCGGTTGCGGTTGCGTAATCTGCTTCTGGAGGGGGCGCAGTCGACGCCGACGGGTCTTGCCGATGCCGACTACTTCGCTGCTCTTCGTTCCAATACCAGGAAGCGCCTGGCAACAGTTGCATGAAGCCATTGGTTCGCCGCGAGCGTGCGGACCAGGATGTTCAGGAGGCCATTGATTACTACCTGCAGAATGCGCCCGAATATGCCTTGGCTTTTATCGATGCACTGGAACAGGCCTATCGCCATATCCAGCGTCGGCCGGGAACTGGGTCACCGCGCTATGCGCATGAATTGAATCTGCCTGGATTGCGGTTTTGGGGCTGCAAGCGATTTCCCTACTGGGTGTTTTATTTCGAGAGCAAGGGTCAGATTGACGTCTGGCGTGTGCTTCACGGTAGCCGGGATATCCCTGCGTGGCTAAGAGATGAGTCGAATGCGCCATGATCTGAGCGAATACCAACCTGCCTGTATTCATCAATGCCCCCTGCGAGTGAAGTCCTCGCAGGATCGCAAATGTTCCCCCTGGACGGTGATTCGAATGAAGATCCGTGGCGCGAGAATGGGCGGATAATGCGAACTCCAAGAGGAAAACGGTAATGGATTTCACCATCGAATGCGAAAAAGAAGCTGATGGTCGTTGGTTGGCAGAGGTTCCGCAGCTTCCAGGTGTGATGTGCTACGGACAAGACGCCAATGAAGCAATGGCCAAGGCCGAGGCGCTTGCGCTTCGTACTAAGGCAGAGCGACTTGACTCGCTCGAGTCCCGCCCTGTTGCCATCCATATCTCAATTCCTGTTGCTGCATGAGTCAATGGCCGTCCATTAAGGCCAAACGGTTGCTTACGGCTCATTACTGAGTATTGGCTGGACGGTTAAGCGGCAGTCTGGTTCTCATCGTACCCTTGCCAGGTCTGGTTGGCCTGATGTCGTGTTTGCGTTTCACGACAGCGAAGAAATAGGCCCAAAGATGCTTGCTCGCATGGCAAAACATACCGGCATTACTCCCAAAGACCTGTGATTCAAGCACCAATTTGCATGCCAGAGAACTGGCGAACCTGATAGCTGGGACGTAAGTCTATGAAACAGATACTCCAAAACCTCAAGACCGGCGCCACAGAAGTTGCCGATGTGCCTTGCCCTCGTGCAGCAGCGGGGCAGGTGCTGATCCGCTCGCAGGTGACGCTGGTGTCGGCGGGCACCGAGCGCATGCTGGTCGAGTTCGGCAAGGCCGGCCTGATCGACAAGGCGCTCCAGCAGCCGGACAAGGTGCGCATGGTGCTGGACAAGATCAAGACCGATGGCCTGCTGCCGACCATCGCGGCGGTGAGGAACAAGCTCGATCAGCCGATCGCGATGGGTTACTGCAATGTCGGCGTGGTGCTGGAAGTGGGCGCCGGGGTGAGCGGTTTTGCGGTGGGCGACCGGGTGGCTTCCAACGGCAAGCATGCCGAAGTCGTGGCCGTGTCCGCCAACCTCTGCGCCAAGGTTCCCGACGGCGTAGACGATGAAGCGGCAGCCTTCACCGTGGTCAGCGCTATTGCGCTGCAGGGCATACGCCTGGTGCAGCCGACGTTGGGCGAATGCGTCGCGGTGGTCGGCATGGGCTTGATCGGGCTGGTGACGACGCAGCTCCTGCGCGCGAATGGCTGCCGGGTGCTGGGCATCGATTTCGATACGGCCAAGCTCGCGCTGGCGCGTGAGTTCGGGGCGGAGACCGCTGATCTTTCGCGCGGCGAGGATCCGGTAGCCGCGGGGCTGGGCGCCTTCTCCCGCGGGCGGGGCGTGGATGCGGTGATCATCACGGCGTCGACACAGAGCAATGACCCGATGCATCAGGCCGCGCAGATGTGCCGCAAGCGCGGGCGCATCGTGCTGGTGGGTGTGACCGGGTTGGCGCTGTCGCGTGCGGACTTCTTCGAAAAGGAACTGTCCTTCCAGGTGTCGTGTTCGTACGGGCCGGGGCGCTACGATGCGGATTACGAAGAGAAGGGGCACGACTACCCGGTGGGCTTCGTGCGCTGGACCGAGCAGCGCAATTTCGAAGCGGTGCTCGATATGATGGCCGCCGGGCGGGTGGATGTGCAGTCGCTTATTTCCCATCGCTTCCCGATTGCGGAGGCGGAGCAGGCTTATGCCTTGGTGGGCGGGTCGGGGCCGTCGTTGGGGATTTTGTTGACGTATCCGTTGGTTGAGCAACAGCCTGAGACTGAGTTGCGGCGGGCGACGGTGGTCGTTTCAAGTAGGTCGGGCTTCAGCCCGACATTGGCGGTTGCCGATTGCGACGGTAGTCGGGCTGAAGCCCGACCTACGCCCGAAGGTAGTCCCCATGTGACGTTGGGCTTTATCGGCTCTGGAAACTACGCCACGGCGGTGCTGATCCCGTCCTTCAAGGAAAGCGGTGCGCGATTGAAGAGCGTGGCCTCGGCGCAAGGGGTGAGCGGGCTGCACGCGGCGCGCAAGTTCGGCATCGAGAATGCTTCCACCGATAGCGATGCCGTGATGGTCGATGCGGAAGTGAATGCCGTGGTGATCACGACCCGGCACAACAGCCATGCGCGCTTTGTCTTGCAGGCGCTGGCGCAAGGCAAGCATGTTTTCGTCGAGAAGCCGCTGTGCCTGACGCTGACTGAACTCGCGGCTATCGATGAAGCGTACCGGGCGAAGCGCGAGGCCGGAAACGTGCCGCTGGTGATGGTCGGCTTCAATCGCCGCTTCGCGCCGCAGGTGCGGAAGATGAAGGAGTTGCTGGGCGGGGTGCCCGGGCCGAAGTCGTTCGTGATGACGGTGAATGCCGGCGCGATTCCGGCGAATCACTGGACGCAGGATCCGGCGGTGGGCGGCGGGCGCATCGTCGGCGAGGCCTGCCACTTCATCGACCTGCTGCGGCATCTGGCGGGGTGCTCGATCACCAGTTGTTCGCGCAATGGCATGACCGCGGCGAACGGCGACACGGTGACGCTGCAACTGGCTTTCGCCGATGGCTCGATCGGCACCGTGCATTACCTGGCCAACGGCAGCAAGGCTTTCCCCAAGGAGCGCCTGGAGGTGTTCTGCGCCGGCCGGGTGCTGCAACTGGACAACTTCCGCCGACTGCAGGGCTTCGGCTGGCCTGGCTTCGGCAAGATCAATCTGTGGCGGCAGGACAAGGGTCAGAAGGCGTGTGCGGCGGCCTTCGTGCAGGCGATCCAAGCCGGCGGGCCGGCGCCGATTCCGTTCGAGGAGTTGATCGAGGTGTCGCGGGTGACGATCGAATTGGCGTAAAACTCTTCCGATGCCTACCGTCCTAAATCTGAAGGGGTGTCGATTCTTCTTTTTCAGCGGAGAAGGATCAGAGCCGCCACATATCCACGTTGAGCACGGCGATAAGATGGCAAAATACTGGTTGCATCCGGTTGAACTGGCGGAGTCTGAAGGATTCCGTAGTCATGAGTTGACCCGCATTCGTGCCTTGGTAATTGAACATCGCCCCTTGTTTTTGGAGAATTGGCATGAGCACTTTGGCGATCAGACTTGATCCGCACGCCGTCGACGTAACAATCGACGCGGCTGCCCTGCATTTCATTTTGGCAGATGGCCGGGAAATCTCAGCGCCGTTAGAATGGTTCCCGAGATTGCGCGATGCCACGCCGGAACAGCGCCAGCATTGGCGGCTGATCGGTAGGGGGGTTGGCGTGCACTGGCCGGAGATTGACGAAGATATCGCCGTAGCCACGCTGATGCGCAATAACTAGCACAACCTAGGTGACCAAAAGACCACGTCATTCCAGCGAATACCCTAAAGGGCACAAGGGCGGGAATCCAGGGCTCTTTCTGTATTTCCACACGCTGCGCCATCTCAAGCCGATCCAGATCTGGGGTCGGCTTTTGTTTCGTTTGCGCCGGCCGACGCCTGACTTGAGCGCGGCGCCGCAGCGGCGCTCGGGGGGCGGTGTATGGCGGCTGCCGGCAGCGCGCAGGCAGAGCCTCGTTTCGGCAATGCGCTTTCGCTTCCTCAACGAGGAACATGAAGTCGTGTCGGGCGGCGACTGGAATTCGCCCGGCATCCCTAAGCTGTGGCTCTACAACCTTCACTACTTTGACGACCTGAATGCGCAGGACGCCGCTAGCAGAGCGGCCTGGCATGCGCTGTTGCTGGCGCGGTGGATTGCCGAAAATCCGCCAGGCGTGGGCAACGGCTGGGAGCCCTATCCGCTGTCGCTGCGCTTGGTGAATTGGCTGAAGTGGGTCCTGGCGGGCAACGAGCTGTCCGGGGCGGCCGTGCATTCGCTCGCCGTTCAGGCGCGCTTCCTGACCCGACGGCTCGAAGTGCATCTGCTGGGCAATCACTTGTTCGCCAATGCCAAGGCACTTGTCTTTGCCGGCGCTTTCTTCGAAGGCGCTGAAGCGGATGCGTGGTTTCGTCTCGGCATGGAGATTCTGCGCCGCGAAATTGCCGAGCAGATTCTTGCCGACGGCGGGCACTTCGAACGCAGCACGATGTATCAGGCGCTGGCGCTCGAGGACATGCTGGATCTGTCGAATCTGGCGCGAGCTTTTCCGGCGGCGTTTGCCGGCTGGCAGACGGAGCTCGATCGCTGGCCGACTCTGATCGACGGGATGGCGCGCTGGCTAGAGGCCATGTCGCATCCCGATGGCGAAATTTCGTTTTTCAACGATGCGGCGATGGGCGTTGCGCCATCACCTTCGGCGCTGATGGGCTATGCGCAGCGGCTGGATATTCCAGTCGTTGCCGAGATGTCGGATGGTGTTATCCAGCTCGAGCAGTCTGGTTATATTCGGATGCAGATGAACCGTGCCGTGTTGCTGTTTGACGGTGCACCCGTGGGTCCGGATTACCTGCCCGGCCACGCCCATGCCGATACCTTGTCGTTCGAGCTTTCCTGGGGGCTGCAGCGCGTGATCTGCAATTCCGGAACGTCGCGCTACGGACGTGATGCGATCCGTCTTTGGGAGCGTTCCACGGCAGCGCACAACACAGTGGCGATCGACGGCGCGGATTCCTCGGAGGTGTGGGATGGCTTCAGGGTGGCGCGGCGGGCCTATCCGGTGGGCTTCGGTTGCGCGGAGTCGGCGGAAGCTCTCGGGGCCTGGTGCGCCCATGACGGCTATATGCGTTTGCCGGGGCGGCCGGTGCACCGGCGCACGGTGGAGGTTTCGGGCGATGAAGTCCGTTGGACCGATGAGGTCACGGGGGCGGGCGAGCACCGCGCGGTCGGGCGCATTCCGCTGCATCCTGAGGTAAAAGCGCGACGCCTGAACGAGGCGCAATGGCTGCTGGTGTTGCCTTCGGGAGCGCAACTCGTGCTGGCGCTTGAGACGGCGGGTGTGAAGCTCGATGAGGAAACCGGCCGGTACTCGCCTGAGTTTGGCTTGACGCTGGAGCGGACGGTGCTGACCTGGGCGGTCTCGGGCGTGCCGCCGTTCTTGGTAGTGCTAAGCCTCAGACCGATGGAAGCTTGAACGACATGCATATTCTTTTTTTGACCGATAATTTTGCGCCGGAAACAAACGCGCCGGCCTCGCGTACTCATGAGCACACCAAACGGTGGGTGGCTGCGGGGCATCGCGTGACGGTGGTGACGACGGCGCCGAATTTTCCGGCAGGCAAGATCTTCGAGGGTTATCGCAATCGCTTGTGGCAGCGGGAAACCATCGACGGCGTGGAAGTGATTCGGCTTTGGACCTACAGAGGTGGCCCAGCAAAACAGGACTGGCCGATAAGTGTAGAACCTGCTCTTATGGGCGGCTGAACCGCCCGCAACAGGAGAGCAAAGATGAGAAGACCGAGACGGAATCATACGGCGGCATTCAAGGCGAAGGTGGCCG
>CAILCO010000136.1 GCA_903832735.1 uncultured Sterolibacterium sp.
GCGCCTGGAACCTGGGACGAGACGACGGTTTGTCTCAAGGCTTCGACCACGGCTTCGGCGGCATAGAGCGACTGTTCCCCGCTCGCGCGCACCGGGGCGCTGGCCAGCGGGGCCGGTGCCGCTCCGTCCGCCTGGGCCGCGCTGGCCGCAGCGGCGAAGAGGAATGCAATCAGGGTCTTGCGCAGCATGGTCGTTACCCTAGCGATCGGTTACGTTGAACGGAATGTCCGGACGCATTATTTCATTAATTGACTAATTGCGCAAATAGCGAATAGAATTGCCAGGATACAATGATCAAACTCCAACCGCTGTCGGGCGCGCTTTCGGGCGCGCTGTAGGGCGATGGGGCAATCCAAGGAATTCAAGACGTCAAATTATGGTTGCCGGGCAGAAGTCCAACAGTAAGTCGAGCACGATGGAAAAGCTTTCCGATCAGGCACTGGAGCATGTTGCGCGCTATTTCCAGGCCCTGGCAGAGCCGACCCGCCTGCGCATCCTCAACACCTTGCGCACCGGCGAACACAATGTCGGCGACTTGACCGAGTTATGCGGCTGCTCCACCGCCAATGTCTCGCGCCATCTCGCCGCGCTGGCCAAGCAGGGCATGGTGGCCCGAGAAGGCCGCGGCACCAGCGTCTATTACCGCATTGCCGATCCCGCCATCTTCGAGTTGTGCGACCTGGTCTGCCGCAACATTGCCCGACAGTTCGACGAGCAGGCCGGCATCAAGCGCTCGTTCGGCTCGGCGCGCAGGTCCTGAACTGCATTGCCATAGCCCATGTCGATACAATGGTATCCCGGCCACATGACCCTGGCGCGCAAGAAGGCGGCCGAGACCATGGCGGCGACCGACGTGGTCATCGAGGTGCTCGATGCCCGCCTGCCCGAGGCGAGTTGCAACCCGATGATCGAGGAGTTGCGTCTGCATCGCCAAAGGCCCTGCCTGAAGATCCTCAACAAGGCCGATCTCGCCGATCCGCAGGCGACTGCCGCCTGGCTGGCGTTCTACAATTCTCAGAAAAACGTCAAGGCCGTGGCCCTGTCCTGCAAGAAGGCCAGCGATGTCGCCAAGGTGACCGGTCTGTGCCAGTTGCTCGCGGCGCATCGCGGCACGCACCTGAAGCCGCTGCGGATGATGATTATGGGCATCCCCAACGTCGGCAAATCGACCCTGATCAATGCGCTGAGCAAACGCCGGGTGGCCAAGGTGGGCGACGAGCCGGCGGTGACCAAGGTCCAGCAGCGCGTGGACCTCGGCCCGACCATGACCCTGATCGACACGCCGGGCATGCTCTGGCCGAAGATCGAATACCCGGACGACGGCCTGATGCTGGCCGCGAGCCATGCGGTGGGCAGGAATGCGATCATCGACGAGGAGGTGGCCACCTTCCTCGGCAATGTCCTGGTGGCACGCTATCCGGCCCTGGTCGCCGCCCGCTACGGTTTCGCCATGGCGGGCAAGGACGGCGTCGGGGTCATCGCGGCGGTGGCCAGGAAGCGCGGCTATCTGCTGAAGGGCGGCGAGCCGGATCTCGAAAAGGCCGCATTGACCCTGCTGCAGGATTACCGCAGCGGCGTGCTGGGCAGGATCAGCCTGGAGACGCCGCAGACGCGCAAGGAGATGCTCGCAGCGCAGAATACAGCCGGCGCTAGCGACGGCTGGTCAACCGCAGATCGCTAGCCTGACGATGTCGGCGTCCTGACCTTATGCCCTGTTCACTTTGAGTTGAACTTCTCCAACGCAGGCAGCAGTTCGACCATCAGCCTGGTTACGCTGGGGCGCGCCATCAAGCGGCCGAAATAGGCATTGATGTGCTTGTGTTGCGCGAAAGGATGGATTTTCTGAGCATAGAACAGAGGCGCAAACGCTGCGCAATCTGCCATGTTGAATTCCGTGCTCCCGGCGAGCGGGTTCTTGCTCAAGCTTTCCTCCATGTAGCCATAGGCCACATCGATGGTGTTGCGCGCCTTGGCGACAGCCTCGGGGTTGCGTTGCTCTTTCGGCTTCAGGGAATCGAAGAAGATCTCGGCCACGGGGTTGTTGAGGTACAAATCGGTAACGCGATCCTTGAAGCGCACCCGACGCGCGGCGGTCTTTTCGTCCGGGATGAGTTTGGTGCCCGAATGGGGAAATTCGTCTTCCAGGAATTCTATGATGATCGTTGATTCCGGGATGAATATTTCCTCGCCCGTCAGCAAGGGTATCTTGGCCAAGGGATAAAGCTTCTGGTATTCGGCGCGCGCGGCGGGGTCAAACAGGCTGATTGAAACAGGAGTGAATTCGACGCCCTTTTCGAAGAACGCGAGCAGGACTTTTTGCGAATAGGTAGAGGCAACATTGTAGTGAAGCTTCAGGTTCATGATCGAATCTCCTTCGGCAAGGGTGAAACGGTTGCCATGCGCACGGTTTGGACCACGGGCATCGCCACTCTCGGTTCCTATCAACGGAATCGGTTCCAGAATAGTAATCCAGAGTGATTCAGTCAAGTATTAATTGTCCGTCACGAGGTCTAAACCACCCAAGAGCGCTTTGCCCTGCTTGCGACTCTTTGAGAGAGCAAGCAGTCCAATAGAATTACCTTGTCGCGATGCCTTCAGCCAGGGCCATGTCGGATTTTAGAATATGGTTGATCAGCCAGTCTTTCAGGAAAGTAAACAAGGATACCGAAAGCGTGATGGAACCTGCATCGAACTTGCTCTGGAAGTCCAGAACATCCTTGACCAGCTTGGTGTGCTCCGCCTTGTGCTCGCTCGTCTTGGCATAGCCGTGGGTTGCCATCAACTGCTCTTCCATGGCGAAGTGCGTCTTGGTGTAATTGACCAGTTCGCCCAGCACTTTTCCGCAGACTTCCTTGCCTTTGCCGGCTTGCATGGCATCGGACAACTGGTTGATAAGATCAATCAGTTTCTTGTGCTCGGTGTCGATCTTGTTATTGCCAGTCTTGTACTTGTCGTCCCAATTGATCATTGCCATCGGATTTCACCTTGTCGAAATAGTGCTGTCTAAGTTCTTTTCGGCTCATTTAGCGAATGATGTTGTTGAACTCATACCCTGACGGCGAGAGCGAGCAACTGCACGGGATCCGGGCTGAATCGCGGCGACCGGTCGAGCGCCCTGAACCAACCGAGATAATTTGCGAGGTATTTCGTGGCTAC
>CAILCO010000137.1 GCA_903832735.1 uncultured Sterolibacterium sp.
ACGATTCAGGAAGAAAACCGAAGAACACCCAAACAGCAAAGAAAATCTCAGCTTCATATCCACGGGGCGAAGAAAATACACCCGAAGAAAATCCGGTTTCACGCCGGCCAAGTAAATCCAGTTTCGGCTCGGCCGCGACACGCCTTCTGACGGCGCAGCAGTTTCAGCGGGCCTCGCTGCTCTTTTGTGCAATGGAACATCTTAGACATAGAAACGCAAGACTCGGAGACAAGGCATTCCGCATCGGATTGTGGGTTGGAGGAAGTGCGTCGCCAAACTCCCGAAAAGATGCGTTGTACGCGCTGGACAGCCTTCAAAAGGACCCGGATAGCGAGAACCCTTTCGTTCTCCTGAAATGTCCATGGTGCGGAGCCAGGTTCGGGCCATCCTCCAGCGAAGGGGCTGACCATCAACGCAGGGGACGGCGTGGCCGTGACGCTCATGCACGTGAATCCGGTATTCCTTCCGTATTGGGATACCAGAGATACACTCAGACCAATCAACATCCCGCTACCGTGGTCTTCAGATGCAACGATGGCGCATGTGAATTTGGCACGGCTTCAACACTACAGCGGCCACGCCCACCACTGCCTATTGTGATTATTGATGAAGACCTCATGGAGGATCCACCGAACCTTGTGATCGGGACAGTCGACAAGTTCGCGCTGCTTGCATGGAAGCCTGCGGCAAGGCGCCTGTTTGGAATTGGCGAGAACGGCAGACATGTCGGCCTTCCTCCCAGCCTGATCATTCAGGACGAATTGCACCTGATCTCGGGGCCGCTGGGCTCCATGGTAGGTGCCTATGAGACTGTTATCGAGCGTCTCTGCAGGAAGGATGGCGTTGGTGATATCAAGCCGAAAATCATCGCTTCCACCGCTACCATAAGTCGTGCCCGCGAACAGGTCCAGCACTTGTATGCCCGGAACGACGTGTTCCTGTTTCCCCCATCCGGGCTTGAGGCAGGTGACTCCTTCTTTGCACGCGAGGCTCGCAACGATGACGGCAGCCTGAAGCCAGGCAGGCTCTATATAGGTGTGTTGGCCCCTGCGCATGGATCTCTCCAGACCACTGAGGCACGCGTCTTTGCCAGTCTCATGCAGCATGCGGCAATAATGAAGACAGATGATGCTGGCAGGGATCCCTGGTGGACGCTGCTCTGCTTCTTCAACTCGTTGCGCGAACTGGGCAGTGCGGCCTCACTTTTTGTTGCAGATACTAGAGACTACCTTCGCGTAATTCTGGATAGACATGGCCTCAAATACGACCTGATCAGAAAACTTTTTGAAGTATCCGAACTTACAAGCCGTATACGAAGTGATCAGGTTCCCAAGGAACTGGAGCGACTTGAAAAGGAGTTCTCCTCACAAGGAGGCAAAGGCGAGAAGGGCGGAGGCTTTGCGGATACGGTTGATGCCTGCCTGGCCTCAAACATTATCGAGGTCGGAGTGGATGTTTCCCGGCTTGCGCTAATGGCAATTGTTGGTCAGCCCAAAACAACCTCGCAGTACATTCAGGTTTCAAGTCGGGTAGGGCGAGACTCGGAAAAGCCAGGCCTGGTAGTTGTTCTCTACGGACAGAGCAAGCCTAGGGATCGAAGCCATTACGAGAGATTTCGGCCCTATCACCAGAGGCTCTACGCCCAGGTTGAACCTACCAGCGTCACCCCCTTCAGCCCACCGGCAGTTGATCGGGCGCTGCATGGAGTCATTGTGGCTGCCGTGAGGCAGCTTGGCATGCTGGCATCAGAGTCGGACAAGCCCTTTCCTTTTCCGCTTGGCGAAGGGACATTGTTACGTGATGTGATTGAGGAAATGATTGAGGAGCGGGTTGGACGAAGCCGCTACGCGGAGGAGTCGCCTGATGCTGCGGCACGAATTATTCTGCACGTCCGTCTCCTTATTCCGAGGGGATGATTGTGCAATATTTCGTGAGGATAAACCAGCATGAAGACAAAGACCGTCGAGC